>NZ_CAMZMZ010000012.1:0-101954 GCF_947311905.1 Alteromonas sp. CyTr2 | reverse complement strand
ATGCGAACAACCATCAAGGCTAGAAGTCAATTGACTTCACGAAAAAGCCGAATATATGGCAGCAATGAATCACGTTAATAAATCAACACGGTGTCTTGCAATCGGAGAGGGTCATATATGGTATAAGGGCCTTCAGGTAACGTGAAAAGCTGCATTACTGGCAAGAAAGCAAGTTATTCTGTGAAATCGGTGTGGTAAAGTGCATACAACAAGTTGTATTGAATAGTTTAGAGAAGCAGGTAACCCGTGAGTTACAAATATGTAGTGGGTATTGACGGTGGTGGCACCCGGTGCCGTGCATTGTTGCAAGATATTGATGGCAATACATTAGGTGAAGGGGCGGCAGGCCCTGCAAATATAATGACCAACCCCGAACAAGCAATGGGGTCGGTAATAGATGCAACGTTAGACGCAATAGAAAGTGCTGCGTTGCCGATTACATGCGAAGAAGTGTTGCTAGCTGCCGGATTGGCAGGGGCGAATATTCCTCAAGCAAAGCAGTCTTTTTTGGAGTTAGACAACCCATTTGCCGATACCGTGGTAATAAGTGATTTACACGCCGCTTGTTTGGGCGCGCACGATAATCAGTCTGGAGCCCTTATTATTTGCGGTACAGGTTCAGCGGCAACCCATTACGACAAGGGTGTGTTCACTGACAAAGGTGGTTACGGCCTGCAAGTTGGCGATGATGCAAGTGGTGCGTGGTTGGGCTTATCAGCTATAAAGCATGTACTGCTTTCTTATGACGGCGTAGAGCCCGTTAGTGAACTAAAGAACCGAGTTTGTGAACACCTTAATTTAGCGTCACCTCAGCAATTAGTGACCTTGGTGGCAAATTACAACGCTGCAGATTTTGGTGATATTGCCCCAGTGGTTATACAGGCTTATCGAGACCAGTGTGCCGCCGCGACCTCTCTTATTCGAAAGGGAGCAAATTACCTCAATCAGTTGGGTGAAGCATTGATTAATCAGGCTTCTACATTGCCGCTATGTTTAGTTGGTGGCCTTGCTGATGTTTACACGCCTTTACTTTCGCCTTCTATCTCTTCTAATTTAACAGCGCCGCTAAAAAGTGCTGAATATGGCGCTATCAGCTTTGCCAAAAGAGTAAAAAGCGAATGAAAGAATCGATTACTGTCGAGCAGGTTTTAACGCCAAAAGGTTGGCTTGAAAACCAGACAATCACAGCTGATAGCGGCAAGATAGTCAGTATTAGCGATGCGACCTCAGCAGAGCTCAGTAGTATTTACAACGGAAAGCTCATTCCCGGTTATTTCGACACGCAAGTGAACGGCGGTGGTGGTGTGCTTTTTAACCATAGCCCTTCTGCCGCTATAGTAGAAACCATGGCGCTGGCTCATCTTCGTTTCGGCACAACGTCCATGTTGCCAACTATCATTACCGATAATGCTTCAACAATGGCTCAGGCGGCGGATGCCATTGCGGAAGTAATGGCGGGCGGCCCAGAGTGCATTAAAGCGTTAATAAAAGGAATTCACTTTGAGGGGCCCTTTTTGAGCAAGGCAAAAAAGGGCGTGCACGAAGCACAATTTATAAGAACGCCTTCTGACGTAGAGCTTGCAACCTTATGTCGCAAAGACATTGGTAAAGTCTTACTTACGGTCGCACCAGAAACGGTGAGTACTAGCTTCATAAAAGAAATGGTTGCTGAAGGAGTTGTGGTTGCAATTGGGCACACCAATGCCAGCTATGAGCAAGTTCAGGCGGCTATCGACGCGGGAGCTACAGGCTTTACGCATTTGTACAACGCTATGTCTGCATTAACCTCCCGGGAGCCTGGGGCCGTTGGTGCCGCGTTGCTTAATGACAGAGTATATTGTGGTTTTATTATCGATCATCACCACTTACACCGCAAAAGTGCTGAGTTGGCATTAAACGTGAAAACTGCCAACCGCGCCATGTTGGTTACCGATGCTATGGCGCATGTGGGCAGTGATATTGAGCGTCTTCACTTTTTTAATACCGAGATCGTTAGGCATGGCGATAAACTGACTACGCCAGACGGCAAAACACTGGCTGGCTCGTGCTTGGATATGCATAGTGCAGTTTTGAATACGCACAATGATTGCGGTGTAACGTTAGAAGATGCGAGCAAAATGGCGAGTGCCACGCCGGCTCAATTTATGGGGCTAGAGAGTGACATAGGCAGCATTACAGAAGGTCAGCGCGCAGACTTTTTACTGCTTAATTCCGCCAATGCACTGACCCACGTTTTCAGTAATATGAGAATGGTCTTTTAGGTAGAAATTTAGTATTAACTTAAATGGCTTTGAAATAAGGAAGTGTTATGAAGTTTGTGACAAAGTTTACTGTTCTGTTAGCCGTATTAATGTTGGCTGCAGGGTGTGTTACGCAACGAGGTATGGATTCTGGCGAAAGCGTTCCTTCTCAACCTAAGAGCGAGGAAGCCACGCCAACTGAAAGCACAGAGCAAGAAGATGTGGTGCAAGATGGCGACAGCGTAAATGATGGAACCACGAAAGGCGAATCGACTAAAGAGCCAGTTAGCAAGCCAGTTGCTCCACCAAAACCAAAAGTTGGCGTATGGGTTAGCGCTAAAAAGTTTCCCACTCACACGCATATCGGTACCACTAAATTTAACAATTTTACGAAAGAATATAGCTACGACTGGCAATTGAACAACACGCTGTATAGCACATTCAAAAAAGCCATTGAGCAAAACAGTCGTTTCACTACTGTAGATATTTCGTCGATGGTAGGCGACGCAGGCGCTCTCGATTTTGTGATGGGTGAAGGCGGGAACGGGTCTTTTAATGAAAAGCAAAACACGTTAAGAAAATCATTGTTAGACAAAGGCATTGCCACTGTGATTATTGTTGAAGAAGCGCCGACGGTGGCTATTACCGAGTGCGGTACTTATGGATGTTCAGAGCATCAAAGCAAAGGGTTCGGACTGTTTACGCGTAGTTTTTTGGGTACCGATCACTATATTGCTTCGGCAAGCTTTAACGTTAGTATTGAGCGTTTAGACAAGCCAGTTGATATCTTAACGCTGCCAGTGTTTACCGAATTTCAAGATGATGCGCTAAAAAATGAGCGTGTTGAAGATTTCACACCGCCAGATAACTTTGATGAAATAACGGAACAAGAGTTAGCGCCAATTAAAAATACGATTGTTAACTACTTTGACCGCTTAGCGACAGCGGTTGGCAAGTATTTATCTGGTCAGTAAGCTTTTAATATACTGAAACAAAAAACGGGCACTTAAATAAGTGCCCGTTTTGTTATGTGGCTCACTTCATCTATTGATGAAGGCATCGATATATAATTACGCGTTTTCTTTATGCGCCAAAAACTCTTCGTAGTTTCCATCGAAGTGATTCAGTTTCTTGTCTTTAATTTCGATGATTTGCGTCGCCAGTGACGAAACGAATTCACGGTCGTGACTAACAAAAATAACAGTGCCATCAAACTTGTATAGCGCATTGTTCAAGGCTTCAATCGACTCCATGTCCATGTGGTTAGTGGGTTCATCCATTACCAATACGTTGATGTCTTGAAGCATTAGCTTTCCAAACAGCAAACGGTTTTTCTCACCACCAGAACATACCTGCACGCGTTTGTTGAAGTCGTCAGACGTAAATAGCAAACGTCCTAACATACCTTTTATTTGCAGGTCATCGTGTTTGGGGCTACGCCATTGGCTCATCCACTCAAACATAGTGATATCTTCGGCAAAGTATTTAGCGTTATCCTGCGGAATGTAACCAATCGCAGCGTTTTCAGCCCACTTATAGCTACCTGCGGTAGGTTCAATGTCATTAACCAAACACTTCAAAAGCGTGGTTTTGCCGGCCCCGTTCTCACCAATAATCGCCAAGCGCTGACCTGCTTCTAATAGCAAGTTAGCATTGTCGAATAGCGGAAGATCTGGGTAGCTATGGCCTAGCTCTTCAAGAGTAATAGCAAGTCGGTGAAGTTTCTTATGTTGGTTAAACACAATATAAGGCTTACGACGGCTAGACGCTTTTACCTCAGCTAATTCAATTTTCTCAAGACGGCGGGCACGCGAGGTGGCTTGTTTCGCTTTCGATGCGTTGGCAGAGAATCGCGCTACGAAGCTCTGTAGCTCTTCAATTTCCGCTGACTTCTTAGCATTCTCTGCATGAAGCTGTTCTTGAACGAGCATGGCAGCTTGAATGTAGTCGTCGTAGTTACCCGGATAAACGCGCAGCTCACCATAGTCGATATCGGCCATGTGCGTGCATACAGAGTTTAGAAAGTGTCTGTCGTGCGAAATAATAAGCATGGTCGATTTACGTTTGTTCAGCTCTTCAGCTAGCCAACTGATGGTGTAGATATCCAAGTTGTTGGTTGGTTCGTCTAGAAGCAGAATGTCAGGCTCGGCAAATAACGCCTGCGCCAAAAGCACACGTACTTTTTTACCGGGCGCGACTTCTTTCATAAGACCAAAATGATAGCTTTCGTCGATGCCTGCAGAGTTTAAGATATCGCCAGCGCGTGCTTCAGCAGTGTAACCATCCATCTCGGCAAATTGGGTTTCCAAGTCCGCCACGCGCATGCCATCTTCTTCGCTCATTTCAGCCTTGCTGTAAATGGCGTCGCGCTCTTGTTTAACTTCCCATAGTTCACGGTCACCCATGATAACGGTATCGACTACGCTAAACTCTTCAAACGCAAACTGGTCCTGACTCAAGATACCTAGCTTTGTGCCTGGCGCCATAGAAACGTTGCCCGACGATGGAGTAAGTTTACCGCTTAGAATTTTCATAAAGGTAGACTTGCCACAACCGTTTGCACCAATTAGGCCGTATCGGTTGCTGTTGCCGAATTTTGCGGAAATATTTTCAAATAATGGCTTAGAGCCAAACTGCATTGTGATATTTGCGGTGGTAATCAAAACAGGTATCCAGGGGTAAAACGATGAGAAGAGATAGTAGTGAAAGCGGTTGTCACTTCACTAATATATAAAAGCGCGCGCACTATAAGGAATTGAGGGCTACATGTCGAGGGAATTTTGAACAGTTTTTGCGCTGATGTGCTTTTTATCCAAACGCTAAAGAAAGTATTAACCCCGATGCTGTCTTTTATAGCGTGTTTTTGTCAAAAATTGCACCTGAAACTTAACTCCGTATGGTATGAGACGTGAAATAGGCGTTTCGAAACACTCGCTCATTCCACAGAGTGACTCTTATTGATTGTTGCTCTTTTTAAATTAGCGGCAAGCAAATAATTCCAGCATAAAGAAAATATTACATAAAAGTCAGCGCGCGGTGATGCATCAATGCAAAATTAACGAATAAAGCTTTGACCAATATTTTTCGCATAAAGGTCATATAAATCGTTACTTTAAAGAGAAAAAATGGAACCCTGTCTATTATCAAAAAACGCCTTTTTAGTTGGTCTTAATCTTGCTGTGCTTATCTACTGAAAATAAACCGCAGAGCGCAAATGCGTCTGCTGAATCAGTGCGAAGTTTTATTTCACTCTAGTTTATCGTGAGTTAGGTAACGCAAAAGAAGAATAAAACTGGGCATTTTAAAGAGGGAAACATCATGAAATTTTTGAAAAAAATTGCGATTGGTTGCTTTTCGGCAACGGTTTTAATGTCAGGCAGCGTGCATGCAGAAGCAATTAGCTCAGATTCCGTAATGCAAACTCAAGCCGCTTACTACAATAAGCAGCAGCTAATTGACATGGTTAATCGTGCAGACGTGCAGAGTAAATTGGTTAGCTTAGGTGTAGATAGCAACCAGGCTATCGCCAGAATCAACGGCATGACCGACAGCGAAATTGCGCAATTAAATGATGAAATTAATAAAGCGCCAGCGGGTGGCGTTGTAGGCGCAGTACTTACTGTACTTGCTATTATCGCAATTTTGGACCTAATTGGAGTAACTGACGTTTACCCATTTATTCGTCCAGTGAACAGTTAATTGAATGATCAATTCAGTTAAAAAGGCCTGCGCGTTAGCAGGCCTTTCGCTTCTATTTTTGCTTTCAGGCTGTCAGTCCACACCTCAGGCTGACAAGCTGCGGCAAGAGGGACTAGCCTCTTTACCTGAATCTCACACTATTCAATCTGTTCCGTTTTTCCCCCAAGAACAGTTTTATTGCGGGCCTACCACACTATCTGAAGTGTTTGGTTACTATGGTGAAAGCACCTCTCCAAATGATATTGCGCCTAAGTTGTTCATTCCCAATAAAGAAGGGAGTTTACAACTCGAAATGGTGAGCGCTACCCGACAATTTGGTTTCTTGCCATATACTGAGCGAGGCACGTTAACGTCAATTATGTCGTTAGTTAAAGACGATATCCCAGTGATTGTTTTTCAAAATTTGTCCATCCAGTTATTACCCCAATGGCACTACGCTGTTGTTATTGGGTTCGATAGTGATAAGGGGACGGTTACTTTACATACCGGCCTTACGCCTAATCACGAAATGTCGCTTGAGCTTTTTGAAAGAACGTGGGGAAGAGGAAATTACTGGTATTTGGCACCCGTTCCTCCTAATGTAACCTCGCCTGAGATGACACCGTTCACTTATGTAAGTGCGGCTTACGACATGCTTAAAGTGGGAGATAAAGCGCGTTCATTGGCGTTTTTGGAAACCGCGTCGCATACATGGCCAACGTACTGGTTAAGTTATTTCCTGATTGCCAATTATTACTTAGAGCAAAACGACAACCAAGCAGTGGCTTGGTTTAAGAAAGGCTATGAAGTAGGGCAGAACCAACATGTTTATGTTCACAACTACGTATTAGCTTTACGCGAAAACAACATGCCCGAGAAGGCAAATATAATTCTAAAACAGGGGCTTGAACGCTTTCCCGATAACGAAGCGCTGTTAACATTGGCTGAAAAATAAACCTCAACTTTAAGAGTATTCGCATTTACGTAAACGGAGTAGTCACCGCTCGACTCTGTGACGCGTTTAATGAAAAAAGTGCGGAAGACTACAGCGATCGTCTTTTTAAACTAGTCATAGGACTGAATCAACGACCCTTTTCCCTTGTGGCAGATATTAGCCAAGTTGAAGGTGCAACTCCTGAGGCCTGGTTTGTACAATGGACTTTGTAATACGAGCAAACAATTGGTGCACCTTTTGCCTCTTCTTTCTCGTACTAAGGTGTAGCTTAAAATA
The DNA here is from genome assembly GCF_947311905.1 of Alteromonas sp. CyTr2. Classification (NCBI taxonomy): domain Bacteria; kingdom Pseudomonadati; phylum Pseudomonadota; class Gammaproteobacteria; order Alteromonadales; family Alteromonadaceae; genus Alteromonas; species Alteromonas sp. CyTr2. The sequence goes on along the minus strand of NZ_CAMZMZ010000012.1, from coordinate 94,805 downwards.
AAAAGTGCCTACTTATATATGCAGGAGCCCCGTCAGCCGTGGACAGCACTCAACTTCTTGAAAACCAGCAGGCAATAGCAATAGCCGGATTAGTAGGCGTTGTTATTGTGCTCTTCATTGTTAAACGACTTATTTTGGTGCGTTTGAAAGCTAAAGCGCGTTCAGAAAACAGCAGTATGTCTGATATCTATCGCGTGCTTGTGCTGTCGTTAAATGCCCCACTTAATTTGCTTATCTGGGTTATTTTCCTGCTGTTGGTTAAAAGTATTGTTTCAGTATTTCAGATAGAAGATGAAGGGGCGATTAAAGCGCTAACCATTGTTATCGAAGCTGGCCTCATCATTACTTTATTTCTCTTCTTCGAGCGTTTTGTCACTTACTCGTTGAGCCGTTATCGCGACCAGTCAACCATAGTTAAAAATACTAGCGCAATTGCTGGTGGAGCAGTTAGAGCGCTTTTTGCTGTATTAGCAATTTTGATTATATTAAGCACCATGGGGGTGTCGGTAACACCCATTGTTGCATCGTTAGGCATTACTTCGCTCGCAGTAGCACTAGCGCTACAGCCAACGCTTGAAAACTTCTTCTCGGGTATTCAGTTGGTAATGGATAAACCCATTCGTATAGGCGATTTCATCGAGCTGGATTCTGGAGAACAAGGTTTTGTTGAGAAAATAGGATGGCGCTCAACGTGGGTTAGAATGCTACCTAACAACATCGTGATCATGCCTAACAGTAAGTTGTCTAATTCAAAGTTGATTAACTACTACTACCCTGAACGCGAACTGTCGGTGCCTGTTGAAGTTGGCGTGCATTATAGCTCTGATTTAGAGCATGTTGAAAACGTATGTTTAGAGGTTGCCAATACAATTCTAGAGCAGCACGAGTTTGGTGTTGAAACTTATCAACCTTTTGTTCTGTTTCACACTTTCGACAATTCTAGTATCAACTTAACAGTAATGCTGAGAACCCGTGAGTACTTCAATCGCTTCTTCATAAAGAGCGCCTTCATAAAAATGCTTAAAAAGCGTTTTGATGAAGAAGGGATTGTCATTCCATTTCCAATTACTGCGCTCAATCTTGAGCAGGAAGGAGCAGCTAACCTGCCGACAGCGCCCGAACACATTAAGCCAAAAGGCTAAAGAGACTGGTTTGCGTAGCTCAATAAAAAAGCCACGTTGTGTAACGTGGCTTTGTTGCGAGTACGTTAACCCATCAAAGGTGTTAGAAGGTGTAACGTGCAGATACGCCTAGAAGGTCAACATCATCAGCGATAACGTAAGTCGCACCGAAAGAGAATTGTGGTGTAAAGAAATAGTCTGCGCCAATTTCAAAAGCTGTTTCGTCGTCTTCAATGTCGATATAGCGGATAGCACCGCGAAGCTCAAATTGCTCTGACAGCATTGAACGAATACCGGCAGTAATGCCATAGCCATTGTCGTCTTCACCCGAAATAGAGTCTAGTTCGACATCGATATTTACATATTCGTAAGTAACTTCACCAAAGAAGTCAGTATTCTGAGTTAGACCATATCTATAGCCGAAACCTGCAGACGCGTAGTCCAAATCAATATCAACACCAGATACATCTTCACCTAACTGACCATAACGACCTGTCAGGTATACATTTTCGTTAAGTGATTTGAAGCCTTGAATTTGAAAACCGCTAGGCTCGAAGTCGCCTGCGTCTTCAATGTCTGCTTGTACGTATCCAGCTTTAACAAAGTCATATGAAGGCGAAGCTGCGAAAGTATTTAAAGAAAGCGCGCCAAAGATACTGGCGAGAATAGTACGTTTCATTGTTTCTAATATCCTTTTAACAATAATTACTCCCAACCACTTCGGGAGCCTCATCATTATGGGGATGGATTTTAGAAATCAAATGGGCAACACGACTCGATTTTCACTATTCGACACCTTAAGTGTTGTAAGTTTTATCATTACAACGGCATTGCTATACAACATCGCGATTACCAAAATGGACCTGACCAAGGCGACTATTTTTAGCAATCTCATTCCTGTTTATACCATTGGATTTGCTTTTTGGTTGCTGGATGAGAGCCTGACAAGTAGTCAGTTGATGGCGTGTGGTTTAATTTTGTCTGGTGTGGTGCTGGGGCAATCTCGTCGTCGTAAAGCACCATTAAACGCTGCTCAAGAGGCTGTTGAATAGCCGGCGTAAAATGAAAAAGCGGCCGTGTTTTCCACGACCGCTTTTGGCAAGCTTTGTTAATTCAATGAATTAAAAACTCACCGTCACACCAGCCCAAAAGTTTCTGGCCTTGTCCTTAACGTTATAGTCGTCAGTAAAGTTCACTTCACTGGTCACGCCTCGGCCTGTGAGATATTCAAATTGGCCATCGCCATTGAGATCGTCATAGGTCACAGAGTAAGTGGTAAAGTCTCTATCGAGTAAGTTGTTTACTCGTAAATTTACGACTACGTATTCATTGAGTTGCCAGCGAGCACCTAAATGCAGCATGGTGTAACTTTTAAAATAGAGCTCGCGATCTAACGTAGAGTCGTAGCCACGGTATCTATCTGAACGAACCTCTGCTTGCAGATAAACATTCAAGTCGGCGTTAATATCCCAAGTAAGGTTGGCATTGGCCATGTGCTCTGCGGTATTGGTAAGTGGTAGGCCAATTTGAGAGCCGCTCTTTTGCTCGCTGTCAGTCCACGTATAGTTGGCATACAGCGACCAATCTTCAGTAATGCCATACCGGCCCGCAATTTCCACACCTTGCAGTTCTACTTTGTCGATATTGATGTTTTGGCTATAGGTGTCATAACCCAACTCATCATATTCCCCTAAGTTTACGCAAGGGCGAACGCCACCGGTTGTCGCACAACTTTGTACCGTATCACCACGTGCGATCTTGTCGTCAAAATCAGTTTTGAAGTAGGTAATATTGAAACTGTGGGCATCGCGACTCCAATACAGCGCGATCTCTGAGTTAACACTCGTTTCAGGCGTGAGCTCAGGGTTACCTGCAAATGGGCTGGTACCTTGACCACCGAAACCGGTAATGCCATCGTATAAATCGGTAGTTTCTGGTGTTTTATAACCCGTACTAACACCGCCTTTCACTGTCCAATAATCTGAAATATTGTAAACCGCGTAGATACGAGGGGAAGTCTGGCTACCGAATACATCGTGATTGTCATAACGGAAACCAGCGGTCACTGTCATATCGTCGATGAAACTCCAGTTATCTTCAAGGAACAATGAGTACATCTTTTGTTCCTGCACTGCGCCGGGCGAGCCAGACTCCAGACCAAACACACCGTCTTTTAACTCACCGTCAATAACTTGTGTACCCAATACCAAGTTGTGATCGCCCACAACGTCCTGGATCGGGATATCTAAACGCAAATCAAACGTGTATTGTTGACTTTCGAGTGGGCGAGCTGGGCGAGGTAAGAAAGTATCTTCAGCGAGGTCGCGACGCGCCTCTTCAGTTATGCCCTCATAATCGCCTGTACCATCGTACATTTGTTGCAGCAATTGACGTTCTGACACGCTAAGCGGCAAAGTACGTCCATTGTTTTGGGTGTCGACAAAAGACAGTGAGGCGGCAAGGGTACCAAAGTCCCATTTTCCATCATAAGTTAAGGCCCACCATTCACGGTCAAACTCTTGTTCAGCCGCATAGCCAGCACGTGGATTCACTTGGCCTCGACGACTCTGCCAGATACTTTCAATGCTATCGCGAGTACCCAGTGGGTAAATGATTTCGCCAGTTTCAAGGTTGAATTCTGGCGTATTGTCATACTCTTGGTGTGAGTTGTCGTAGTCGAAGCCAAATTCATGACCTTCTGCTGCGGTATAGTTTAAGCTGAATCCATAGTGTTCGCTGTTATTGTCAACGGTGCGGCCGCCACCGCCAAAGCCCAGCGATCGTATGTGCTCTACACCATTGGGATCAATCGCTGGTGCCAACTGTGGTGTTGACGCTTGTTGTTCGTATAAACTTCCACGAATGCCCAAGCTCAATACGTTATCAATCAGCGGGCCTGTTACCGAAAAGTCAGTGGTGATGTCGTTGCCGAAGTCGTTGTTAGTTTGCAGGCTGCGCCCGAAGGTAATATTACCGCCCCATTCGCTGCGATGTTTTTTGGTAATGACATTGATAACACCGCCGAGAGCGTCAGCGCCATACAAAGTAGAAGCTGGCCCGCGAATGACTTCGATTCGCTCAATGGTATCCAGTGGCGGCATGTGATTAAAGGCGTTACCACCGAAGTTGTTGGGGTAAATGTCACCATGGTTATTTTGGCGACGACCATCTATGAGTAGCAGGGTATATTCACCCGTTAGGCCACGCATACTGACGCTGCCTTGCCCTGTTTTATCTCGCGTTGTACCTATATCAATCCCTTCCTGAAATTGCACCGCGTCCAAAAGAGAAGTAAACGAACGCGCTTTGAGGTCTTCTGCTGTAATCACTGAAATACTGGCAGGAGCCTGAGTCAATTTTTGTTCGTATCCAGTGGCTGTCACAACTACGTGTTCGATGTTATCGGAGTCTGGAATTGCATTGGCAGAAACCATAGATACCATGCCTATATTAACGACGATGGCTAGAGTTGAATGGCGCATTCTCATTGAGATGTCCCTGTGTGAGTGTGTTTTATATTAGTGTTTTAAATCGGCGTACATAATAACTTTTGTAAAGATCATGTCAACGCTAATGAGAATGGTTTGCATTATAAGATGAAAAATGTTAGCGATATTTGATAGCACTACCTGAAAGGCAACCGTTAGCTAGGGCCCTAATAACAGTTAATTATATTTTTTCAATGATCTAGCGGTTCCTATTAATTGCTCCCGGCAGCCTGCCAAAGTGACTTTATCTCAAGCTAGAAATAAACATCAAAGCTACCCGTCGTAACGACCCTAGCTGAGGCTAACGAGCCAATCGGGGCGTAGGCGGGCCAGCTAACGACCTCGAAACCCGACTGAATAAGACCAGTCGTAATTCCTCACGTCCCTCCTTTTCTAATGGTACAGGTATGTCCTCCTTTTAACCGGCTGCAAAGGCTTCGGGTCGAAAGCGCGGTGCGCAATCTGGTCACAAAGGCAGTAAACGCATGTTCGCTGGTAGTATTGACATACACGCCAATAGGCAAAATAGTCAACCTACCAGAACTTTGATCCAGCGCAAAGCTTAAAGTACACCACCCAGTATACATTAGCTATTAACCTTGGCGCTTTCGCCACTTTTCACCTTTATTGATAAACCACAGGGAGCGTCACTGTGAAAAAAACGCCGTTTATTCTATCCATTATGTTCGTTGTGTTTTTAATTGTGGTTTTTAGTACTGTTTTCAGTGGCCCTGAAAATGTCGATGTGGTGTCAGGGAATGGCCGCATTGAAGCTACTGAAATTGGCATTTCTGCAAAAGTAGCAGGGCGTGTAGAAGAGATTTATGTCAGCGAAGGTGACAGAGTAACGGCGGGCGATGTGGTCGCCAAACTTGATACCACCACCATTAATAGCCAGCTTCAGCAGGCCAAGGCACAGCACCAGCAAGCCAAAAGTGCGGTAGAAGCTGCAAATATGGCTGTTGCACAGCGCCAAAGTGAAAAGTCAGCGCTTGAAGCCGCGCTGCTGCAAACTAAAGCCGAGCTAAAAGCAGCTGAAGCTCATGCTGCCCGTACTAATGAATTGGCAAAAACGGGCGCAGTGTCTAAACAATTAGCAGAAGATAACCTTACCAATGTTGAAAGCGCAAAGGCGGCGGTAAATGCAGCTAAGGCTCGTTTGACAGCGGCTGACGCCACCATTGAAGCTTCACGCGCGCAATACTACTCGGCACAAGCAGCGGTCAGCGCTGCTAATGCCACTATTGCGCAAATCCAATCTGAAATTAACGATATGGTGTTAAAAGCACCTCGTAATGGGCGTATTCAATACCGCGTAGTAGAGCCTGGCGAAGTTGTTGGTGCAGGTGGGCGTGTACTTAGTTTGGTCGACCTAACAAACGTATACATGACATTCTTTTTGCCTGCCTCGCAGGTGGGCAAGCTTACTATGGGCGGCGAAGCCCTTATTGTGCTAGATGCCGCGCCCGACATCGCTATTCCGGCCACCATTTCTTACGTTGCCGACGTAGCGCAATTTACTCCTAAGTCGGTTGAAACCCAAAGTGAGCGAGAAAAACTTATGTTCAGGGTTAAAGCGCAAATTCCTGAAAACTTATTAAAGCAGCACATTGAAAAAGTGAAAACAGGGTTGCCGGGTGAAGTATGGGTTAAGCTAAACGATACCGCTGAATGGCCTAGCGACCTACCTGAGCTTGTCGACTAATGGGCAACATTATTGAATGCAATTCGCTAACGGTTCGCTACAAAAGCACCACAGCTATTCACAATCTTGCGCTTTCTATTCCAGCGGGCCTAACGGTAGGCGTAATTGGCCCTGATGGAGTGGGCAAATCTACGTTGCTGTCGCTTATAGCTGGTGAGCGAGTTATGCAAAAGGGGCAGTTGCAGGTTCTTGGTGGCGATATGCGTGATGAAAAACACCGCGCCGCGATATGTTCTGATATTGCATACATGCCACAAGGCTTAGGCAAAAACTTATATCCCACGCTGTCTGTAGAAGAAAACTTACAGTTTTTTGCCAAACTTTTTGGGCACAATCGTGCTCAGCGTCGTGCACGAATAGATATCCTTACCAAACGAACCGGACTTTATCCATTTTTATCGCGCCCAGCTGGCAAGTTGTCGGGTGGTATGAAGCAAAAACTGGGGTTATGCTGTGCCCTAATACACGATCCCCGCTTGCTTATTTTAGATGAACCCACTACAGGGGTAGACCCCCTTGCCCGAAGTCAATTTTGGTCACTTATTAAAGATATACGGAAAACACAGCCAAATATTACCGTATTGGTAGCGACTGCCTATATGGATGAAGCCCAACAGTTCGATCATCTAATAGCGTTAAATGCAGGTGAGATACTGGCGAGCGGCTCACCGAGGTCACTGCTTAGTGAAACACAAACCAGTAATTTAGAAGCGGCATTTATTGCGCTTTTGCCGGCAGACGCAAAGCATGAACATCGCAGCGTAGTTGTGCAGCCTTATAAGGCTAGTGAGCATATGCAAACCGCGATTGAAGCTAAAAACCTTACTATGAAGTTCGGCGATTTTACGGCAGTAAATAACGTTAGCTTCACGATTGGTAAAGGAGAGATTTTCGGGTTTTTAGGGTCGAACGGCTGTGGTAAGTCTACCACCATGAAAATGCTTACTGGCCTGCTGCCGCAAACCTCTGGCGAGGCATGGTTGCTGGGCAGCCCTCTTGTTGCTAACGATATTAACACCCGCTACCGCGTAGGTTATATGTCGCAAAGCTTTTCTTTGTATACCGAATTAACCGTTCGGCAAAACCTTACGCTTCATGCCAAACTCTTCAAAGTAGCAAGCAGCGTATTAAATTCCCGCGTTGACGAAATGCTTAACCGCTTTGCATTAAGTCATCACCAACACAGCTTGCCCAACGACCTTCCTTTGGGTATTCGCCAGCGTCTGTCTTTGGCTGTGGCCATGGTGCATAGACCTGAAGTGTTAATACTCGATGAACCCACTTCTGGCGTCGATCCAGTTGCCCGAGATAACTTTTGGCAGTTACTTATTTCTCTGGCGCGAAAAGACGGCGTAACCATTTTTATCTCTACGCACTTTATGAACGAGGCAGTACGCTGCGATAGAATTTCCCTAATGCATGCAGGCGAAGTGCTGGTAACCGATACACCGCAGGCCATAAAAGCGTCTAAATCTGCAGATACGTTAGAGCAAGCGTTTATCGATTATTTAGTTGAGGCGCAAACGCCTGAGAACCAAACACAAAACACAGAGCAAAGCGCACCAGAAGGTGTTAGCGCAGATAAAGCCACGCCACCGAATAAACGAGCAAAAGGCTTACGGCGATTGTTAAGCTACGCCTCGCGTGAAACCCTTGAGCTTATCCGCGATCCCATTCGCTTAACCATGTCGTTCTTAGGCAGCATGGTGTTAATGGTAGTTATTGGCTATGGCATCACTATGGATGTCGATGACTTAAGCTATGCGGTATTCGACCGCGATCAAACTTCCACTAGTCTTAACTATCGCAATGCGTTATCGGGTTCGCGCTATTTCAATGAACAGCCAGTTATTACCAGTTATGCCGATATGGACAGGCGAATGAAAAGCGGAGAACTTTCATTGGCTGTGGAAATTCCTCCCGAATTTAGCCAAAAACTGCATAAAGGCGAACAAGTGGAAATAGGGGCATGGATTGATGGGGCTATGCCTTCAAGAGCCGAAACTATACAGGGCTATGTAACAGGTATTCACCTGAAATGGCTTTTGCAGCAAGCCTCACAAGCTAGCCAAGTGCAGTCGACCAGTAGTATTAATGTTGAGTCACGCTATTTGTATAACCCAGATGTTCGCAGCTTGGTGGCCATTGTACCTGCGGTAATGCCCATGTTGCTGTTGATGATACCTGCGCTTTTAACGTCGTTGGCGGTGGTGCGCGAAAAAGAGCTGGGTTCGATAATCAACTTATATGTTACGCCAGTTACACGCATAGAGTTTTTGTTGGGTAAGCAACTTCCTTATATCGCTACCTCGTTTGTTAGCTTCTTGCTGTTGGTTGCTATGGCGGTGTGGCTATTCAATATCCCACTGAAAGGGGATGTGATAGTGCTATGCCTTATAACGTTGTTATTCGTTACTTTTTCCACTAGCTTTGGTTTGTTGGCATCGGTTTTTACTAATAGTCAAATTGCCGCTATTTTGCTTACTACTATTGGCACTATGGTACCTGCCGTACAGTTTGCGGGCATGATAACACCGGTTTCTGCGTTAGAAGGGGCGGGGCGCGTAATAGGCGAGCTTCACCCTATTAGTTATTTTTTAACTGCTAGCAGGGGAATATTTAGCAAAGGTTTAGGTTTTGAAACCCTTGATTTTGCTGTGTTTGCCATAGCTATTTCTATACCAATTACACTGTGGCTTGCCACTGTTTTGTTACGCAAGCAGGAGCGCTGAACCGTGGATATTAAAAATGTAGGCCAGCTAGGTGTAAAAGAACTTTGGAGCTTGTGGCGCGACCCGGCCATGCTTATTCTTATTGTCTATGTGTTTACGGTAAACATCTACACGGCGGCCACTGCGGTACCTGAATCTTTGCACAACGCGCCCATTGCCTTTGTCGATCATGACAATTCGCAGATGTCTAAGCGTATAATAGATGCCTTTTACCCCCCTTATTTTTTAACGCCAGATCTTATTGAAAGTAATGAGGCCGACACGTATTTAGACACGGGTAAGTATACCTTTGTTGTGACCATTCCCCCTGAATTTGAAAAAGATATTATGGCCGGGCTGCAGCCCGATGTTCAGGTAAACGTTGATGCAACACGTATTAGCCAGGCGTTTACTGGTAATGGTTACATCACAGAAATAATCACCAGTGAAGTGAACACCTATTTCCAGGGTTATAAATCCGACATCGATTACCCTGTCGAGTTGATCATGCGAGCCCGATTTAATCCAGCGCTTGAAGGTTTTTGGTTTGGTTCTGTGATGGAGCTCATTAATGCGGTAACAATGATCGCCATAATTTTGTCTGGGGCTGCGCTTATTAGAGAAAAAGAGCGTGGCACTATAGAGCATCTGCTGGCTATGCCAGTTTCAGACAGTGAAATTATGCTGTCTAAAATACTAGCCTCGGGAGTAGTGGTTTGGGTTACTACTTTGTTTTCTGTTTATTTTATTATTCAGTGGGTACTCTCCGTCCCCATTAATGGCGAAATATGGCTTTTCATGGTGGCTGTTGCTCTACAATTATTTGCCGTTTCGAGTATGGGAATTTTTATGGCTACCATTGCGCGATCTATGCCACAGTTCGGATTGTTGCTTATCTTAGTTTTACTGCCCCTACAGTTGCTATCTGGTGGGGTAACACCAAGAGAAAGCATGCCTGGGTTCATTCAAAGCGCAATGCTGTTAATGCCCAATACCCATTTCGTGGAGGCTTCCCAGGGCGTGTTGTATAGAGGAGCAGGCATTAGTGTTGTTTATCCTCAGTTGTTAGCGCTTTTAGCTATTGGCTGTGCGTTTTATCTTATAGCGCTTAAAAGGTTTAAAAGCACCGTCGGCAGCATGACTTGAGTTCTAGTATATATTTCGGGGTTGAACTCGCGGTACCCAATATGTAGATCATTCTATCATTTGTAATCTCTGGTTGAGTCTTCACCTGATTCTGAAGTAGTTGTTGCAGACAAAGGCTACGGCAGTCAAGCTTTTCGAGACTTAGTGAGCAGTCGTAACGCTAACCATGTCATCCCAAGAAAAACCAACAGTAAAACGGGTAATGATGATATTGATTGGCGATGTATCGCTATCGCCATTTAGTCGAAAATGCCTTTTTGAAAATTAAGAGGTTTCGAGCCGTAGCGACTCGATATGATAAGATAGCCAGAAACTACCATAGTTTGGTGGCACTGGCTTTTGCGATTATGTGGCTACCAATGTGAATTGACTCGAATATGTACAGCAAAGGTCAACACGCTCTAATATCCTTTTAACAATAATTACTCCCAACCACTTCGGGAGCCTCATCATTATGGGGATGGATTTTAGAAATCAAATGGGCAACACGACTCGATTTTCACTATTAAACACCTTAAATGGTGTACGTTTTATCATTACAACGGCATTGCCGCACAAAAGCTGAGTTAATTCCTCTTCAGTGTTGTACAGATGAGGATACTTGCAACGCTTAAGCCGCAAGAGGACAAACAAAAAGAAATGATAGGTTCTAGGGTAATTAAGGTCACCGCGTAAGCGCCTATTGCTGCTCCTGTTAGGTGAAAAAAGCCGGTTAGTGCCGCTAAAAAACCTGCGGATTTATCAGAGTAGCCAAGCATGATAGTTACGCTGCAGGGCATTGCGATGCCAATAAAAAAGAAGGTGATATAGCAATAAGTCAAAATACCCATTAACCCTTTTATTGCGAAGGGGGAAATAAGTAACCAAAAAAGCACTGAAAGCACAGCGATAAACAAGCTTGAATACTTGAATTTAAACAATGGTGAAACAGAGGCTAGTCGAATATTGATTATGCTTCCCATCACAAAAGACAGCGTGGCTAGAAGCGAATATATCGAGAACACAGTTTTGGTGAGTCCGAATTGCTGCATTATCATAGACGGCGAGATGGTAATGAAGCTAAACACAATGCCATAAAGTAGTCCGCTGGCCATCCCCACTGAGACGATTTTCATCATTGTGCTTTTAATAAGCGCTAAAGTATCGCTAAAGACGTTCTCTGAGGTTGTCGGCATATACTGTTTGAGGGTGGTGGAAACTGAAAGCAGTAAAAGTAAGGCGAATACTCCCATTACTAGTACAAAATAAAAGATAGATGAAACTCCGAAGGGCTCGCCTATTAGTGTACCTACTAGTGGCGCTATTGCTGGCGCGATAGCGAATGCAATGTTGATAAATGAAAGTGAAACATTCAGCTGCTTTTCGCTAAATATCTGACGTGACAGTCCGCGCGATACTGAAACGCCAACCCCACCGCCTAAGCCTTGAATGACTCTTCCTAAAAGAAAGGTATTTTCTTCGGTGGCAAGTGCCACCGTAAGCGTACCGGCGATGAATACTAAGACTCCGTACAGTAGAAACTTTTGTTTGTTTAGGTAGTCGCAGGCGACACCAGACACTAACTGCGAAACTGAGAACGCGATAAGAAACACGGCCACGCTTTTTTCAATTATTCCCACATAGCTGTGGTATATAGCAGCCAAATCAAAAAAGAAGGGGCTATAAATGCTGGTAGAGAGTTGGCCAAGAATAGACAAAATGGTGAAGGTTACCGTCAGCGAATAAAACGTATGGCGTGACATGGTGTGCTTCATCTAAGGGGAACCAAACTATGGGTAAAGAAACAGTGCAGTTAGGCTACAGATTTGGTGTTACAGTTTTAATAAAGACGCTTTTTTTGAGTTTGAGAAAACTGATATCGTGATGATATAAGCCAGTGGTGACTAGTAATTCTAGGAAAAATGGTGGCCCACCCTCACCTGAATAAGGTGGGTAAAGTACTGAAATTTATGTTTTTATTTTATGGTTTGCTTGATAGTGTTACTTTCAGTGTTACATTGTTTTGGCGCTAGACTCGTTTTCGTTCCCTGACGAACGCTACTGAAACTCAACTCAAACGTGTTGGCTACCTTGATGAACCATTAGCTTAAAAAGTTCTGCTAAAAGTTTGTAAAGTTCAAAATACGGTAAACAATTGTAATACTCCAAGCGCTATAATCGGCGGCTTTATCCACGCCCATATGGTCATAGCGCCTAGCGACATTTTTTCGCTAGCGTACATGAGCGTTAAAAATCCTAAACCCCACGAAAGAAGCATGGACACAAAAAATGCCAGTAATCCTGTTAACCAATCCATATCTATTCCTAAATAAATAGGTGGCGCAAATAAGAAAAATGTTGTCCAGAAGTTTTGTATTGGTGTCATTCTAACGATCCTTGTTCAATATGCTGGTTGAGTATCAATTAAAGTGTAAGATTATGACATGATCAAGCGATCCTATAGAGTTGTCATCTATTCATTGAACGTCCTACAGCTAACTGAAATAGAATGAGTTTGGCAAGCTCTAACATTACTGTATCTTTTTTCATTTGCCTTACTGGCTGTCATATATTTTTAAGGATTAAATGTAGTGAACAAGACAAGCTGCGCATTGGTTACCATATCGAATAACTAAACAACAACTGTTCTCCAAAATATCTCGTGCATAGCACGTATTTGAGGTGCGTATTACCCGTTGTCATGAAAGCCTTTGGGAGTACCTTTTTTAGTACGCACCATGTTAATTATGTAACACTCCATTTAGTTAACATTATGAGAACAATGGGGTAATCTTGCGGTTCAAGATAGCTCAGATGAAATTTGAAGAGAGTTAATCGCAATAACATAGCCTGACAGTTTTATGTGTGTTGAATAATTGAGAAGTGAGGCCGAGGCGCAACTGGAGCGTAGTCGCTGATCCAATAATTTGGTGTTTTATTTTAACTCCTCCGGTGTTGCCGCAATCTTGCCGTTCTAACTGAAATTCGCTTGGACTAACAAGTTTTGACTGGTAGCTAAATTGCGATATCGGGTTTTGTCAGGTAATGGAATGTTAGGTTTTATTAGGTTGGAGATTAGTCCTTTTGAGACATTTTTAAAATATTTCCAACTGTAATACCGGAGCGTTGAATATATCGTTGATTGTTTGAGTAAAGCCAAAACAAGTTATTTTCTAATAATTAGGCGTTGAATTTGGGTTCTCAAGACCGAATTGGACCGCGCCCCCAGACTCCTAGCTTCGCTCTTTAATAACCCTTACCGTAGTCTTACCGCGTATTACTGCTTCAACATTCTCAATTAACGAAGTTTTTAATGAAAGATTTATAGCGCCCAGCATAGTCATTGCGTGTTACGTCTTTATGCACTACATCAATGTTAAATGATTCTAATAGACCTCGCTTCTCATCTTTGATATCGGTGGTGTAGAAGGTTACCTTGTTTTTGACAAGCCCCTCTGCCACAAAACGAGCTCGCTTATTAAGAACCCACCAAAGATCGATTTCACTATAGTCTAACGACAGCCCAATAATATGTACGTTGGTAGAAAAAAATAGGTCAACCCATGAAGTTAAACAAAAAGCTTGAGTGGTTAGCTTGTCTTTCATTCGCAGAATATCGATCTTTTTTCCTCTTTCCTTAAAGTCGTATCTCCCCTTTACATATGCGTCCAATTTGCTTATTGAGCCACAGTAATGATCTAGGCCTAACATAATTGATTTTGGGTGTTCTATTTCACCATGAATATTCCATAAATATTTGGTGCCATTTTCAGTAGCAAACTTGCGTTTTCTTCTTAGGCTATAGATTTCTTCTGTGCTCAATTTTTCAGGTGATATTTTTAGAGCTTTCTCAAAAGCATAGTCATAATTTGTTGTTAAATAGTGCTCTACATCTAGAGAGGCCAGCAGCTCGAATATTTCATTTGAGCTTTGGGCTTGCATTTCATTCGCTATTTGATTTTTGATTTCAAGCTCATCTGACTTTCGTTTGTTAAACGAGTCATGTCTCTGCATGAATATTCGTTCGTAGACCATGGTATTTGGCAAATCACCATTCTTAAAAATAACAGAGCCTTTTATTCTATCAAGCAAGTTTGTCCAGCTAACCGCGTTATCTGAGACTTGATTAATTCCATTTCCGAATAGAATAGTGTTGCGCATTAATGATCCTTCGATGTCTTGCAGAGCAGTAGTCGTAGCGATTAAAATACTACGAATCGGTTATTTAATTTTGTGAATTTCTACGCTTCCAACTTTTTTACCTTCAGAGCTACCTCCGTGATGATGGTAAGGTCGACGGAAAAATAGCTCTACATTTGTGTTTTTTGTAATGAAAACATAATCTATTTTTGCCCGTCTAAAAGTAGAAGCCGCAGTCTTTATTGCCGATTCTTTAGAACTGAAAATTTGGTCGTCTTTTTGCAAATTTCCGCTTTGGCGAAGTACTCGTAAAAGATATTCGCCTCCACTTTGCAGTTTTGATGTGTCAGTTATCTGGTCGAGGTAAACAACGCTATCGTCATTTGGGTCATCCAGTTGACGCTCCCTTTTTGAAATCGTTGCCCATGTAATTATCATCATAATTACGCCGAGCACCAACCCTAAAATTGTATTAGTCTGTTCATCCATGTTTCACCTACGAAATTCATCCTTTCACTGCAAAAATACTGTAACAAACAGAATTTGTTAAGCAAAAAACAGTTGACTATAGCACATTTTGCGGGAGCAAAACGGCAACTCAACCTGCTATCTCTATTTTTTTGATTAAGGCTGCCCCGCTACCAAAATACTATTATCAATGTAACTGTTTATCTTACCTTCAGTTCTAGCGTTTTTGAGCATATCTCTATGCTTACTATTCTGTTTCGCTATTCGATTATCAAACAATGTAGAATTTAGACAGGCGGCAACAAGTAAGGCCAGGTCTTTCGAAGGGCATATTCTGTAACGCTTATAATATTTCGCATACTTCCTTGAATCATAAATCTCCGGCGATCGCCCATGAATAACTGAACCCCGTAGTTGGATCAAAAGTCTGATTCGGCTTTCAGATATGTCTATATTGAGAACATTTTTTACTCCATCAATAATAGATTGGGTTGCGTTCATGCTATCCCCATAGAGACTTTCTAAGCACATGAATAAAAAAGGATATCTCTCAGACTCATCAAGAAACCAAGCGCGATAGAAATATTCTAGTGCCTTAACTTTTCTTGAAGCTTCTTGTTCTGGAGAATCAAGAAGTGAATCGAGTGTTTCCAGAACAGGTATGTCCATTTCTTTGAGTATTAAATCTTCACTAACAGAAGGTGTATGCGGTGCACCTATTGAAAAAGACATCTGGTTGCCAAATGAACAGTAACCGCCTACATGTCTTGATAAGTTAAATTGATATCTGATGAAATTGTCATATTTGATAGATAATACCGCTAATATGGCAGCCTTATTCTTCTGAGCCTCCCTCAAATGCGGTGAAGTTGTACACAGCCAGGTCTTTAAGGGGTAATAATGATTATTTGTTTCATTCAAGGGAGGGAAGCGTTGCCCATTAACGTTAAAGCTTTTTAACTCGAATGGTTTCTTGACGTCACTTAAAGAATTAGGCTTTAGTAGGCTGAAATTTTTGCCAATATATTCGTTCTCTGCTCGTATTGTTTGTATGGGAAACGTGAAGAACTTTTGCTCAGGATTAAAAATCTCTGAGTCTGCAACTGCTTTTGAAAACAAAAGTAATGCTTTTTCAGATACAAAGTCATAGTAACTGGAATCAAATTCTTTCATGAATGTTTCGTCTGCCCAGATACTGTAGTTATCCGAGATCGACTTTTTGCATATACTGATGATGGCGCTAATAGGAATCTGTTTTAGATACTTATGTCCAAATTCCTTCGCAGAGAATGCCGCCTCCAGCATAGTGTCTTCATCGTAGTAAACCGTTGTACCAGAAATAAACTGCAAGCTTGGAGCACCTTTCTTGCCATACATAAACGAGTGTTTACTTGCTCTACCTTTACCATCAGTTCGAAACGTTGCTTTGAGTATTTTAGTTGCAACGTACCGCTCAGCTTGCCCATTCCCCATAGCGTAAATCCTTTATTTCTGTTCACATAGTTACCATCCGATTGCCGTGAAGCAACAGCACCTTTTATAATCCGGCTCTCGCTTGAACTGCAAATAAAACTGTACCGCCCAATTCCGTAGTTAGTACCGTTTTTTTAAACAGTCAACCATTTTGGGTCTTCGACTTATATTTTAATGAACAAAAGCGCTAGGAAGTAGGCAAAAAAATAATCGAAGAATTTAACCCCCTTTTTCAACTAGCTCTATCATAATCCGCCAACCATTCATCAGTCGTTTGCTCCTGAGGTAGCTTCCTATTTAGGGAGCTAGAATAGTCATCTTTATACGTTCTTTCTTGATTACTTAATTCGTAGTCTTTCGACAACGCGGCTTTTTCACACGTAGAGTTGTTACTACGTACTAATGTTTCTACGCATCTAGAGTATCGCTCAATCTCTTTACTAGAAAGGGTTGTAGAGTTTTCCTTATCGCAAGCGCTTATCGCTTCTGCTTGTCGCATAGTGTTATCGCTGGTGCTTACCACCAGTTTATCACTTTCTTGTCGCAAGCTTACCTCTTGCTTACCACTTAAATGCGCTTGTAACTCCTCAGAAACCAAGTTCAAAGGGCGTATTGTTTTGTTAACCAATTTTGCCTTTGTTGGGTGTGTATCTGCTGTAAAACATAAGTTTGATAGCCTCCCCATACGTTTATAAAATTCGCTGTAGCAAGAGAAAGCTAGGCCAGTTTCACGCCAAAATGCCACGAAGCTACTGCGCTTTTGAACAATAAATCGGTTCTTGGGTAACCTCTCGCCAGCCTTACCGCTTTTTGTCGTGCGCGTTCGTTCTAAACTGACATTGAATATTGCATTATAAGTTTCGCCTGTAACTACATCTACGAATTGCAAACAGACTCCAGACTGCCTGCCGTTGGGAAAACCACCGTTAGCATCTTTCTTACCAAAGTCTCGCGCTGAGTAACCTATGTATTGATAGATGGGTATTTTCAATATCTCAGATAACTCGTAAATAAGATGGTTACTGTATTTTCTTAGCCATTTGCTAGAGTAGTGCGGATCAGTTGGGTGACTCACAACAAGAACACCTCTGTTAACTGAAATATCACACCCCCTTGCTAAAAGCTCAGGGATGCGGTTTATCATGCTGCGTCAACTCCCGAAGCCGAATTATTAGCTGGTGGGTTATTGGCAAAGTAGTATCGAGCCACGCCAGTGTGTTTTTTACCTGTTTTGTCGACAAAGGTTTCTAGCACTTTCTCTATCTTGTGGCCCTGTGCGCGAAGCTCCAATATGCGCGGTGCAGGTGACATGATTCCATGCTCTCGAAATTCTGGTGTGCTCCTGCTTTGATATTGCTTTATCAATGCTATAATTTGGGCGCGCTGTGTATGAGCACTTGTATCTGTAGCATTTAGAACGCTGCTTTCTTGGTCGGGAGTGGCGTTTTTCATACTTAAGCCCCCACTAAGCTGAAAGGCGTTGCATGAATGAGCTTGCAAGCTCTTTGCGCTTATCCACCAGCAAGCAAACAAGCGCTTTAACCTGTTCATCATCTTGGCCTGCAGCGCGTGCCATCAAAACCGCCGATATTTCATGTTCAAAGAAACCTACCGAGCGACCACCAAGGCTGAAAGGTGGCGGCATTGTTTTGTCATGGATGCGTTCATGTAGACTAGTGTTGCTAAGTCCGGTTTTGTCTCGAACTTCTTTTCTGCGTAAAACAGTGGTGTTCATGTGTTCGGTTGGTTGGTTTAGCTGAGTTATCGAATTAACATCTGTGTTCATCATTGTTCGCCTATGTGTGTTTGACGAACAAATAATTACAGCTATTTACTTTCAGCATAATGGTCGAAAGCGCTCTCGACATGGTTGGATGCGCTTCTATCCCGTTTGTCGCTCGTTCTTTACTTTTCTTACCCAATCTTTTGCGGTACTTAACGGAATGGTTCGTTCAAAACCATCTAGCTTTTTTGTACTTTTATTATGAAGTTCTTTAGCAAGAGCATTAATTGAAAGTTCAGGGTTCGCATTTAAGTTTTGCTCAATCCATTTAATAGCTTTCGTTCTGCGCTTCAAATTCTTGCGCGATCCAACTGCAGACGATGACATAGCCAGTAACTCTTTCTCAGAGAACTTTTGAGTTAAAACCGTGTGGCTTGCAAAAATAGATTTGTAAGCAAGAAGACAGCCCTCGACTCTTCCAAAATCAAGCCCCAGTTGCATTGCTTGTTGACCATTTAGATCAAGGAGAAATCTCGCGTTTTCTTGTTGTTGGTGACTGTAGGTATTGAACACTTGGTTTTTATAAACTAACTCAATATGCTTTTCTAATTTGCGGCACAGCCCAATAAGGTTTAGAGCATCCGAATTAGTCTCAAATGCTTTATGAGCATCGAAATTTTCCCCGGAATCGTCTTCATTATGTATCTTTGGTATTTCCGATATTGAGTCCAAAAATTCTTCAGTAAACACTCGATATCTATTTTCTGGATTTTCAAGCCAGCTTTTAATCTCAGAGGGCTCAAGATCAAACCCATCAAACAAATCCATTTTTGGAAAAGTGATATTAGTTAGCATTGGACGAATAAAGCTAATATCCATATATCCCTCGATATATTCCCTAAATAATCCACCTAGCCAAGCCAGTAGGGTTCTGACAGTTCGGGAGCTACCCTAGGCTAAGTGAAAGTTCTTACACTACTCTCAATGATTTGTTTCTATTTGCTAGGCTCATATTTCCGGTAGCGGCCTGCTCAATGTGTGTTGACCACCACTCCATAATTACTCGTCTGCGCTCTAGGTAATCAGAACGGTTGTAAGCGTTTCTCACGCTATCTTTGTCAACATGCGCTAAACACACCTCTATTAACTCAGAATCAAACCTCTGCTCATTCAGTGCTGTGCTAGCTAGCGCTCTAAGTCCATGTGATACTAGCTCACCTTTAAACCCTATTCTTTTCAATGCCATGTTTGCAGTTTGTACATTAGCATGTTTATTTCGCCCCCTATGACTTGGAAACAAATATTCGCTACTGCCTCGCATAGCTTTGAGTCTATCTAATAACGCCAGTGTTTGAGGTGTTAACGGAACAATGTGCTCACGGTTTCGCTTCATGCGTTCTGCTGGAATTATCCAAACCTTATTTGCAAAATCGATTTCTTCCCATCTAGCTTTTGCGGTTTCACTAGGGCGCGTCATGGTGTGTAGTTGCCACTCAACAAGCAAGCGAGTGACAATCATTAGGTTGTGGCTGGTTAAATTTTGCATTAACTCTGGCAAGCGAGTAGGGCTTATCGTTGCCATTTTCTTGGGCGTTGGTGTAATGAAGTTTTTCGATATATGCGCGATGGGGTTGTTTTCAATTTTGCCGCTGTTAAGGGCAAGTATCATTATTTCGTTAATGACTCTACACAAGCGCTTTACTGTTTCTAAGCTGCCCTTTGCTTCAATGGGGCGAAGAATGTTTATCACCTCCACTGGTTTAATGTTTTTTACTGACACAGGCCCCAACTTGGGCAGCACATGATTTCTCAACATCTCCATATGCTTGTCTGCGGTCGCTTTCTTCACCTTTGAAAGCTTTAATTGAAACCATTCGTTTGTAATTACTTCAAAAGTACAGGCTAATTCAGCCTGCTTAATCTTAAGCTGCTCTTGAAAGTGAGTTTTGGGGTCAATGTGCTGATCAAGCAAACGTCTAGCATCAGAGCGCTTTTCTCTTGCTCTTGCCAGTGTTACATCTGGATAACTACCAAAGCCTAGGTTATTACGTTTCTTGGTAATAGGGTGCTGGTAGTTAAATATCCACGTTTTAGTGCCGGTGGGCTTTACACGAAGCGCTAATCCCCTCCCATCAGCGAGGTTATATTCTTTGGCTTTAGGCTTGGCAGTTTTGACTTCTGTGTCTGTAAGTTGTTTCGTTGTTTTAGCCATTCAATGTAACACCGTAAAATAAGAAAATAGGTGATGTTACAGACGATGTTACATTAGCTACCGAGTTTTATCGAATGTCCTCGACACTGCACGAAACGGAATTTGTGCGTTATGCTTTGTTTTTAAAGGGATTGTGAACGTAATAGAATATTTTGGAATGAAAAAATGGTGGCCCCACCCTGACTTGAACAGGGGACCTGCCGATTATGAGTCGGATGCTCTAACCAACTGAGCTATGGGGCCATTTTGAGATGTGCTGTGCAGTTTTCAATGCAATTTGCTATGCATAACAACCACAAGCGAGCGCAAGTATAAGCAGTTTTATTTGCCTTGTCACGCCTCGCTGGTGGCTTTGTGATTTGTTTGCTTTATTTTTGTTCACTAAGCTGTAGTTTATGTGCCTTGTTTGGTAATTTTACACGTCGCCACCCAAGAGCTAATGCCAAGCCTAATATGCTAAACAGAGTCGTAGAACCGCCTCCACCAGAGCTATTTGAATTAGTATCCGTTGGCAAGCTCACTACACTTTCGTTTACGGTAACAGTAACGGTGTCGCTGGCGCTAACTCCAAACTCATCGGTTGCAGTTAACGAAAAAGTTAAATTGCTTTGAGATGATGGGGCGGTAAAAGACATGGTTAATGTATCTGCATTTCTGATGGTAACCGTGTCGCCGGCGGTTTGCGTCCATTCTACGCTTGTTAACGCGCCTTCGGGGTCTTGGGCGCTTCCCGTTAATTCAACGCTGGCTCTTACATCGGTTTCAACATCTGTTCCTGCGTTTACCACAGGGGCTTGATTGCTCTCATCGTCTTTTATCGTAATCAGCGTTTCTACCACACCACCTAGAAGATTTGTGTCTTGTGCAGCAAGTACTAAACGAAATCGTTCGTTGTCTTCTTCGGTAGTATCGTTAATAAGCGCTATATTTATAGTCTTCGAACTGGTATCGCCGTCGCTCCAAGTTAGCGTGCCGCTTTGGCTGACAAAGTCTTCATCGCTCACTGCTGTGCCGCTTTCCAGTGAATAGTTCACACTTACTTCGCCTTCACTTCCGCCTTGGCGAACAATGTTTAACGCAAGTTCAGAGTCAGTCTCTAAAATAGTGCGTTCGCCAGTGCTTAATTCAATTTTTCCTTGCTGTGCAGTACCGTTAATAGTGACTTGAGCATAGCCGCTACCAGAGGTGATGCCTCCTCCTTGTGGGTTAAATAATCTGACGAAAAATACTTCATTGCTTTCAGTATTTTCATTAGCACCGATGCTTAACGTGATATTTTTAGCTTGTGATTCATCCGCACCCCAACTGAGTTCTCCAGACGCTAACATTACATCGCTGCTGGTGGCTGAACCCGCTATTACTTCATACGCAACTGTCATAGCCTCGGTACCTGTCTTATTAACAGGAAGGCTTAAGGTTGTATCAGCATCCGTTTCATAATTAGCCTGAGAGAAGGCCGCAACTGTTGTTGCGCTTAACGTATTGTCTTTTAATACAAACAAACCGCGCTGAATATCACTAACCAAAATATTACCGCTAGGTAGAAACGGGTATACGCCCCACGCACCATTAAAGTTGGTGCTGTTAAAAGCAGGGTAGGTGTCGAAAAAGCCAGCTTCTACAGGCGCGGTAGGATCTGAAATGTCTAGTACCGTTAAGCCACGCTCATAGTTAGACATATAGTAGCGGTTACCTCTTACGTAGCCGTTGTGATCGATAGTGCCGTTGTCACTGGTCCAAATGCTGGCAAGCACAGGTGTTGTGAGTGATGAAATATCAAAAATCATAACCCGGGTATTTAAGCTGAAGTTTCGCTCGTCCAACTCATCGTGAACAAAGGCATATTGCTTGTCTTCACTAAACCAACCGCTATGGGTGTAGGCAACCTCGTTATAACTAATACTACTTAGTTCAGAGGTACTATTTGTGTTCGTGTGATCCCAAAGGCGCATTGCATCTTCATTGAAGTCAAGCATAACCGTACATCCATCAGCCGTAGCATTCACACAGTCAGTTTGCGCTCTTGCGTCGGTAACGCGCATAGATGACGCATCATGCGTATAGTCGGCACGTGTAAGACCGCTAGGTATGTAAGACGCGGTTGGTGTTTGAGGTGAGGTTAGCGTATATGAACGAAAGGCTCCGCCGTTACTATCCTGACCAACCAAATGTAGCTGAGGCGCAGCGTCATTTAACGGTGTGTTTAGCGTGTAATCTACGTTTGAGATGTAGATATTGTGTGCACGGTTATCGTCGTTAATCCGCTTCGTTAAGCTAATACCATTAGGGAGGTCGTTAAGGTCAATGATGGTAAAACCTTCTGTTACGCTGTCGGCGCTGGCATAGGCGTACGCTTTAAAACGCCCCGCAGCGCTATCGAAATACTGATAGACCTTAATGTCGCGCCATGTCGTACTTTGACCGGTAATTTCACCCACTACTACCGGCGCTGTTGGCTCGGTTACATCTACAACGGCAATGCTGGCCTGCATGCCAACAATGGCATATTCTCTACGGTTGTTTAAATCGACGTGCCCCCAAATATCGTTGGTACTATTTGATACCGACGACAACACGTTAACAGGTACGTTAGAGAGTAGTTCGATATTGCTGCATGGGAAGTCGGCAGCCGTTCCATCTGTGCAAGCTTCATTTGCACTGACTTCGGAACTAAGAACCATGTGCGATGATGCCTGTGTTTGAAGGGAAGACGCGGCTTTTCCGTCAGTTATACTGTCGAACCCTTTTTCATAAAGGGCTTCTGATAAATAGATAGGCACATTAACTAGTGTAGTTTTGTGCAAAGCAGGCTTCTGTGCCTGGTAATGATCTTCACGAGAAAAGCCTCCTAATACTGGTAAAAGACTGTCGTTTAGAACTTGTGCATGCTGAGCGTTGTCGAAATAATATTGGCCTTCAGCAACGAGAATTTTGTCGCCTTTATTGGCCTGTCGCGCGGCATAGCTCAACGTTTTACAGGGCCTGAAACGGTTGTCACACTTGCCCGCGTCCACGCCGTCTTCGGCAACAAAACGCGCTTTGTCATGGTCTGTGTGTGCTTGTGCACCTTGACTCACAAATGCTAAAAGCAGCACTATTAGTGTTAATGGGAATGCATTCATCTTGTCGTCCGCACAAGTGTGTAATTAGAAAAAGGTAGTTTGTATAAAAAAACTACCAGATATCCAAAGGAAGTACATACGTAAATGAAAATGCCTTTTCGCATGAGTGTCATGCCTTCGTTACTCTTTGCGGCGCTAGTGTCGTTAACCGGCTGTGATGTCATTAACCTCAAAGGAAGAGAGCCTGGTGAAATCCCGTTTAAGTTGGTGGGAGTCGATACGGGGGCATGTCCAATGATCATGAGTATTGGACAACAGCGATGGAATATAGATTACTTCGGTTTTTACCTTAGTAAGCCAGAAGTGCGCATTGATGGTAAGTGGCAGCGGGTTAAGTTTAAACAAACCCAATGGCAGACGCCGAATATAGCATTGCTAAAGTTTCACAATAAGTGCAACAACCCTGATGATGCCAATAGCAAAATTGTATTAGATGTATCGGAAGAGCTTTTAAAGCTGTCCACAAACTTGCGCTTCACTATGGGTCTTCCCTTCGACGATAATCACGCTAACCCGCTTACACAGCCTTCGCCATTGAATGACAGTACAATGTTTTGGAGCTGGCAAAACGGTCATAAGTTTTTGCGACTGGATGTGTCTAAAGGCTCAGAGGAAACACGCAAATGGTCTTATCATTTAGGTAGCGTGGGTTGCGATTCTGAATCAGCAGTCAGGCCACCTGAAAAATCGTGTGCTTTCACAAACCGGGTGGAGTTTATTCTGCCGATGACCCAGCTTGATACTGATTTAGATTTGGAAGTATCGGTGTCTAACATTGTCGCGCAAGTTGATATAAACGAAGCGCCAAGTTGTATGTTCGAGTCTCCTGAAACTGAGCCCTGTAAAAAGCTTATTCAGAATTTAGTGCACAGGCCTTGGATTAAGTGGCAGTAGCGGCACTTTTAATTTGCACTAGAAGGCGAGCTCTGCTCGCTTTCAAGGCGGCAATTATCGCTCTTGTTGTAATGATTTTAGGAGCGTGCAGTAAATCGCCCACGCCTTACACTTGGAATTTGCCTCACAATATTCCACCGCCTCCCGTTCCCGCAGACAATCCTGTGACCGAAGAAAGCGTAATTTTGGGAGAGAAGCTTTTCTTTGATAAGGGCTTAAGTGCTAACAACACGGTTTCATGCAGCAGCTGCCATGAACCAGAGCATGCTTTCTCTGAACCTAAGGCGGTTTCAGTAGGCGCGAACGGAGACGCGCTAAACCGTAACGCATTAGCGCTAGTAAACGTGGCTTATAATGCATCCTTCACTTGGGCGCATAACAATTTAGAAAGTATAGAAAAGCAGCTGATGATCCCGCTTTTTAATGAACATCCTGTGGAAATGGGCGTTACGGGAAATGAAAAGCGTATATTAAAGCGCTTTGAGGGCAGCGAATATCGAGCGCTTTCTAAAGCGGCTTATGGTGATAATACACCCAATTTAAATAATATCGTAAAGGCGCTTGCTAGCTACGTAAGAAGTTTAGTGTCGTTTAATAGTGCTTTTGATAACTATGCTTACGCTCAAGATGACGATGCACTAACCGCCCAGCAGCTTGAAGGTTTGAATCTGTTTTTTTCAGAACGCACTGAGTGCTTTCACTGCCACGGAGGTCTGAACTTCACTCAATCGTCGAAGCATAGTTTTCAACCTTTTGCGGCTCAGCCTTTCCACAACACTGGCCTGTATAACGAAGATGGTAAGGGCAGTTATCCGGAATCGGACATGGGACTTTACAGCGTTACCCACAATAAACAAGACATGGGGAAGTTTAGAGCACCTACTTTGCGCAATATTGCCCTTACTGCGCCTTACATGCATGATGGCAGCATTGCCACCCTTGATGAAGTCATTGAGTTTTATGCTCGTGGGGGAAATCTGGCTGAAAGCCCTAACCCTTACCGCAGTCCGTTCATAAAAGGCTTTGCGATTTCTGAAGATGAAAAGGCGGCGTTGGTTGCATTTTTGCGCAGTTTAACCGACGAGCAATTTGTAAAAACACACACTACACGCAAAAATTAGCGATTTATTGCTCATTTTGTGTAATTTATGTTTATACTTTGCACACATATATCAACCAAATGCTTATGTGCTGATTGTTAACATCGTGATAAACTCAATCACTTACATTCTTTGTTAATAACTATAAAGCAGGTGAGCGGTCGCGGAGATGAGAATGACTGAAAAACCCTTCATTACAAGTGGTCGAAATACCATCATTCATAAAATAAGAAAATTAGATCTATTGGTGATCAATGGTGATGAACATCCGCCAATTCTTGTTACTTACAAAGGTATTAAGCAGTACGAAGGCAAAGTGCCTGAAAACAAGCGCGATGCTAAGATGATGGACATGGAACTAGTAGATGTAACTACTAGCGATGTGTTTGGCGACGAAAAAATATTATTGTTTGTACAAACCCTAAATGGGAAAGAGTATAAAGTTGATTACTCTAAAATTGGGACGAGCATGTTTATTAAGATTCACCAAGACAGCATTTTCTAAAACACACTTTACCCCATATTGGGGGAGATGTGTTTTTAATTGATGGGGTTAGGCAATCTGGCCCCAGTTATCTGCCTTAAGTGAATTGAACCCTCCAATTACCCTTCCTTTTCCTTTAAGCTGTACGTAACGCTTTTTGAAAATGTTAAACCGGCAGATATCCACTGGCGTGACTTCCGATGCATTTACGCCACTTACAACACCTGCAGTCTCCAACCCCTCAGCAATTAACTCTGAACAGAACCAGCTATTAAAGTCTTCTTGATTGTAGCTTATGCTGCCGAACAGGGGATGTTCATCAATCGCGTCCACTGCTGAGCCGAATAGCTGTAGCACGTCGTAAGGTTTCCCGTCTTGTTCAAACATGAAGTTAAAGAAGTCTCGCTTATTTTGCTCAAAGATACTTCTTGACGCGCTAGACAAGGGCAGCCACCAAATATCACCGTCATAAGATGCTACACGCTCGCTTAGTCTATTGGTCATTACCCCTCGCTTTCCTTTATACGATGTAGCTTCCATGACTTGATTAAAATATCGATTAGAATCTTCATCGCGCATCTTCGTTTGCATAACTATTGCCACATGCGTTACCGCAGAGCGTGTAGTGAGTTTGGTCCAACGAGAAAATAGGCTATTGCCACCAAATGCGATGATGTCACCAGGCTGCATATGCTCTCTAATAAGGTGGTACTGTTGCTGCTCTAACATGGCTCTTCCTTGAATACGTGTTAAGAAATTAGATTATTGTCTGCACCGCTAGGCGGGCAAGAGTATTTGCTTATGATTTTCCACTTTGCAATGTATGCATTTATAAGAATGTTGCAAAGTGTGTGTTAAGTACGACTAATAACAGTTTAGACCGATTATTAAACCTTAGCTTTTGTGTACTTGTCGCAACGTCTCAAATAGCGGTGCTTTAACGTTTTTATAGCGTGAATTTTACAAAGTTTCACTAATTTAATGGTGCGGGGACAAAAGAGGTAGTCACCGCGTTGCCGAATATTATCAGAGGAACTTGTTATGTTTATGTCACGCCGTGTTACCCAACTTGCTTTACTAGGAATAACCTTGTCGCTTACTGCAACAGTAGCGAATGCCGCCCCGTATCCCAAGTATGTAGAAAAAAACTTAATTGCAGTGTGTGAAGCGGTAAAAAGCGATAGCCGTTTGCGATTGCATCGCGCCGTGAAAGCGACGGGTTTTAAAATGCGATATATCCATGAAGGATTAGTGTGCAACGGGCAAGACATGCTTACTTTTGCACTTACTCATAATGCATCTAAAAACGCACAGCTGATTGCTCGTCGCATTAATGCTAGCCCTAGTGTACTAACAGCAAAACGCTAATGAAGAGTTTTCTACCCTGGCGATTGGGCTATGCAGCTTTTAGCCCCTTTTTCGCTTATTTTTACTTTTCGCTGTCTACATCCCATCACTTATTAAGACTGGGATAAATAACGCTGACAGCTATTACTGCTTGCACTTGCAAGGGATCGCAGATGATCGCACTGGTTTTTTTACACTCTGTTTCTATGCAAAACTCACTTTGCGAAATGCTAGAAAAGCTAGACGTATTCAGTCACGTTTATGGCGCGCAATCGGTAGGCCATTGTCTTGCCTTAGCAGAGAAATATCCTCAGTCCATCGGTTTCTATTCAGTCTCTCAGTCAAGTCGAAACCTTGCATCACGGTATTGGCTTGCAGTAGGAAACAAAGACGAAGAAGCGCTGTTAGCCTTTTCTCATAACGCGTCAGGATTTGTTAAATCACCACTTGAAGAACCCCAAGTATTAAACGCTATAGAGCATGTCAAAACCAAGTACCATTTTTATGAACGGGACTTTCAATTCAATATGCTGGTGAAGGGACTTTGTGAACAATATGGGGTGTCTGAACCTGCGCTTTTAGCTACATTGCGCCAGCAATTGAACAAAAGTGTTCAGCCAAATGTTGTAGGGATACGCGCTGAAAACGGGTGGTGTTGTTTAAATCCAGCAGAGATTAAATGGATTGAAGCTGCAGGTGACTACATGTGTGTTCAAACGCTATCAGAAAGCTACGTTGTCCGCACAACCTTGTGTGAATTACTTAAGCGTTTGGGAGAGCAGAATTTTAAACGCTGTAACCGCTCTGTGGCGGTCAACGCAAAACATATCGCGCACCTGGAGCAAAAACTCAATCAGCAGCGAGTTGTCATGCAAGGTGGCGAAGCGTTCAAGATTACTCACAAGTATTACTATCAGTTTTGGCTGACAGACTGAACGTCAAAGCGCATTTCAGTGCAACATTCTACTATACGACCATGGTACTGCTGGTGGTCTAACTCGCTTATCGTTACACTTACTCACTGAATTTTGGGAATAAGTACTAGGACCTGCAAGGCCTAATAAGGAGCGATAGTGCGAGATGTAAGAAACATGATAGTGGGCGCAGTTTTAGTATTTGCTGCTTATTATCTTGGGCTAGTTGTCGTTAGTGTGAGTACCCTTCCTATTCCAGGGCCATTAATGGGCTTGTTTCTTTTACTCGCGATGCTTTTTCTTTTTCCTCAGCTTGAGGTTCACACGGCGCGCTTTGTTACTTTTCCCTTGAAGCATATGTCCTTACTGTTTATTCCAGCCGTACTTGGCGTATCTATTTATTGGGCTGACATTCAGTCCAATGCACTTGCCATTGCTATCGCGATTATTGTAACGACCTCGATAAGTTTAGGGATAACCGCTTGGTTTTCGCAGCAATTGTTTAACAGCAAAAGCGGCAGCGGCTCAGATGTGGCAAGCAAGGGTGGAAAGCAAGAATGAAGGAGGCTCTACATCAAGCATTTAGCTTAACGGGGTTATTGTGGCTTAGCGTTTCAATAATTGGCTACATTATTGCTCTTTGGGTAAACAAAAAATGCAAAGGTCACCCGCTAGCGCATCCCATTGTCGTTACCGCGCTGATTGTGTCAGCTGGCCTTTATTTAACTGAAACAGGGGTTACTGAGTATCAACAGGCGGCTTCTTTGTTGCATTGGTTGCTAGGGCCTATCACTGTGGCATTAGCACTACCCATTTACAGACAATGGCAAAAGCTAAAGCACTACGGCTGGCGGTTAATGGCGAGTATTGCTTTTGGTGGCATACTCGCGCCTTTCACCGCGTGGCTTACTTTGTTTGCACTAGATGCACCGCGTGCAATACAAATTACCATGTTAGCTAAATCAATCACCACGCCCCTTGCTATGGAGTCGAGTGCACAGGTTGGCGGCATTCCCGCATTGGCTGCCGTTTTTGTCATTGTGACGGGTGTAGTTGGAGCCATTGTGGCTACTGGTGTGTTTGCGATCCTCAATGTACAAAATCGACAGGCGCAAGGTATTGCTATGGGCACGGTGGCCCACGCAATTGGTACAGCCAAAGCTATTCAAATGGGGGAAGACGTGGCGGCGATGGCGACTCTAGGTCTTTGTGTAAATGGTATATTTACTGCGTTGGCACTCCCTGTCATTTTTGGTTTCTTTATTTGATAGCTTTTCTCGTATCTTGGCGTTCTATCTATTCGCTGTGATTTAGTCTGACCAAGCCTGCAATCACCCGCCTTGACTAAAAGGTGCACAAGCTGCTGTAAAAACGCGTAGCAAAGAATCAACGCGCCGTGATGTTTGTGAGTAAAAACGTGCTGGCAATATTCCCCAAAAGTGCTATTTCTTAGTGAGGTGTTTCGTATCACTATATATATGGTATCTATTCAAACAAAAAGTAACCGGGTTACTGCGAAGTGTAAGTTAACTCAAATCGTTACTTCAGTTCACAGTAGTTGTGCCGATACAATTGAAATTGCTAGAAAATACCGGCGGTAGCTGGTTTCAAAAGCTAGGTGGTAAAAGAACTTAATGTTTTCTGTACTCGTATGTGACGACTCGTTAGTTGCGCGCAAGCAAGTGGCTAAATGCCTTCCTCAAGATTGGGAAGTGGCCGTACATTTTGCGAAGAATGGTCAAGATGCTCTATCGGCTCTCGCTGAAGGAAAGGGCGATCTTCTATTGCTCGACCTCAATATGCCCGTTTTAGATGGGTACGGCACATTAGAAGCAATTCAGAAACAAGGTCTTAAAACCAAAGTTATTGTTGTGTCTGGTGATATTCAGCCTGAAGCTCATGAAAGAGTGACATCGCTTGGCGCTTTGGACTTTATTCGAAAGCCGGTGGATCCTAAGAAGCTGGCCGAGGTACTAGATAAATTCAACATTCTTCATGTTGAAGAGGAAGAGCCGGAAGAAGTTTCACCGCTAGACCCTGAAATTCGCGATTGTTACCAAGAAATCACTAACATAGCCATGGGGCAAGCGGGGGATCATTTAGCCCGCACCATGAACGTGTTTGTTGAACTGCCTATTCCCAACGTTAATTTAATTGAAGTGTCTGAACTTCACATGATGCTTTCTGATATTGAGAGCCATGAGCAAGTTACTGCGGTATGCCAAGGCTTCTTAGGGCCAGGTGTTAGTGGTGAGGCGTTGTGTATTTTGAGCGACTCAAGCTTTGACGACGTGGCTAAAATACTCAATGTAGAAGGCGAAGTTGACGACCAGCTTCAGTTAGAGCTGCTTATGGATGCTGCGAGTATTTTGATTGGCACCTGTTTAACAGGACTGGCCCATCAAATGGACATTAACTTCAGCCAAGGTCATCCCATTGTACTTGGTCAACATCGTGCCATCACTGAAATTATCAGCATGAACCAAATAAAGTGGAAGCGAACCTTGGCGATTGAGCTTAGCTATGGCTTGGAAGGCTACAATGTTCAGTGTGATTTGATTTTGTTGTTCACGGAAGAGTCTATGAAAATGATGAATTCTAAACTCGCCCACTTGTTGGAGGATTTTTAATGAGCCAGCATTTAGATGAGTTACAAGAATTTCACTGGATGATGGACATGCTTCAAACGGTAGACGTTGGCATTGTCGTACTAGACCGCAACTTCACCGTGCAAGTGTGGAACGGTTTTATGGAAAGTCACAGTGGGCTTTTGCCGAGTGAAGTAAGAGACAAAACGTTATTTTCGTTATTTCCCGCAATCAAAAAAGACTGGTTTATTAAGAAAGCTAAGCCCGTTTTCGACCTAAAAACCCGTGCCTTTATGACATGGGAACAACGCCCTTATTTGTTCAAGTTTCCAAACTACCGGCCGATTACAGGTAGTGAGTCATTCATGTACCAAAACATTACACTTTCTCCTCTTACTTCTGCGACGGGTAAGGTGGATTTTATCAGTATGATGATTTACGACATGACTGATGTAGCGGTAGGTAAAAAGCAGCTAGAAGCGCTACAAGTAACAGTGTCTGAAGCGCAAGAAGCAAGCTCACAATCAGATAGAGCAAAGAAAACCTTCTTATAACCGCTACGTGTAACCCGTGAGAGTATATTGTTTATCTTGCGGTTCTATCTACATCAAGTTTTTACTCGCACTGAGCATAGAACAGCGGCACAGAGTGCGATGGGAGTACGTATGCAATCAAGTTCGTCTTCATTTTCAAGCTACCTTCCTCGCACCGTAATACGCGGGCTTGCAGTTATTGGTGGTGCTTTCATTCTAGCAGCCTGCGGTGGTGGCGGAGGCGGAGATGGTGACTCTAGTGGTGGGGGATCTGGCAATGGCAACTTAGTTGTTAATGCAGGCGCTAACGCTACCGTAACGGAAGGCGTGATCTATTCACTAAGTGCACAAGTGAGTGGTGGTGATGGCACGTACACGTACAACTGGAGCGCTTCTCCATCGCTGACCATTACACATGAAGACACCAGCGCTTCTGCAGCGAGTTTCGTCGCGCCGTTAGTTAATAGCGCCACTGAATACACGCTTACCGTCTCGGTAAACGATCAAAGCGGTAATACGGCTAGTGACTTCACGGTAATTACTGTTGCGCCGGTAAACATAGCGCCGGAAGCAAGTATTGATGTGCCTGCGTGGGAAGGCCTTCCAGCAAATACTTTCCCAGGCGGTGTTGAAATTATTTTTGATGGCACGGGAAGCAGCGATACTGACTCATCTACGTCCGATGGCGAAATTGCCGATTATGTTTGGTCTCAAACCAGCGGCACTAACGTTATTACGGGGGTGGAAACGAACCTTTCTACCTTAACAATTACTACGCCTATCGCTAACGAGTCTCAGGAACTCACTTTTCAACTTGAAGTAACTGATAGCGAAGGTGCAACCGACGTAGACACAGTGACAATCTCAGTGCAGTCTGAAACCGAGACACTGCCTGTGGTTGATGCAGGCTTCTCGCAAGGCGTTTTCAGTGGTGAGGTGGTTATTTTGGATGGTGAAGCAAGCACCAGTATTCCCAGTGCTTTACCGCTTACTTATTCTTGGGAGCGCAGTAACAACGTTACATCTAACAATGGGACAAACACCGGAGTGGCAGCTCGCCCAGTAGATGACAACGATGCACTATCTACGTTTGCTATTGCCCCTTCCGTATCCACCGCGACTGTGGTGGCCTATACACTTACTGTAACAGACGCTAACAACAACAGTGTTGAAGACACCATTAACGTTAGAATACGCCCCATGCCGACGCCGCTATTGAACGACACGGGATTTTTGCAGCAAGCCACTAATAATGCGTTAACAGAGGCGCAGCAAAATGATTTTCCTGGCCAAGACGGACAACGCGGAGCTGATATTATTGAACAGAATGGCTTAATTGAAAAAGCTGGGCGTGGTAAAGCTGGCTTCGACTTTACCCGTTTAAATGCCAATGGCGACGAACAAGACGCCAGCGCAGATACGTGGTCGTGTGTTCGTGACAATGTCACCGGATTGGTGTGGGAAGTTAAAACTGACGATGGGGCATTTCAAGATAAAGACTACACCTATTCTTGGTACAGCGAAGAGGTAAATGGCGGTTTTGAGGGCGACCAGACAGGCGCGAATGCAACGTGCTTATTAACCAGCTGTAATACCTCTGCATATGTACAGGCGGTTAACGCACAGGGGCTGTGTGGTTTTTACGACTGGCGGCTACCTACTCACCATGAACTCTTTTCGTTAATGCATTTAGGCATTGCCGACGACGTGGCCATTGATGAAGATTACTTCCCTAACACCGGTGCAGTCTCTACCGAGCCCCTATGGTATTGGACCTCAGTGCCAAGTGCTGATGGGGTAAACAGTGATGATGCACAAAATGCATGGGCATTGGATTTTGATTCAGGTGTCGATAACTTTCTTAATAAGTCATCAGCGGCGCGTGTTCGTCTTGTAAGAGCAGGGAGATAGTCATGAGCAATAAAGTTAATAAATCCGCTCAACGCGTACTAAAAAGCGCAGTGCTAACTACACTCAAAATGGTTGCAACCTCGACGTTGCTTGCTAGTGCATCGCTTTCAGCTTTCGCCCAAGAGTGTCTGTCTGACGGACTAGAAACCACGCCCAACGATAATTTTGAAGCAGTGACTACCAGTACTTTGTTGGATACCACCACAGATTTAGTATGGAGACGATGTTCCGAAGGGCAAACTTGGGACGGCTCAACATGCAGTGGTGAAGCGGTGAAGTATACGTGGCAGCAGGCGCTACAACTTGCGCAGCAGGCGAGTAACGAAGACCTGCTAGGATGGCGCTTGCCCAACGTTAAAGAGTTGGCCACCTTAACGGAACGCGACTGCGTACGCCCGGCGATTAATAGCTCCCTTTTCCCAGCTACGCCTCCGGATGATTTTTGGACTTCTACCCCTTCGGCAGATGATCCAGACAGAGCCTGGGTTGTTGCGTTCTTTAATGCGAGCCATTCGATTAAAGAGAAAGACCGTTTCATTTACGTTCGACTGGTGCGCACCTACACCAACGAATAGGTGTAGATAAAGATCTACACCGCTTCGTATTAGTCTTTCGTCTAGTATCTGACCCTTAGACTTTTTATCAACAAAGCACGCTCTATAATGCGTGCTTTGTTTTTTTGGTTTGAACGTCAATTTTAAAGAAAATCGACACTCTTGCTTAGAGCCTGTATATGGTCTCCCCCATTATTGCAAGAGTAAACATGCTGTTTTGACTAAAATGGTTTGCGTCCGTATATCCGGCTTCTCGTTGAAGTATTTTCACTTCGAGCCTCGATGAACTTCGCCCATATCGTCCTTATCGTTGACACGGATTAAAATCCACAGGCCCTATCAGGTTTTCGATATGTCGGTTTAACCGTATTGTCATCACGTTATGTTTATTCAGCAATCCTTGGGAGTGAACTGGTTCATTATCAACTTAAGCGGTTGTCAACTCAGGCTGATAATCGCCACCTTGTGCTAATAGTGCCCAAGCTATTCGGGCCAACTTGTTAGCCAGTGCAACCGCGGCTTTGTTTCTCCCCCGCGTTTGCTCTATTCGCTTTATCCATTGAGACAATGGCGTCTCTTTATGTTTACTCACTCGCATGACAGCCCTGGCACCATGAATGAGTAAGGTTCTTAGATAGCTATCTCCACGCTTACTAATCCCTTGTAAATTATGCTTGCCCCCTGAGCTATGTTGTTTGGGTACCAGCCCCAGTGATGCTGAAACTGCCCGACCATTCTTAAACTCACTGCCATTGCCGATATGTTGATAAAGCGCACTGGCTATAATTGGACCAACTCCGGGAATACTTTGTAGCCGTCTACAAGCTTCGTGTTGGCTTAGTTGTTTAATTTTCTTTGTATACCAGTCCAGGTGCTCATCCAGCTCTACAAGCTTTTGATAGTGTCGCTCTAACAGTTCTTTGAACAATTCACTCAAACCATTTTCCACCTGCCGGTCAAATAATTTAGGCAGTGATTTATAGACATGACTTATGCCCACCGGAAGAATTATTCCGTACTCATTGAGCAATCCCCGTATTTCATTACTGTTGGCGGTTCTATCCCGCTCACATTTCTTACGCATCACGTGTAATGCCTGAATATCTTGTTGGGTTTGCGTTTTCGTTCGCACAAACCGCATCTCGGGGCGCACTACCGCTTCTGCTATCGCCAGCGCATCATTAAAGTCCGTCTTATTACCTCGCACATACGCTTTTACATGCTGTGGTGCGATTTGTTTTACCTGATGCCCATACTTCGCTATTTCTCTTGCCCAATAATGCGCACTGGCACATGACTCAACCCCCACCAAACAGGGTGGTAGCTCACTAAAAAAATGCAGTATCTGAGTTCGTCTCAACATTTTTTTTCGCACAATCTTGCCTGCCTGATTACAGCACACCACATGACTCACACTTTTTGCTAAATCCAGCCCAATCGTTGTAATATCCATTTGGGTCTCCTCACCTTGTTAACTTGATTGTTCAATTCCAAGTTTGGCACATTGCGATGCCGTTTGAGGGGGGAGACCATTCCATCGTTGACCTTTGGTGAATAACAAAAGTCTACAGGCCCTAGTATCAACCAGCGTTTTGAGTAGATTGATAATATCGACATGTTCAACCTGATTTTTAGCACGTTAGACTCATGATGGCTTTTTATTTCCCAGTAAGCTAGCCACAATGTTGGTATGAAAATGATATCGAGCCTTAAGGCTGCCCTTTTTACAATTTGTTTATTCGCTGGACTTAGCACATCGGCGCAGGCTGAATATACCTGTAATATCGATTTTGCTTACGGTATTGCCGTTAATAACGAACAGCTTCGCGTAATGGATAAAACCCGCACCGTAGTCCAGATTAATGACCAAAACCAGCTTTTTGTAGGTGGACGTTGGCAAACCTTGAATGAGCAAGAACGGCAGTGGCTAGAAGAGTATTCTTCAGGGTTACACTATGTAGTACCAAAAATGATTATTTTGGCCACCGAAGGTGTAGATTTAGCTATTGATACCATTGAGCATGTTTACCTAGGCTTAGTAGGCAGTGATCACGACAGCTATGAGCGTTTGAATGCTGCTATGAAGCGTGTTCAAAACCGCGTGAAAGATAAATTCAGGCATGCCAGTAATCATTATTTTATCGGCCCTGGATCACTGGAAAGCGTTGATGAATTCGTGGATAGTGAAATTGAAGCACAGCTTGAGGAAGCAATTTCTACCTCAGTAGGCGGTATATTATCGGCGATCAGTGGTATCAACACTGGAAGTGGCGAAGTAAATCAAGAGAAAGTAGCGGAAATTACTCGTCAGCTTAATAATGTGGGTGAGCACCTTGATGTAGGTGATAAAGCTACGACATTGCGTAAAAAGGCAGAGTGGTTTTGTGAAAAGCTCAAACGCTTAGATATAGCGGAAGAAAACCTTCGAGCAAGTGTGCCTGCTTTCAAGCCTTACAATATCATTACGCGACATGATAAGAGTGAGAACTAGTTGAAATAAGTAATACGTGTACTAATTTTGGTTAAAGACAGATTAAGACAGAAAAGCCTGCGTGAGCAGGCTTTTTTGATCTAACTTTTTGGTTGACTCAAAAGGGCAAGATTACACGAAACACGACAGTAGAGAATTGAGATATCTACGTCCTTTAGCAGTTACCTGCCAGTGACTACCTGAAATAGAAAGCAGCCCTTGGTGATGAGCATCAGACAGTGCGCGTTTAACGTCATCCGTTAACTCAGTACCTGTGAAGTCACTAAAATCACTCATCGGGCAAGGCTCAACTAAACGAAACCTATTCATAAAAAACTCAAACGGTAGGTCGTCTGCACTAACCAGCGTTTGCGTATCTAAATACGGGCGGCTCATTTCCATATAGCCTCTTGGATGCTTCACTTTAACGGTACGATGAATTGTGCCGTTAGCGGCATCGGTAATCTTCCCGTGCGCACCGCATCCAATACCTAAGTAATCGCCAAAACGCCAGTAATTCAGGTTATGGCGGCATTGGTGCCCAGCTTTGGCGTAGCCTGAAATTTCGTACTGGTGATAGCCTGCACGCTCTAAGAGGCTGTGGCCTTTTTCCTGTATTTCCCACAGGATGTCGTCGTCTGGCAGTTCTGGCGGCTTTGAATAGAAAGGCGTGTTTGGCTCGATGGTAAGCTGGTACCACGACAAGTGGTAAGGCGTGAGCTCAATGCCTTGCTTCAAATCTGCCATAGCATTCTCTACGCTTTGTTCAGGTAGACCATGCATGAGATCTAAATTAAACGTAGGTAGCCCTGCGCTGTGTGCTTGTTTTACCGCATTTTCAGCTTGGCTCTCATCGTGGATACGGCCTAGCACTTTTAAATGCTTAGGCTGGAAACTCTGAATGCCCACCGATATTCGGTTTACGCCTGCCTGATAAAAGCCCGCAAACTTACCTGCCTCAACGGTACCTGGATTGGCTTCCATAGTGATTTCAGCAGTGTCGCTTAAATTAACCCGCTGTTTAACGCCGCTTAAGATGTCAGCCATGGCTTCGCTCGAAAACAAACTGGGCGTGCCACCGCCTATAAAGATTGTCTCGACAGGGCGGTCGCCAATGCGTTTGGCATCAATGGCTAAATCGTCCAGCAGGTGCGCCACATATTCTTTCTCGGGTAAATCAGATTTAAGCCCGTGAGAGTTAAAATCACAGTACGGACACTTTTGAACACACCAAGGAATGTGGATATAAAGGCTAAGCGGTGGATTACGCAAAAGTCGCTCTCATATTATCAAGCAAAATCGCTAAGGCGTTGCCGCGATGGCTAATACGGTTTTTTTCGGCTTTCTCCAATTCTGCCGCAGTGCAGCCATGAGTTGGCACGTGAAATACCGGGTCGTAACCAAAACCGTCGTTACCAGAGCGAGCAGTTAAAATTTCGCCTTGCCATTTACCTTGGCTAACTAATGGTACTGGGTCGTCAGCATGGCGCATAAACACTAATGTACAGAAGAAATGCGCTTTACGCTGGGTTTCGCCATCTAGGGCAGCTAATAGCTTGTCGATATTGGTGTCATCAGTTGCATCAGCGCCAGCATAGCGGGCTGAATAGATACCGGGTGCACCGCCAAGGGCGTCGACTACTAAACCTGAGTCGTCAGCAATAGCAGGGAGGCCTGTTACTTGTGCCGCATGACGCGCTTTAATAATGGCATTTTCAACGAATGTTGTACCTGTTTCAGGCACATCAGATACACCTAATTCTTTTTGCGCCACAACGTCTACGCCGTAATCTGCAAATAAGGATGCAAACTCTCGCACCTTGCCTTGATTACCTGTGGCTAAAACAATTTTTTCTGGGAATTTCATTGTGCCAGACTCCTCGTTTTTTCTTTGCTCCTGAAATAAGCTCGAGCACATTCATCGGGTTACTTTAGGTTATTCAGGACGAAGGTTGGGAGTGGTTTGAGCAAACCCTCTGCCGCAGGGATGCGGCAGCGGAGCGCACATGGATGTGTTTACCGCGTGTTTGCGAAAGCCACTCCCAACCTTCGGCCATCGCATCGCTCACCCTCTACGTGCTCGAGTTTTACTTTTTCTTTTTAGGCTTAGCTTTTGCCTTGGCTTTGTCTTTGGCCTTTACTTTTTTCTTTTTCGGGCCAATTTTAGGCGTTTTGTTTTTGGGGCGTAGCTCGTCAATAACGCGAGCTTTAAGTGGTTCGCCCATGTAACGTGCGGTTTTGGCTACCATGTCAAAATCGTGGGCCTCAACCAAAGATATTGCAGTACCTTTGGCGCCAGCGCGGCCGGTTCTGCCAATGCGGTGAACATAAACGTCGGCTTTGCGCGGCATGTCGAAGTTAATAACATGGCTCACGTTAGGCACATCAATACCGCGGGCAGCAACATCCGTTGCCAGCAAGATAGGTACTTCACCACTTTTGAAACGGGCTAGCGCTGCAATACGTTTGTCTTGTGGCATTTCACCCTGTAGCCAGCACACTGGAATATCTTTCGAGGCTAAGAAGTCCTTAAGCATTTGCAGGCGTTCGCGGGTTTTCACAAACACAACCGCTGACGTCGTTGTTTCTTGCTTCAAAATATTCACCAGCAATGCTTGCTTGTGATTCATGTCGTCAGCAAGGTGATACCACTGATGAATTTTGTTCTTCTCTTTGCGCGATGGGTTCGCTTCAATCACTTCAGGATTGTTAAGAATATCATGAGCGAAAGTCTTAACGCCTTTGCCTTCAAGCGTGGCAGAGAACAATAGGTTTTGCTTGCGCCAGCGCGCTTCGGCAGCAATTTGGTTAACTACCGTTGAGAAACCCATATCCAACATGCGGTCAGCTTCATCAAGAATTAAACACTCGATATCACGGCAATCTGCGGCTTCTTTTTCGATATGCTCAAGCAAACGACCTGGCGTGGCCACAAGAATATCGAGATTCTTGCTTAAGGTTTCTTTATCGGTACCGTAGTTAATACCACCGGTTATTACCCCGCACACAATTTGTGTATGCTTTGTTATGGCTAGGGCTTGTTCGTAAACCTGTAGCGCTAACTCGCGGGTAGGCGTTAGGATCAAAATACGTGTAGCACCAGGCTGTCTGCGCGGATAATCAAGTAAAAACTGGCATGCAGGCAATAAGAAAGCGGCTGTTTTACCAGTACCTGTAGGAGCAGAGGCCAAGATATCTCGTCCATCCAACGCATGCGGGATAACCAGTTCTTGAATGCTAGTTGGAGTTTCAAACCCCATATCGGCAGCTGCGTGACACAGTGCTTCGTCTAATTCGAGTTCTTCGAAAGTCATAGTATAAAAAACGCTCTAAATGAATGGGGCGTATTGTAGCATTGCTATACCAAAACATTGAGAAAAACTGGCGTTAAATTCGCACACCGTAGGTAAATATACATTGTGGTTTGAGGTTACCTACAATATCAGGGAAAGAGGACATCTAATCTAATCAGTAATCGAGGCAACAGCGGATAGCTTTGCTCGGTTAAGCGCGTCTTTTATTTCAGGGCCTTTAACGCCGGTGGCAATGATATCTTGCACGTTCACTTGGTTGGCGGCTGCTAATGCATTTTCAATGCGCTTTTGTTGGTGTTGCCAATCTACGCCCTTGTTATGAGCATAAGGCGCAAAAGCGCTAAGTAATAATGTGAAACGTTCCTCTCTACGCCACGCATCACAGCTATTGAACAAGGCAAGTAAATCGGCGGGCGAGTTTTGCGCGTTCAAAAGAAAGCCTTTGAATTTGCAGGCAAGGCTGACGATTTCACTAACTTGGTTTTGCACTTTAAGCCGACTGCATAACTGTTTCGCTTCTTCCTCACTGAGGTGAGTGAGCAGGGCAGTAAACCTTGTTATCAGCCTAGCGGTTTCTGAATCGCTACTTTCAGGTAATGGGGTTTCTGAACCCGTGTATTTAACAACGCTTTCGTTTTCAGCCTTTTCTAGTGCTACCGCCGTTTTTAACGTTTCCAGAGCAGTATCTACGTTTCTTTCAAGCTCAGTAAACCAGTCATTGAGGCCATGGGCTTGGTTTAATACAGTGAAAAAAACATGCGGTGTTTTCTCTAAAAGACTGCGCTTTGTTTCTTGCCATACCCGCTCTGCACTTAGCGTGCTTAGCTCGCCGCTTTGCGCCATAGACTGCATAAGAGCCATGGTTTCAGTGGCGATAGTAAACCCCAAATAAGCATAGCGGGTGGCAAACCGAGCAACGCGAAATACGCGTAAAGGGTCTTCACTAAAGGCTTCAGATACGTGGCGAAGTAGGCGGTTTTCTAAATCTTTTTTACCACCATAGGGGTCGATAAGGTTTCCAAGGTTGTCTTGCGCTATCGCGTTAACGGTAAGGTCCCTGCGTAACAAATCTTCTTCTAACGTGACCGAGCTCGACGCATCGCATACAAAACCGGTGTAACCTTTTCCTGACTTACGTTCTGTACGTGCAAGTGCGTATTCTTCCTGTGTTTTAGGGTGTAAAAAAACAGGGAAGTCTTTGCCTACTTGGGTAAAACCTTGGCTGAGCATTTCTTCCGGCGTGGCGCCCACCACGACATAGTCGCGTTCAACAACCTTTCTGTTTAACAGTGCGTCACGCACTGCGCCACCAACGAGATATATTTGCATGCTCTTCCAACGATTTTTTAGTCAGTAATACTTTTTAGATTGGGAATATATCGACTTTTGACGTGTAACGAAAATCAACCTTCCCAAGGTAACAGAGGCGCAGTATAGCAATGTTACAAATAAAATTCGTAGCCACATCGTTATGCGCTTTCACTTCAAGGTTGCGTCTGGTAGTTTAATCGTCGTTAAAAATTAAAACAGATAGGCGCTTCAGCAACCATGTATTTGAACTACTTCGGGTTAAATGACAATCCTTTTTCGATTGCGCCTAACCCCGATTATTTGTATATGAGCCCAAGGCACAAAGAGGCTTTGGCCCATTTGACCTTTGGCCTCAGAGAAAGCGGTGGTTTTGTAATGCTCACCGGAGAAGTGGGCACGGGAAAAACAACGGTATCGAGAAAACTGTTGCAGCAGCTACCCGATAATACGCAGGTAGCCATGATTTTGAATCCTACCTTATCCGCCCTTGAGCTGTTAGCAACGGTTTGTGATGAGCTAGGCTTGGCTTATACACCTGAAAAAGCAAGCCTTAAGTATTTCACCGATTTGATTTTGTCCAAGTTAGCAGAGAATCATCAGTCAGGCATGAATACGGTACTAATGGTTGATGAAGCGCAGCATCTGTTGCCCGAAGTACTAGAACAACTTCGTTTATTGACCAACCTAGAAACGAATCGTGAAAAGCTGTTAAAGGTGGTATTGATAGGTCAGCCTGAATTACAGCAGTTGTTAAAGCGTAACGAATTACGTCAGCTGGCTCAACGCATTACCGCTCGTTATCATCTGCTGCCCTTAACTGCGCCTGAAGTTAGTGCTTACATAGCACACCGCTTAAGCGTGGCTGAAGGTGATATCAGTATTTTCAGTAAGTCTACATTGCGTGCGGTGCATCAAATTACTGGTGGGATTCCAAGGGTAATTAATTTGCTGTGCGACCGAGCGTTAACCTTATCTTTTACTAAGCAGCATGCGGTTGTGCAAAAGCCTATATTCTTGGCCGCGGCAGAGCAAATTCTAGGTGAAGATGTTGTCAGTCAGCGCGTGCAAAGCCAGCGTAAATGGTATCTCGCATCGGCGTTTGTTTTGGCCATCATATTCGGCTACGGGTTAGGGAGTTTGTATGTCTAATATCGTTGCCATTGAAAATTTAATGCCCGGTATGGTGATTGTTCAAATTACCAAGCAAAATGGGCCAGTTAAAATTAGAAAGTCGGGTTTAGTGACAAGCGATGCTATGGTGCAGGGCTTGTCTGAAATGGGCGTGCAAGAGGTAGAAATAGATCCTGAGCAAACCGTGGAAATAGCGCCGACAGTTCATCATAGAACTCAGACCCAAGCTTTGCTTCGGGGCGAGCACGACACTACCGCCAAATTTGATAAATCCCTTAACGAGCAGTTTAATCGAAGCTTGTTTTTACCCACAGTAGAAGGGCTTCCGTCAGCATGGAAGCTTTACACCAAGCAAGTTGCGCTTTTTGCCGTCGTTATTCTTGGTGGTTTATGCATTGGCTTTTCCGCCGCTACGGCAAAACGCTGGTGGCCAATGCTAACTGCACCCGCTTCTGTACCGGTGGCAGACTCTGAAAGCTCAGTTTCACAGGTTGAAGCAAGCGGAGGCGCTTCAGCGCTTACCACCACGCAAAGTAGTAATGAAGCACCAGGCGCTTCAAGCAACAAAAGTGAACAGGTATCTTCTAACATTCAGGGAAGTGGGCAAAGCGCAGGTTTAAATGAAACTGCTAACACAGCGGTAAATGCCAACGTTAGTAACGGCGGTGCAGCTCAGCAAGGCACGCAAGCGAGCGCTATGGTAAATAACCAGTCTGTTGGCAACTTAGCTGCAACGCAAAATACTGATTTAGGTGCAGTTCCAAAT
The DNA here is from genome assembly GCF_947311905.1 of Alteromonas sp. CyTr2. Taxonomy (NCBI): domain Bacteria; kingdom Pseudomonadati; phylum Pseudomonadota; class Gammaproteobacteria; order Alteromonadales; family Alteromonadaceae; genus Alteromonas; species Alteromonas sp. CyTr2. The sequence continues at coordinate 52,200 of NZ_CAMZMZ010000012.1, read as the reverse complement.
ACAAACCCGATCACAAATACAAACCCAACAGGTACTCAGAATCGCTACAATAACGACGTGTCCCAACGTTCTGGCGCCGAGCCAAGTAGTGGATATGAGCGTAGCTCTTCAATGGATACAAGACAAACTGAGACTTCAGGGAATTATGAAGGGAAAGTATTAAATGAAGCTGCGTCTCAATCTGACGTATCCGTGTCACCAGAACTCATGGCCCGTTTTAATGCTGCCGTTGAAGCGCTAGACTCAAAGGCGGAGGATAATACACCTGCCGAAGCGCAAACAAGGGTGACGGTTAAAGACGAATTACCCCGTGTAGATCAGTTACCCGTTCGCTTGTTAACACGACTTCCTACCATGAACTTTAGCGCGCATATGTATGCGTCTCGTCCTGCCGATAGGTGGGTTAGAGTCAATGGCCGTCAAATAGGTGAGGGCGACTGGATTGCTGATAGAGTGCAAATCGTCAATATTGAAGCGCAACGTGTGGTGCTTGCTTTCGAAGATGAGATTTTTACTATGGCAGCATTAACCGATTGGTAATTACTATTTGTTAGTTCAAAAAACACTAACAAGAGACCCGTCCTAAGCTAGGTTGACAGTTTTTAGGCCAGCTCTAGTAGCTGGCCTTTTCGCTGGTTAAACTGTGTTTTCTACAGCGGCATCTGATTGATGAAAACGTCTTTAAAGAATTTTGGCAAGTTCAAACTAAACTCTTCGGGGCGAACGCCTGACACAATCTCATCGTCGTACTGACTTAAATCAACGCGCTTAACTTCATTGAAGTGCTGCGACGTAACGCTGTAAAAGGTCATAACGTGAGGGCTTACGGGGTCTTTTGGGTTGATTTTGCTAACAATACCTAATTTACCGCTCTTTAACCTCACCAAGGAGCCAACAGGGTGCACGCCAATACACTGGATAAATTGTTTTACCAATTCTTGGTCTAAGTTCTCTGTCGCAGTTAGTCGCTTTAGCGCTTGAGTAGGCGTGATACTGTTTTTGTGAGTACGGTTAGATGTCAAGGCATCGTAAGCATCCACAATGGCAGCAATACGCGCGAACTCTGAGATTTCGTCACCAACCAATCCTCTCGGGTAGCCGCTTCCATCAACGCGCTCGTGGTGCTCTTCAATGATGCGTAGCGATAGGTCAGAAATATCGCCACACTGTTCAACTAGGTTTGCACCAATTTCAACGTGGGTTTTCATCACTTCCCAATCATCACTGGAAAATTCCCCTGTGTTATTGCGAATTTCATCTGGCAGCAAAGACATGCCGATATCCATTAATAGGGCACCTAAACTCACTTGGTCTGTGGTATCTCTGTCATAGCCAAGAAACTCACAGAAAATGCCGCTTAGTACACTGCAATTAATACTGTGCTCAAGAAGGTACTGGTCGGTATCCTTGATCATAGTCAGGCAGCTCAGCGCATCTTTATTATCAAATATACTTTCGATCAGGCTTTGCGACAGCGACTCCAAGGGAGACAAATCTTTTACCGTCCCATTTTTAAGTGACTTTAAAAAGCCGCTTTGAATGGCAATTGCGCTGCTGTAAAGCTCGTTGGCTTCGTTAATTGAATCACGACCCACTGACCTAACAACCGGTTTAGTCACTACAGGCTCTTTTTCTTTAGCTGGCTCGGGTGGCACAGCTGGCTCGGGCAGCTTAGATTTCGCAAGATCTACTTCGACGCTTAAAATACCTTTCGATTTTAGACTATCAATAATGGCTTGGGTTTTCACAATGCCTTTAGAGCGCATTTTAAGTGAACCTGTTTGTTCAAGTACTTGATTGACGTACATTCCTGGCTGCAAACCATCAATGGGTACCTGTTCTAGCATTATCTCTCCTGTGAGGCACAACGTTGCCATAGCCTTCAATTACAATAGAAACGAATAGTACGATATTTCAGTGAAAAAAGTGAGGAGTTTACTAGTCTTTATTATAGCTAGAGTCGGCGAATATAGGATTAACGAATTCGTGAGAAAACGTGTGACGTGTATGAGAAAACGCGTGACGTGTAAATGTGCCTAGAAGTTGCTTATAGTTCAAATCAGGTGAACTGATATTCTCCATGCGGTTTGGTACTAGGCGTCTTGATACGAAGTTAAGGTGAAGGCATAGATGAGAGAAATGAACAGGGTGCCATCTCGCGACAGCACCCATGTGTTATGCTAGGGCTTTGTTAAGCGCTAAAGCCCCACGCTTTTACAACCACGCGGGCTGTTTATCTTCGAAGGCTTCTATAGCACTTGTGAGTTCAAGCGTTTGACCGATAGCATCTAAGCCTTTAATAAGGTTGTTTTTGTGATGCTCAGCAATATCGAAGCTGAAGCTTGTATCGTTAAAACTTACTGTTTGCGCTGGAAGATCAACGGTGATCTTAGTTGCTGGGTCTGCCTTCACTGCAGCAAACAAAGCGTCCATTTGCTCGCTTGATAATGCCACAGGCACTAGCTGATTATTAATGCAGTTGCCGTAAAAAATATCAGCAAAGCTGGTGGCAATAACCGTTTTGAACCCAAAGTCGGCAAGTGCCCACGGCGCGTGTTCCCGGCTTGAACCACAACCAAAGTTTTCGCGAGCTAGCAACAGACTCGCACCTTTGTACTCAGGCTTATTAAGCGAAAACGCTGGGTTTGGCTCTTTCTCTTCTAAATCCAAATAACGCCAGTCGTGAAACAAATGTTTGCCGTAGCCAGCACGTGTTACGCCAGTTAGAAACTGTTTTGGAATAATTTGGTCGGTATCGACATTGGCCTGATCAAGCGGCGCAGCAATGCCTGTGTGTTGTGTAAAACCTTGTTCAGACATAAGTTACTCCTGATAATCTCTAACGTCAGCAAAGCGACCGGTAATTGCAGCAGCGGCAGCCATTGCTGGGCTTACCAAGTGAGTGCGCGCACCACGGCCTTGACGGCCTTCAAAGTTACGGTTACTGGTAGAGGCACATCTATCGCCTGCCACTAGCTTGTCGTCATTCATACCAAGGCACATAGAGCAACCTGGCAAACGCCACTCAAAGCCAGCATCGATAAAGATTTTATCTAAGCCTTCTGCTTCAGCTTGGCGTTTAACGTTACCCGACCCTGGAACGACAATCGCAGTCACTGAATCGGCGACTTTACCGCGCTTGGCGATTTGTGCCGCTGCGCGCATATCTTCAATACGACCGTTGGTACATGAGCCGATAAATACGTGGTTTACTGCAACGTCAGCAAGCTTTTCACCGGGTTTTAACCCCATATACTCTAGTGCTTTTACCGCGCTTTCTTTTTCAATCGGGTCGCTGAAATCTTCAGGAGCAGGTACCGGTGTGTTTACGCCAATAACCTGGCCTGGGTTGGTGCCCCACGTAACCTGAGGAGCGATATCTGCCGCTTCAAGTTCAACCACAGTGTCAAAGGTTGCGCCCTCTTCGGTATAAAGGGTTTTCCAATAAGCGACAGCGTCTTCCCAGTCTTGACCCTTAGGTGCGTATTCGCGGCCTTCAAGGTAAGCAAATGTTGTTTCATCTGGTGCAACAAGGCCAGCTTTCGCGCCAGCTTCAATACTCATGTTACACACAGTCATCCGCTCTTCCATGCTCAAACCGCGGATAGCTTCACCTGCGTATTCGATGACATGGCCAGTAGCGCCAGCGTGGCCAATTTTGCCGATAATGGCAAGAATGATGTCTTTTGCGGTAATACCGACAGGAAGCTTGCCATTTACGTTGATAAGCATGCTTTTCGCGCGGCTTTGTTTCAACGTTTGCGTGGCCAATACATGCTCTACCTGAGAGGTGCCAATACCAAATGCCAGCGCACCAAATGCACCGTGGGTTGCAGTGTGTGAGTCACCACACACCACCGTCATACCAGGCTGAATTAGACCTAATTCAGGGCCCATAACGTGCACAATACCTTGCTTCTGGTGGCCCACTGGAAATAGCTGAATGCCGTGTTCTTCACAGTTTTTTGCCAAGGTTTGTAGCTGAAGCGCATTCGCCGGACCACAGGCATCAATTGCCAATGAACGGGTTGAAATGCTGTGATCCATGGTGCCAACCGTGCGATCAGGGCGTCGTACTTTACGGCCTTTTTCATTAAGGCCAGCGAATGCCTGAGGTGACGTCACTTCGTGAATTAGGTGACGGTCGATATAAATTAAGCTGTCTTCACCGATTTGGTCAATAATGTGGGCTTGCCACACTTTGTCATATAAGGTCTTGGCCATGAGGTTGTTTTACTCCTGCGCCATTAATTGTTTAACGATTTCATTGCCTACTTGCGACGTGCTTGCCGCTTGGCTGCGTTTATCTGCAGGTAATAACTCGCCCGTAAGTACTCCTGCTTCTAGCGTTGCCACTACTGCCTTTTCAATTGCGTCGGCAGCATCATTCAAGTTCATGCTGAAACGCAGCATCATGGCGGCCGATAAAATTTGTGCGATAGGGTTAGCAATGCCTTGGCCTGCAATATCTGGGGCCGAACCGCCTGCTGGCTCATAAAGGCCAAAGCCTTCCTCGTTCATGCTTGCCGATGGCAACAAGCCCATAGAGCCCGTCATCATAGCGCATTCATCAGAAACGATATCGCCAAAAAGGTTTGAACACAGCATCACATCGAACTGCGCTGGGTTCTTCATTATTTGCATAGTGGCGTTGTCTATATAGATGTGGTCTAGCTCTACATCTGGATAGTCTTTTGCGACTTCTTCAGCAATTTCACGCCATAAGCGGCTGGTTACCAGTACGTTGGCTTTGTCCACCGACGTCACTTTGCCGCGACGCTTCTGTGCTGCTTCAAACGCTGCAATAGCAATACGGCGAATTTCACGTTTACTGTAGCGCATAGTGTCATACGCGAACTCTTCTTCGCCTTCACCTTCTCGGCCCTTAGGCTGACCAAAGTAAATACCGCTGGTTAGCTCACGCACAACTAAAATGTCTACGCCTGATTTGGCAATGTCTTCACGAAGGGGAGACAGGCTTTCAAGGCCCGGATAAATGCGAGCTGGGCGCAAGTTGCTGAACAGGTCAAAATGACTGCGAAGGGTAAGTAGTGCGGCACGCTCAGGACGTTGCTCTAACGGCAAGGTGTCCCACTTAGGGCCACCGATACTGCCAAACAAGATCGCATCGGCTTGCTCACAGCCCAAAAGCGTTTTTGAGGGTAGCGCTTCGCCTTCAGTATCAATGGCGTAGCCACCTACAGGATATGCAGTACGGTTGAGGGTGACGTTAAACTTCTTTTCAACAGCATCTAAAACCTTATTGGCTTCCTGCATAACTTCTGGGCCGATACCGTCTCCGGCTAATACGGCAATTGAATACTGGCTCATTTAAACTCCTGCAACGCGTTCTTGTTGATTTTTTTGCTGATCAATTTGATCGGCTAAATATGTGTTGTTTAATACAAAGATAAGGGCTTTAACGCCGGCTTCCACAATATCTGTAGCCAAGCCGATTCCATGGAAACGACGGCCTTTATATGTAGCGATAACGCTCACTTGCGCCAAAGCGTCGGCACCTTCACCTTTTGAATCTAGTTTAAAGTCGACAACTTCTAGATCTTCGTGACCTAGTATAGACATGATGGCCTTATAAGCCGCATCTACCGGGCCGTTTCCAATGCTAGACTGGGTAATTTCTTCAGTGCCCACTTTCATTTTAACGGTGGCGCTTGGAATAATTTCACGCCCTGAATTCGCTTGAAGATAAAGCAACTGGAAGTGTGCTTGGTCGTGCTTTTGCTTATCGAAGAACAACAAGGCTTCAAGGTCGTAATCGTATACTTGGCCTTTTTTATCCGCTAACTTTAAGAATGCGTCATACACCGCTTCTAAGTCATAGTCTTCGGTTTTATAGCCAAGTTCGGTTAAGCGATGCTTAATCACATGACGGCCAGAACGTGACGTTAAGTTTAGGTTGTTCTTATTAATACCCACACTTTCTGGAGTCATAATTTCATAGGTATTTTGCGCTTTTAAGACACCGTCTTGGTGAATACCAGATGAATGGCTAAACGCATTCGCGCCAACAATGGCCTTGTTTGATTGAACTGGCATGTTACAAAGCTGGCTGACTAGCTTAGATGTGCGCGATATTTCGGTAGAATTAATGTTAGTTTCAAAGCCCAACATATTCTTACGGGTTTGCAAGATCATAGCAATTTCTTCAAGTGATGCATTACCAGCACGCTCGCCAATACCGTTTATCGTACATTCAACCTGTCTGGCACCTTGCTCAACAGCTGCTAATGAATTTGCTACCGCTAAGCCCAAGTCGTTGTGACAATGTACTGAAATGGTTGCTTTATCGATATTTGGAACGCGATTAAACAATTGCTGAATAATACCGCCAAACTCTGTAGGTGTTGTGTAGCCTACGGTGTCCGGAATATTTACCGTGGTCGCGCCAGCGCTAATCGCTGATTCAACCATTCGGCATAGGTAATCAATATGGGTACGCCCCGCATCTTCACAGGAAAACTCTACATCGTCAGTATACTTACGTGCATGTTTCACCGCGGCTACGGCCATATCTACAATTTCATCTTGTGATTTGCGAAGCTTCGCACCTACGTGAATCTCTGACGTTGCGATGAAGGTGTGAATTCTGAATTGCTCAGCAACGCTTAATGCTTGTCCGCATGCATCAATATCACCCGGCAATGCGCGAGATAGGCCACAAACGATAGAGTTCTTAACTTCTTTGGCAATCATTTGTACAGAGCGAAAATCACCGGGTGAAGAGACAGGAAAGCCTGCCTCAATGATGTCAACGCCTAACCGTTCGAGCGCCAGGGCGATCTGCAGTTTCTCTTTGGCACTTAGACTTGCAGGTAAGGCCTGCTCGCCGTCTCGCAATGTGGTATCAAAGATCTTCACTTGATTTGTCATGACGCTCTCTCAGTTGAATAGTTAAAAAAAAACCCGTGCTTGGCACGGGTTTTTGTGAAATTAAATCGCTGGTCGCAATCTACCCGTGCAGTCTGGCTGCCATAAGGAGTAGAGATAGAAGAAGGAAACGAATACGCATTTGTTGTTGTTTCTTTGCTGACCAAGTTGATAGCGACAATGTACCCATGTGGCATGAAGAGGTCAACCATTGTTTACAATAATGAGTATATTTTTCGTGTATAAATACTTCCTTTTAATTATTTAGGATATGTGTCCTAACGATCTCGGTCTGAGAGCAACGAAACCAGTAGCTACAGCCATTTATGAGGGGGGGATTTACTATAGATGATGTTGGTTAGGATGTTTGTACTAAATTTGGCTGTAGAGATGCAAAAGATATTGTGGTTTTTTATGCGGGCATACTGGGTTTTTATTCTTTCCGAGGCTTTGTTACCTATTAAACAGCGTAAAGTTCTTCCAGTTGATTTGAGTAGATAAGCGCATTTCGCGAAGGGATAAGGCACGTGGTGAACGCTTGGATTTAAAGCTCCATGCGTGGCCACAGCATGCAGCGGTCATTATCGCCTTTGAAGGCCGCAGCAGTATTTTGTTTTGAACTGAAAGTGCCGTGGCCGCTTCCATTTCATCGCGTAGTGGGGTTGAAGAAATGCACTCCCCTGTATTAGCAAACCATCCATTTTTGTTCAGATGGAGCTGGGTATTGTCTTGGTTTACCATGTCAATGGAATCAAGCTCAATGTGAGAGCCTTCCATATTTAAAATTAAAACAGGTACAACAAGACCATACCTAGCGTTTTTTCTATACCACGCTTCTCGCTTTTCTACATCGTCTAAATGATTAATGCCGGGGCACTTTGCAGATTGCTTGGCATACCAACTTCCATTATGGGTATCTGTTTTTAGCGGGGATGGATTGTTTGCGATGCCATTACTAATCATATATCGAGCAATAGCTTTCACGTGATAAGGAAGCCCGCCCATTCGACGCTTAATCAGCGATAGGTTTTTTATCTCGCTATGAGCTAGAGAGACGATTTCTCTTTCATACAGAGCGGTACATATTTCATTGAATTGAGGGTGGCTTCCGCCGAGTTCACCAGCTTCACTGAAAAAGCCAACTTGGGAGTTGGGTATAGAGTGGGAAAGTTTGTCGCTTGAAGCCATCGGGATTATCAAATACCTGTCTAAAGTCTTTTAACCCTAGCAAGATTAGGCGCTTGTTGCTACATGGTTTCATTAAACAAGGCGAAAAATAGACATAAAAAAGCCGCTATGTAAAGCGGCTTTTCATCATTGTTTCAAGCTTAAATTATTGACCTTTGATTTCGCTACGGCCTTTGTAAATTGCAGCGTCACCTAGTGCTTCTTCAATACGAAGTAATTGGTTGTACTTAGCAACGCGGTCAGAACGGCATAGTGAACCCGTCTTGATTTGACCCGCCGCTGTACCTACTGCTAGGTCGGCAATAGTGGCGTCTTCAGTTTCACCAGAACGGTGAGAGATAACTGCTGTAAAGCCCGCATCTTTTGCCATTTTAATAGCGTTAAGGGTTTCAGTTAGTGAACCGATTTGGTTGAACTTGATAAGGATTGAGTTACCAATACCGTTATCAATACCGCGCTTAAGAATTTTAGTGTTAGTTACAAACAAGTCGTCACCAACTAGCTGTACTTTGTCGCCAATCTTCTTAGTTAGGCTTGCCCAGCCGTCCCAGTCGCTTTCGTCCAGGCCGTCTTCAATAGATACAATTGGGTATTGTGAAGAAAGGTCAGCAAGGTAATCGCCAAACGCTTCTGAATCGAAGCTCTTGTCTTCACCAGATAGTACGTATTTGCCTTCTTTATAAAATTCAGACGCCGCGCAGTCTAGTGCAAGGGTGATGTCTTCATCCATTTTATAGCCAGCGTTTTCAACGGCTTCTACGATTACTGCAAGCGCTTCAGCGTTTGAGCTAAGGTTAGGTGCAAAACCACCTTCGTCGCCAACTGCCGTGTTAAGGCCTTTAGCAGAAAGTACTTTCTTAAGTGCGTGGAAGATTTCAGCACCCATACGTAGTGCTTCTTTAAAGCTCTTCGCGCCAACAGGCTGTACCATGAACTCTTGAATGTCTACGTTGTTGTCAGCGTGCTCACCACCGTTGATGATGTTCATCATAGGTACTGGCATAGAGTATTGGCCAGATGTACCGTTTAGGTCTGCAATGTGCTCGTAAAGCGCTACGCCTTTTTCCGCTGCAGCCGCTTTAGCTACAGCAAGAGAAACTGCAAGAATTGCGTTCGCACCAAGGGTTTCTTTGTTTTCTGTGCCATCAAGGTCAATCATGATGCCGTCGATATCAGCTTGCGCTAGTGCGTCTTTGCCGATAAGCGCTGGCGCGATGGTATCGTTAACTGCTGCAACTGCCTTTGTTACACCTTTACCTAGGTAACGAGACTTGTCGCCGTCGCGTAGCTCTAGTGCTTCGCGGCTACCAGTAGAGGCACCAGATGGTGCTGCAGCACGGCCCATTACGCCTGATTCTAAGTATACATCTGCTTCTACGGTAGGGTTTCCGCGTGAATCTAAGATTTCGCGTCCGATAATGCGACTAATTTTCGCCATGTTTTTTCCTCAACAATTGAATGGGGTGCAACGGGAGAGAGCACCCCTTTTATTAGAAATTAGTGATTTTCTTTCTGGTATTTTCCTGCCGCAGCAACGAAACCAGTGAATAATGGGTGTCCATCCCGAGGAGTTGATGTGAACTCAGGGTGGAATTGGCCCGCAATGAACCAAGGATGATCAGGGATTTCCACCACTTCTACAAGTCGCTTGTCAGTGGACAAACCACTTACTTTCAATCCCGCAGCTTCAATTTGGTCGCGCAGGTTATTGTTCACTTCATAACGGTGACGGTGACGCTCATAAATTTCGGCATTACCATACATCTCATGAACTTTTGTACCTTCAATAAGGTGGCAAAGCTGGCTGCCTAAGCGCATAGTTCCGCCAAGATCTGAGTTTTCAGTGCGAGTTTCAGTTGTACCGGCTGCGTCTAACCACTCAGTGATAAGGCCGACTACAGGGTAAGGGGTTTCAGAGTCAAACTCTGTGCTGTTCGCGTTTTTCATACCCGCAACATTACGAGCGAATTCGATAAGTGCTACCTGCATACCTAAGCAAATGCCAAGGTAAGGGACTTTGTTTTCACGGGCATAACGCGCAGCAGCAATTTTGCCTTCTATACCGCGCTCACCAAAGCCGCCAGGTACTAAGATAGCATCTAGTTGTTCTAGAATTTGGGTACCTTTGCTTTCCACGTCTTGTGAGTCAATGTGGTGGATGTTCACAGTTAGACGGTTTTTAAGGCCAGCATGCTTAAGCGCTTCATTAACAGACTTATAAGCGTCAGGTAATTCAACATACTTGCCTACCATGCCAATGTTAACTTCTGCAGTAGGGTTTGACTCTGCGTAAAGTACTTGTTCCCACTCAGATAAGTCGGCTTCTTCACACTCAAGACCGAAGCGGTCTACAACTAGCTGATCCATGCCTTGTGCTTTAAGTGCAGCAGGGATGCGGTAAATGCTGTCTACGTCTTTCAAAGAAATAACGGCTTTGTCAGCAACGTTTGTGAATAGGGCGATTTTCGAGCGCTCACTGGCCGGCAATGCACCTACTGAACGACAAACGAGAATATCTGGCTGAATACCAATAGAGCGAAGCTCTTTTACCGAGTGCTGCGTAGGCTTAGTTTTTACTTCACCTGATGCTGGCATATAAGGTACTAGCGTTAAGTGCATGAACATAGCGCGTTCACGACCTACTTCGGTACCTAGCTGACGAATTGCTTCCAAGAAAGGTTGTGACTCGATGTCACCTACGGTTCCGCCCACTTCAACAATAGCTACATCATGACCTTCAGCACCTTCAATTACGCGGCGCTTAATTTCATTGGTGATATGAGGGATAACCTGAATTGTTGCACCAAGGTAATCACCGCGACGCTCGCGCTTTAATACTTCTTCATATACACGGCCGGTAGTGAAGTTGTTGCGCTTGGTCATGCGGGTGCGAATAAAACGCTCATAGTGACCAAGATCAAGGTCGGTCTCAGCGCCGTCATCGGTAACAAATACTTCACCATGCTGGATAGGGCTCATAGTGCCTGGGTCGACATTGATGTAAGGGTCGAGTTTTAACATGGTTACGGTGAGACCGCGAGCTTCCAGAATTGCGGCCAACGATGCTGCAGCAATACCTTTACCTAGCGATGAAACTACACCACCGGTGACGAAAATATAATTTGTCATGCGAAACCTAGAACGTTTGGGTTGTATGGTAAATATAGGCTGAGTTTAGAACAAAACCAGCTACACTTTGGACGGGGCGATAGTATACGCAAATTCATGTGGGCAGACAATCAATTTGCCCACATGATGCGCAATTTATACGCGCTTAAGCTTGCTTTAAGACTGGCTCAGGCGCTTAAGTGTGTAGATAAGGTCTAGCGCTTGGCGCGGTGATAGCTCATCGGGTGACAAGTTTTCAAGGGCTTCTACAACCGGGTGCGGCTTATCAGGAAATAGCATTTCAGCTTGGCCTTTGGTATTTGATGTGGCTTTACCTGATGCGCTTGTTTTATTTGCACCTTTTACCGAGCTCTTCGCTACAAAAGCCTCGTCGTTGGCGTTCTCTGTTTCATCTTCCGTGCTGGTCATAAGGTGTGATGATTCCAACACCGCAAGCTTCTGTTGCGCCGCTTTTATTACCGCCTTAGGTACGCCTGCAAGTTGGGCAACTTGTAAACCAAAGCTTTTGCTCGCCGCGCCTTCTGACACGGTATGCATGAAGCGTATGGTATCTTCAAACTCCATCGCGTCTAAGTGCACATTCACTACGCCACTTTGGGTTTCTGGAAGTTCAGTAAGTTCGAAATAATGCGTGGCAAAAAGCGTATAAGCATTTAGCTGTTTTGCCAAATAACTCGCGCATGCCCACGCCAGAGACAATCCATCATAGGTACTGGTGCCACGGCCTATTTCATCCATTAATACCAGAGAGTTTTCTGTGGCATTGTTGAGAATGTTCGCTGTCTCTGTCATCTCAACCATAAAGGTAGAGCGACCTGAGGCTAAGTCATCTGATGCACCAATGCGGGTAAAGATACGGTCAAGCTTTCCTATGTGGGCGTTTTCAGCAGGTACAAAGCTACCAATACAGGCTAGTAACGCAATCAGCGCTGTTTGACGCATGTAAGTTGATTTCCCGCCCATGTTCGGGCCAGTAATAATTAGCATGCGGCGCTCGGTATCTAGCTGTAGCGGGTTGGCAATGAAGGGGTCTTTCATTACATTCTCAACCACAGGATGGCGGCCGGCATCATAAGTAAGCGCACATTCTTGACTCAAGTGAGGTCGATACCAATCAAGGGAGACTGCGCGTTCGGCAAAACAGCACAGCACGTCGAGCTTGGCTAGCGCCGCGGCAGTTTCAATTAAGTTGTTTAAGTGCGGCGCAAAGTTGTCGAATAAGGCTTCGTAAAGCTGCTTTTCAAGAGCAAGTGCAGCACCCTGACTGCTTAGCACTTTATCTTCGTGCTCTTTAAGTTCTGGCGTTATATAACGTTCAGTGTTTTTAAGGGTTTGTCTTCGAATATATTCAGCGGGCGCCAATGCACTGTTCGCCCGGCTAATTTCAATAAAGAACCCGTGAACTTTGTTATAGCCCACTTTTAGCGTAGAAATGCCGGTGCGCTCGCGTTCACGCTGTTCCATAGCGTCTAAGTAGTCGGTAGCTCCTTGTGATAGCTTGCGCAATTCATCAAGTTCGGCGTTGTAGGCCTCGGCAATCACGCCGCCATCCCGTATTACCACTGGCGGGTTATCGATAATGGCATCATTTAACAGAGCTTGAAGCTCAGGGTAAGTGCCAATGGTTTCGCTGATACTTCTGATTTGGCCTGTGTCGAATCGCGCTAGGGCATCTTGTAAATCAGGCAGCGCATTAAACGCATTTTTTAGGCGAGCAAAGTCCCGTGGCCTGGCTGAACGAAGGGCTAAGCGCGCCATAATACGTTCTATATCACCAATGTGCTTTAACGCGGTGCGAATATCTTCAGGGTCATCATTAATAAACGTTTCAACAGCATCTAAACGGCTGTGCAGCTCATGCTGGTCGGTTAAAGGCGAGTGAATAACCCGCTGTAGCATACGACTACCCATGGCCGTAGTGGTGGTATCCATCACGCTGAACAGCGTATTTACCTGTCCGCCCGACAAATTATGGGTAAGTTCTAGGTTTCTGCGGGTGGCAGCATCAAGCTGAACGCGGCTGTCTTGCTGTTCGGTCTGAATGCGGCGAATGTGAGGCAGAGCAGTGCGCTGGGTATCTTTTACATATTGTAAAACGCAGCCCGCTGCGCCTAAGCCTTTTGTGACGCCTTTTATTCCAAAGCCATCTAATGTTTTGGTTTCAAACTGTGCGTTTAATTGCTCTGTGGCGGTATCAATGTCGAATTCCCATTCAGGACGGCGTCTAAGTCCTTTGCGGTTTTCAACCAATGCTAAGCTTTCAAATCCTTCAGGATAGAGCAGTTCAGCTGGGTTAATGCGCTGAATTTCAGCAAGTAGGCTTTCATCGCTGTCACATTCAAACACAACAAAACGACCACTTGTAACATCTAGGGTTGCCAGCCCATAGTGCATACTGTGACCACAAACGGCGGCCAGAATATTGTCGCGACGTTCTTCTAACAGCGCTTCGTCGGTGACTGTACCGGGCGTAACAATGCGTTGTACTGCGCGTTCAACAGGGCCTTTACTGGTGGCTGGGTCGCCTACCTGTTCACAAATGGCTACTGACTCGCCCATTTTCACTAAGCGTGACAGATAGCTTTCTACCGCATGATAAGGCACACCAGCCATAGGAATAGGTTCACCACCAGATTTTCCTCTGGCTGTTAATGAGATATCCAGTAATTCAGCAGCTTTTTTGGCATCGTCGTAAAACAACTCATAAAAGTCGCCCATGCGATAAAACAGTAAAATATTCGGATGCTGCGCCTTAATAGTCAGGTATTGGCGCATCATAGGAGTATGTGATTCCAAAAAATGCCTCTGCGAATTTGTTGCTGGGTTTAATGCCTGTTGAGGGGAATAAATGATAAACTCACGCCCACTAAGATCAAGCGAAGATCTGATAAAGCACAACAGGTGTAATTAGGTATATCCAAATGAGCACAACATTTTCAACTGATTCGACAGCAAACGCCACCCCTTTAACGCTTGATAGCGCATTATCTGCGCAAGTTCAGGTGTTAGGCGACGCACTAAGGGAAAAAGGTTGGACTGTATCAAGCGCTGAGTCGTGTACAGGCGGAGGAGTCGCTTTTGCTTTTACCAGTGTGGCTGGCAGTTCTGATTGGTTTAACCAATCCTGGGTGACGTACTCAAACGACGCAAAGCAAAGCATACTGGGCGTAACAGAGCAGACGCTAAAAGAGTACGGCGCGGTGTCGAAGCAAACGGTAATTGAAATGGCAGAGGGCGTGCGCCGTAATAGCGGAGCGCAACTTGTTGTAACGGTGAGTGGCATTGCCGGTCCTGGCGGTGGTAGCAAAGAAAAACCAGTGGGCACGGTATGGTTTGGCTTTTTATGTGGAGAACACGAAGCGCAAATTAAACAGGTGTTTAGCGGCAATCGCGACGAAGTACGTCAACACGCTATTAGCTTTGCGGTTACTCACTTAGTTAAAATGTTGAGTGAAAATTAAAAACACTGGTTGAAACTGTATGCTTGTACAGTATAGAATGTGATCATTATTTGGTAATTTCATACAAGATATGGAAAACACCAATACAGAATTTAACCGCAAATCCTAGAGGATACATACGTGGACGATAACAAATCAAAAGCTTTAACCGCCGCAGTTGGCCAAATTGAAAAGCAATTTGGTAAAGGCGCTATCATGCGTTTAGGCGATAACCAAGCCATGGATATTGAAGCGATTTCTACTGGCTCACTTACCATTGATATCGCTCTAGGTATAGGCGGTTTGCCATGTGGACGAGTTGTCGAAATCTACGGTCCTGAATCATCAGGTAAAACCACGCTAACGCTTCAAGTTATTGCTGAAGCGCAGCGCAAGGGTAAAACCTGTGCCTTCGTTGATGCGGAACACGCCCTTGACCCGGTATATGCTGAAAAACTAGGCGTAAACATCGACGAACTATTGGTATCTCAGCCTGATACTGGTGAGCAAGCGCTAGAAATTTGCGACATGCTTGTACGTTCAGGTGCGGTAGATGTTGTTATTGTTGACTCGGTAGCGGCGCTTACACCTAAAGCTGAAATTGAAGGTGACATGGGTGATTCTCACGTTGGTCTTCAGGCGCGCCTAATGTCGCAAGCGTTGCGTAAGTTAACTGCAAACATCAAGCGTTCAAATACACTGTGTATCTTCATTAACCAAATTCGTATGAAGATTGGTGTTATGTTTGGTAACCCAGAAACTACAACCGGTGGTAACGCGCTTAAGTTCTACTCTTCTGTTCGTCTAGACATTCGCCGTATTGGTGCAGTGAAAGAAGGCGACGAGGTAGTTGGTAACGAAACTCGCGTTAAGGTAGTGAAGAACAAAGTTGCACCTCCGTTTAAGCAAGCTGAATTTATGATCCGCTACGGCGAAGGTATCAGCAAAGAAGCTGAGCTTATCGACCTTGGTGTTAAGCAAAAGCTAGTTGATAAAGCGGGTGCTTGGTATAGCTACAAGGGCGACCGCATTGGTCAAGGTAAAGCGAACGTAATGAAGTTCTTGAAAGAGAACCCTGAGATCGCAAACGAGATTGAAACCAAGATCCGCCAAGAACTTTTGCTTTCTAAAACAATGAAAGCAGAGGAAGCGGTACCTCAGCAAGAAGACGATGTGCTTCCTGAGTAAAATTAGCGCTTAACCGCATATTAAGAACCCACCGCTTGGTGGGTTTTTTTATGGCTTCATCAAAGGGTATATTAAGAAATATTTACTAACACTTAATGCAAGGCTGAAACTTGTACAACAAATAAAAACAAGGAATGCTGTAATAAATATTTGTAAGTACAGACTACTAGGATGCAATGGCCATTACTGCCAAAGCTGGTTAGTACGCTAAAACAATTTTAAACAAATAGAACGGCATAATTTGCGGCTACAGCAAAGCAAGCCTACAACAATAATGAACGGTGCTACTGTTCACACGTGAGAAGAGGGAAGGGAAATGATTGAAATATCAGGCCTTGCTAAGCGTTTTGAGGTGGAGAACCCGAAAAAGCTTAGCGAACAGGAAAAAAAGGACCCGCGATTAAAAGGGCGCTATTTCCAGTCGGTAAGGGATGTGTCGTTTACTTGCGAAAAAGGACAGGTACTTGGGCTCTTAGGGCCAAATGGAGCTGGCAAAACAACCACACTTCGCATGCTTTCAACAGCACTAAAGCCTGATAGCGGAAAAGTTATCATTGGTGGTGAGGATGTGCTTTCTAACCCTAATATTGCCCGTAAAAAAATTGGCTTTTTATCTAGCTCAACGGGCCTTTATGGTCGTTTGAGTGGCCGAGAGAATATTAGCTACTTCGGTGAATTGCACGGTATTCCAAAAAATGTGATTAACGCGCGTATTGAAGAGTTAGCTGATTTACTCGATATGCAAACCTTCCTTGATAGACGTGCCGAGAATTTCTCATCAGGGATGAAGCAAAAAGTTTCTATTGCTCGCGCTGTTATACACGAGCCTGAACTAGTGGTGCTTGATGAACCTACTACCGGCCTTGATATTATGGCAACGAGTACCGTGATGGAATTTATTCAGCGCCTTAAAGATAAAGGTACCCCGGTTATTTTCTCTACTCACCACCTTGATGAGGTGCAAACCCTTTGCGACAAGGTGACCGTGATTAACCAAGGTGAAACGGTATTTAACGATTCGCTAGCTGCCTTTAGCGCTTTGTCTGGTAATGACGGGGCTGGCGGGCAAATGCATAAGAGCTTCCTAAAAACACTATCAATGGATTCTGAGGAGATGGGTAATGTGGTTAATCTTTAAAAAGGAATTCAAAGAACTATTACGGGATAAGAAAACCATCATATTCATGATTGGTCTACCGCTTTTATTATTCCCAGCTATTTTCGGTGTCGCGTTCTTTTTCATGAGTTCAGCGGCGGATAAAGCGGAAAATAAAATACTGAAATACGCGATAGTTGGTGAAGCTTACGCGCCAGCAATTGTTCAGTCTTTTAACGACGCATCAGATAAATTCGAATCGGTTGCGATTGGCGATGAGACTGACTACGCTAAACTCATCAAAAACGAAACATTAGATTTTGTTTTGGTTATTCCCGAAACCTTTGATAGCGATGTTTTGCGTTCAGGTCAGCATAAAATTGAGCTTTATCTCAACGATGCTGGTCTAAATAAGGTGATGGGGCGCGTATCCGACATCATTGATGAATACACCGATGCATTCCAACAAACCGCTTTTGCGCAGCTTAATCTAGATGAAACTCAGCAAGAGGCCTTGCTAAAGCCAATCAAGATAGAAAAGCAAAATGTCGCCGACGATCGCGAAGTGTGGGGTGAACGCTTAGGCGGTATGCTGCCATATTTCATCTTCATCTTGTGCCTTCAAGGCGCTATGGCCCCAGCGGCTGACTTAGGTGCCGGTGAGAAAGAGCGGGGTACATTAGAAACACTACTTATATCGCCGATGGACCGTCATAAGCTGGTACTGGGTAAATTCTTTACTATCGCTACTGCGGGGATAATTACTGCGCTTATTACCGTTTCTTCCATGGCTATATGGGGACTGGTGTTATCGCAAGGCATGGCCGTTGAGTTTGTGGTTAAGATCATGTCGATGATTGGTCTTGTGGACTTCCTGCTGATCTTTCTAATGTTGGTGCCAGTGGTGGCAGTTTTCGCCGCTATTCTACTATCACTTTCAATTTATGCTCGCTCGTTTAAAGAGGCGCAAAGCTACATGGGGTCGTTAATTATGGTGGTTATTTTCCCTGTAATTATAGCCATGATGCCGGGTGTAGAGCTTAAAGGCGGCTGGGTTTGGGTACCGCTGACTAACGTTGCCCTAGCGATGAAAGAGCTGTTCAAAGGTACCATGGACTACTTTGCACTCTTTGGCATATTTACGTCTACCGCAGTGATTGCAACCGGACTGATTTTCTTCTGTATCCATTGGTTTAATAAAGAAAAGGTTCTGTTTAGATAACAAAACTACTTATCTAGCATTCTTGTAACAAGCCCGCTAAACGCGGGCTTATTCTTTATTGAAGCAAGGCTTTTTTATGTGGTGGACAAAATTGATACTCGAAGTGAAGGTTCAATACACTTTAGTTTTGTGTTTACTACACTTCAAAGTCGATACGCTTGATAATTCCCTCCCAACCAGGAGGGATTTTTCCTTGAAGGACATAAGAATAGGCCAGCAACTCGGCAATTACATAATACAGCGATTCAGGGATATCTTGCCCCACATCAAGGGTAGCAAGGACTTCGCTTAAGTAAGGGTCTTCATGAATTAATATCCCGGTTTCTTCAGCCATGGCTATAATGGCTTCCGCCAAATCTCCGTAGCCTTTTGCTACCACTTTAGGTGCGTTTTTCTTATCGCCGCCGTCATACTTTAGTCCGATGGCGCGTTTTGTCTTTTGCGAATCAGTCATAAACGCTTTACCTAAACCCTAGTTTCAAAGATTTGATGAGGACGCGAATTTAATGTGTCCGGAATGTGGCCTCGCTGGTAACTGGTGTTTTCAACAACCAGGCCGAGCGAAGTAAGACGTTTTTGCAAATAGGGTAGGGTATCGCCAATGCGCCTAAGTACTTCATCGTTGGATGCATATAAGTCTAACGTAATGGTGCTTTTATCAATTTTTGATTTTGCCAACACTTGTCCGCTGTCACCAATATCCAGCTTCATCGTGATATTCCAAAGAGAACGTTGGCCTGCTTGTGCGTGCTTATTGTCTTGGCCACCCAGCTCTCGTTTTATCAAGAGTTCTGGTGGACTTTGATGTTGTGAAAGTGATGGCAATATATAATAGAAACTATCTTGCCCTTGAATACGGCTATCTACATTAGCAATTTTGTTTTGCTGGTGGCTACTTAGCAGCGTTTTAAGTTGAGAAAGCAGCTGTTGTCTGCCGTCTAACTGGTTCATGTCTTGGCTAACGCGACTTGGTTGAGTCGTTACCCCCATATTCGCTAACGTTTTTGAAACGATAGAGTCAGGCGCATCTATTTGCGTTTTTAAGCCAGGCTGACGCTGCATGGCACGCCCCGCTAGTGCTAATTGAACTAAGGCGACCAGCCCTTGAACGAAGCTGGAAGCGTTTACGGGTGAGGATAAGTTTATTGGTGTGGTAACCAGCGCCTGTGAGGATATAAGCTGCTGCAAGCGTTGCGACAATCCTTGCTCGTTCATATCGGGCGTTAGTTTTTTCGCGCCGTTTTTTAAATCGCCGACAGCGCCTACGTTCTCGCCAGCTACGCTTTCGTTTGTTTTTGAGCTGGTTAGGCTAGTGGGACTATCTGAAACCACAGATGATATCTCTGCGCCTTTACTTTGCGTAGCTGCTAGTTGCGCAGCAATATTACTCAGTAAGCTATTCGATAAACCTTTGGCCTGTGTGCTTAATGCTTGTGCGAGAGAGGCAAATGACACAAGAGAAGGCTTACTTCCACTGTCTTTTCCTTGCGTGCCAATAGTCTCGGGTGACATGATATCTTTTCCGTCAGTCAGAGACACTTTTGCCGTTGCTAACAGTTGTTCACTGGAAGGCTTAGGCGGGCCGATAAACGCTCCATTAGATATTTTGACTTGCGAAGGTTTCGCGTTGAGTGCATCAAGACCTTTTAGGTGCTGCAAAATTTTATCAAAATGCTGGGCTCCATGTGCTTGAGGAGCGCCGCTGCCTGGCGGTAACTTTCCATTCTCAACAATAGCAACGAGTTGGCTTAATGCTTGGCTGGTACTGCCTGTTTGGCTCAATAATACCCGAGAAAGTGTACTAATTGCGTTGTGTACATCCGTTCCTTTAAGCGATGTGGGAGCCGCTGCTTTTAGGTTTGTAATGGATGAAGAGGCTTCGAGCGAGCTATTTCCCGTGACGGCATCGAGCCCTTTCGCCGTCACCTTTGGTAATTGTGCCAGGTCAAGTTTATTTACCTGCTCCAGATTCAAAGTTGGAGCCGAAAGGGAAGGGGCCGTGCTCTGCGGTAAACTTATTTGTAATAACGCGCTTTGTTGCGCAGTACGAATTGAGAGTTTGCTACCCGTTAAGGTTAACGCAGAAAGCACTTTTAACGCGTTAGTGTCAGCACCAGAACCTTTTAACAGCGCGTTAAGTTGTGGCGGGTTACTCAAGTTATGCTCAACAGCAACGCCGCCTTGCTTAAGTGAACCGGAAATGAGCTTTTGTTGTAAGTTGGTACTTACATCTTTATGGGTGATAGTGGCGAAATTGTGATGGCTGCTTTTCGGACCACTGCTTCCATTTGAAAAATCTTGAGAGATTTGCAAAGCGATTCCACCGCTGCTAGCTCGGCTTAGTCCTATAACGACCTGCTGGCCGACCAGCTTTTGAAGCGCTGCTTTCGCCGTGCTATCCAGCTTTTCAGTGTTTATGTCTGTAAGGGCAACATCCTCGTTTTTAGCCGTGGTGAGAATGAGTTGCCCAAAGTTTTCGCTCTTTGTAGAAATAGAAAGCTGACCCTTAAGCGTAACGGCGGCGTTATTTGCAGCAAGCGCTTGTGCCACGGCTTTCAGTAATTCTGCTTTATCGGGCGCTGACAATGACGCGCCTTGTTGAGACAAACTTGTAGAAAGGAGTATTGCAGACTGAGCGCTTAACTGACTCTGAGGCGCATTTTGAACACTTTTCGTTTCTGGGTTTGAAACCTGGTCTGAAGTTTGAGGCAGAAGAGCAATTTGCGCATTATGAATAGCGTGTTTGGAGAATTTAGCGCTAACTTCTGCGGGTAATACAACGTGCAATACTTGGGCGACCGACGGCGCTAAATTTGACGATGCATTACTCGATGTCATCGTTATCGATAGCACTCGTTCAGGCAAGCGTTCAGCTATCACTTTCGCCGCATTGTCTAAAACGGTAGCCTGCGAAAGCGCAGCGTTGGCAATCACAGGCGTTGCTCCTCGACTCGATCCTTGAGTAGCGGCATCTGAAGACGATAAAGCGGCCGAGACAGGCGACGTCGGGCCAGTTGTTTGATTTAGAGCGGCTGCCAATAGAGATGATAGTGGTGTTGTCATAATTGAGATATCGGCAATGTCGCGCTTTTCCTTACATATTTGAGTATAGCAAAGCTCTGTTTGGCAGTTTCGTTATTAACCAGTTGATAAGATGAAGCAAAAGAATTCATCCTTTAGGCGGAGGGATAACACTTACTCACGACGGATGGCTCTCAGGAAAAATACCTTTGTCATTGAAGTAAATCATATTTAATTGGAATTCGCGACTGCGAAAAAGCGTTCATGTGGTAGACTAGCGCCATTTTTTAGAACCTCTTTTTAAGGTTGGAGTAGCCAGGTAGTGTTAGAGGCGCGCGAATTAACCTGCAGCAAACGAGACAGAACCCTTTTTGAAGGGCTTTCACTGGTTGTCGAACCCGGTGAGTTGCTGTATTTACGCGGTCCTAACGGTGCAGGGAAAACCAGCTTGCTGCGCATTTTAACAGGACTGAGTTCACCTGATTCAGGTGCAGTATTGTACAACGGCATGGACATTTCAGCGGACAAGACAGGTTATTACCAAGACCTTTTTTATCTTGGCCATAAAAGCGGAACTAACGGCAGTCTCTCTGCCCTAGATAATCTATCGTTCTGGCTAGCTCAACATAATGTATCGGTGCCTGTTAACACGCTTTTTGATGTATTAGAGAAAGTGGGATTAGTTGGACTTGAAGATGTGCCTGTAAGGTATTTATCGGCCGGTCAACAGCGTCGTGTGGCGCTATCAAGATTATGGCTAAAGCCAGCAAAGGTGTGGATACTGGACGAACCGTTTACAGCGCTTGATGTAAAAGGGGTTCACATGCTTGAAAAAAGTATGAAAGAGCACGTTGGTCGCGGCGGTCTCATCATTACTACTTCGCATCAACACCTATCAGAAACTGCAGGGGAACACCGTGTATTCGATTTGGAGTACCGCTTTTAATGTCACTTTACCGAGGAATTTTTAAGCGCGACATGCAGGTTGCGTTCAAGCAAAAAGCAGAATTGGTGCAACCTCTGATGTTTTTGCTGATGGTGGTGACCTTATTTCCCTTAGGCGTTAGTCCGTCTCCCGACACCCTTCAACGCATTGGACCAGGGGTAATATGGATTGCGGCAATTTTGTCATCGCTCATGGCGATGGAAAGGCTTTTTCGCGATGACTTCCAAGACGGGTCGCTAGAGCAGTACATGTTATCTGGTATGCCATTACCAGCGGTGAGTGCGGTAAAAGTGGCTGCCCATTGGCTGGTTAGCTTTGTACCATTATTGCTGTTGTCTCCGCTACTAGCCATGTTTTTGAATTTAACGGTCGATATGTATATCGCCCTTGTCTTAACCTTGATATTGGGGACGCCGTTACTTTCCTTAATTGGTGCCATTGCAGTAGGGCTTACCGTTGGATTGCAAAAAGGTGGAGTGCTGTTGGCACTGCTACTTATTCCTGTCTTTATTCCGTTACTGATATTTGCCACGTCGGCTGTGGATTCTGCCGCACTGCAATTACCTTATCATGCGCAACTTGCTATTATTGCCGCCATGCTTTTATTGGCTGCGGCATTGGCACCGTTTGCCATCGCATATTCTTTAAAAGTGAGTCAAAACTAATGTGGAAGTGGTTACATCCCTACGCAAAAACAGAGCGAGCCTATCAGCTTTGTTTAACTTTACAGCCTTGGTTTTGGGTTGGCGCTCTAGCGTGTTTAAGCGTAGGCACCGTGTGGGGGTTGGCCTTTGCGCCTCAAGATTATCAGCAGGGCGATTCATTTAGAATCATCTATATCCATGTACCTAGCGCTATTTTGTCTATGGGCACCTATGTGGCCATGGCGATTGCGGCCTTGGTGGGTATGGTTTGGCAGTGGCGCACCGCTTATATGAGCATGATTGCTATGGCGCCTATCGGCGCAGTAATGACGTTTATCGCTTTGTTCACTGGCGCCGCGTGGGGCAAGCCAATGTGGGGCGCTTGGTGGGTGTGGGATGCACGCCTAACTTCAGAGCTTATTCTGCTTTTCTTGTACATGGGCGTGATTGCTCTTTACGGTGCTTTTGAAGATAAACAGCAGGCGGGTAAAGCCGCAGGCGTGATGGCGCTGGTGGGCGTAGTAAATATTCCTATTATTCACTACTCGGTAGAATGGTGGAACACGTTACATCAAGGCGCGACCATTAGTAAATTCGACAACCCTTCAATTGCCCCTGAAATGCTGTGGCCGTTGTTAATTAACCTGCTGGGCTTCGCTTTTTTTATTGGAGCTGTGACCACTGTACGATTACGTAATGAGATTGTGCTTAGAGAGATGCACAGGCCTTGGGTACAAGCCTTGGCAGCAGAGAAAGTGTCGAAACAGACCAGCGGCTCACCTAACGGTAATTTAAAAGAGGGCAGTTAAGATGCAGTTTGAATCCTTTGCCGATTTTTTAAATATGGGCGGCTATGCATTTTATGTATGGCTTTCTTTTGGCGTTACCTTCTTAGCAATGGGCATTATCGCTATTCAGAGTTTTAGTAAACATCGCGACCTTTTAAAGCAGGTAGTGGTGGAAAAAGAACGCAAAGCGCGTATTAAAAAAGCGCGACAGCAACAGCAAGTAAACACCTAGTGTTAATGTGAAAAGTGAACTTAGCATTCATTTGCGTTTTTATTGTTTATTAGTTTTTTCGAAGTGAGAGTTGCATGAACCCGAGACGAAAGCAGCGACTAGCCGTAGTGGGAATTATCGGTTTTTTAATAGTAAGTGCAATTGGACTGATGCTTTACGCGCTTAACGACAGTATTGACCTTTTCTATACGCCAAGCGAAATCATCGAAGGTAAAAACGGCCAGAAACCGCAGGTTGGCCAGCGTCTTCGTATAGGCGGTATGGTGGTACCTGGCAGTGTGAAAAGGGATCAAGAAAGCTTAGCGGTGAGCTTTGACCTTATCGATACTGGCCCAACGGTGACTGTGACTTACACCGGCATCCTTCCTGATTTATTCCGCGAAGGCCAAGGCATTGTAGCAACGGGTGTACTTACTGGTGCAAGCAGCATTAAAGCGCAGGAAGTGCTGGCTAAGCATGACGAAGAGTACATGCCGCCAGAACTTGCTGAAAAAATGAAAGGCATTAAGCATGTAAAACCTGAAAATATGCCAACGTATGAGTCGTCAAACGGCGCCGGGAGCAAATAATCTATGGTACCTGAAATTGGAAATATTGCGCTGACGCTTGCGCTAGTGCTCTCTATATTATTGGCCGTTTATCCGCTATGGGGGGCTCACCGTCAGCACGAAGCGTTAATGGCAACCGCCAAACCACTGGCAATCGGCTTATTTACCTTCACGCTTATCGCCTATGTATGCTTAACCTACGCCTTTGTGACTGACGATTTCAGTGTGGCGTATGTTGCCCAGCATTCAAATAGTCGACTTCCTATTTATTATAAAATTACCGCCGTGTGGGGCGGCCACGAAGGCTCATTTCTTCTGTGGGTGTTGATGCTTTCCATATGGACAGTAGCAGTGGCGATATTCAGCAAGGGTATTCCTCTTGCTATGGTTGCAAGGGTGCTGTCGGTGTTGGGAATGGTGGGCATCGGTTTTTACTTATTCATGCTGCTTACCTCAAACCCGTTTAACAGCATGCTGCCGTTTTTCCCGGTAGATGGACGAGATCTTAATCCACTGCTGCAAGATTTTGGCATGATCATTCACCCGCCTATGCTTTATATGGGCTATGTTGGCTTTTCTGTCGCGTTTGCTTTTGCAATTTCAGCACTAATTTCAGGTCAGCTAGACTCAACCTGGGCACGCTGGTCAAGGCCCTGGGTCATTTCTGCTTGGGCGTTTCTCACCGTGGGCATTGCGCTAGGTAGCTGGTGGGCGTATTACGAACTTGGCTGGGGTGGCTGGTGGTTCTGGGACCCAGTAGAGA
The DNA here is from genome assembly GCF_947311905.1 of Alteromonas sp. CyTr2. NCBI lineage: Bacteria > Pseudomonadati > Pseudomonadota > Gammaproteobacteria > Alteromonadales > Alteromonadaceae > Alteromonas > Alteromonas sp. CyTr2. The sequence continues at coordinate 27,107 of NZ_CAMZMZ010000012.1, read as the reverse complement.
ACGCCTCTTTCATGCCTTGGCTGGTCGGTACTGCGCTAATGCACTCGCTAGCCGTAACCGAAAAGCGAAAGGCGTTTAAGTCGTGGACCGTACTGCTTGCAATTGCCGCATTTAGTTTGAGTTTACTTGGCACCTTCTTAGTACGTTCTGGAGTGATTGTTTCGGTACACTCGTTTGCAAGCGATCCTACCCGAGGCTTATTTATACTGGGAATATTGATTGTACTTAGTGGCTTTGGCTTGCTGCTTTACGCTATGCGAGCAGCTTCACTTAAAAGCCCAGGCCGCTATCAAGCGTTTTCCCGTGAAGTGTTGTTAATGGGTAATAACGTCTTTTTGTGCGCAGCAACACTAGTTGTATTGTTGGGTACACTACTGCCACTTGTACATAAAGAGTTAGGCCTAGGCAGTATTTCTGTAGGCGCTCCGTTCTTCAATCAAATGTTCACCTTATTGATTGTGCCATTCGTACTAATGCTAGGTCTTGGCCCGCTCACGCGCTGGAAACAGCAAAAAGCCAGTGAATTACAAAAACAGCTATCAATCGCTGGCGGTATTGCACTAAGTGCAGGTGTGTTAGTGAACTTTGCCTATGATGAACCAACCTATATGGGCGTTTTAGGCATGGTGCTGGTGTTTTGGATTTTAGTCACTACAGTGCAAGAGGTGTTGCAGCGTCTATCGGCAATGCCATCAAGTAACAGTGACAATGCATCGGTGCTATCTAAACTTCGCAAGCTTACGCCAAGCCACTGGGGAATGGTGCTGGGCCATGTGGGTTTTGCTATCTGCATTATCGGCATTACGCTGGTTTCAAACTATGAAATGGAGCGCGATGTGCGCATGGACATCGGCGATACCGTTTCTCTTGGCGGTTATGACTTTAGCTTTAGAGATGTCGTCAAAGTCCAAGGTCCGAACTTTGAGGCGGACAAAGGCGTATTCGACGTTTATCAAGACGGTGAATTAATCGCGCATCTAGAGCCTGAGAAGCGTTTGTATATAGTACAGCGTATGCCGATGACTGAAGCCGCTATTCACTCAAATCCTATAAGAGATTTATTTATCGCTATGGGCGAGCCTTTAGACAATGGCGCATGGGCCATCCGTATTTATATTAAGCCATTTGTTATCTGGCTATGGGCGGGCGCAGTGGTTATGGCTATAGGCGGTATCTTCTCTATTAGCGACAAACGTTACCGTATGGCTAAAGTAAAAAAGATCAAACGTGTATTTGGTGGGAAAGGTAAAAACGACGCTGAGCAATCTCATGGTCAAGTATCCACTCCATCAAATGCGTCAGTGAAAGGAGGCGCATAATGAAAAAAGCACCACTCGTTGCTATTCCGTTAGTGTTGTTTTCTTTGCTGGTCATTTTTCTGTTTAAAGGGCTTTTTTCTGACCCCAGAGAGTTAGATTCTCAGGTTCAGGATAAGACGTTACCTGCATTCTCACTGCCAGACCTGATGAAGCCAGAGGTGACCTATACACCTGAAGATTTAAAGGGCAAGGTCACCATATTAAATGTATGGGGTGTATGGTGCGTGACCTGCGCTGTTGAGATGCCGTACCTAACTCAGCTAAAGAACGAACAAAACGTTCACTTTGTGGGTTTGTATTTTGATCAGGACTTAGACCCAGACTTTGGCACAAAAACACTGAGCCGTGTTCAGCAAGAAGTTACCGACATGCTCAGCCGATACGGTAACCCGTATGCATATAATATTTTTGATGTCTATCGCGATACGTCCCTCGACCTTGGAGTCACAGGAGCGCCAGAACACTTTGTTATTGACGCTGAAGGCATTATTCGTATGCACCACATAGGCGATATTAACGAGCGTGTTTGGAACTCGAAAGTTGGCCCGCTTTATAACAAACTGGTGGCAGAAGCGTCTGGTAAAACAGGCAATGACAAAAAGGTAGATGTGGATGCAGTTATGGCCTCAGAGCCTACATTGTCGAACACGCTTAATGAAAAGAATAATCAGAGCTCCGCAAGTGCACAGGGAGGGAAATGATTATGTTATTGACGACCTCTATCCACAGATTCGCAAACGCTAGAGCCATAGCGCTGAACGTTTTCGCAATGCTGTTTGTGTTTAGCGCTTTTTCAGTAAGTGCGGCTGAAGATAAGTTTTCTTTCGACACGCCAGCTCAGCGTGAAAGCTTTTTAAAGCTTACCGCCGAATTACGTTGCCCTATGTGTCAAAACCAGAATATTGCTGATAGCGACGCCATGATTGCCCATGACATGCGCCGAAAAGTGTACGCGTTACTAAAGCAAGGCAAAACAGAGCAAGAAGTGATTGATTTTATGAAGTCACGCTATGGCGATTTTGTGCATTATCAACCGCCAGTTACGGCTGCGACCTTGTGGCTTTGGGCCGGTCCAGTCTTGTTTATTTTCATTGCCTTAATTGTGGTGGTTCGCCGCAAATCGGTAACACCACCAGAAGATATGGCTGCTAAGTTAGCTAAAGCAGATGAAATGTTGGAGCGAGAGAAAGAATGAGTTGGTCTGAGTTTTATATTATTGTTTCAGGCTTAATTACGCTTGTTCTACTAATTGTCGCTTTCCCATGGCTGCGTAATAAAAATCACGCAAAACAAGACAGTTTAAGCAATACGCAAATTGTTAAGCAGCGCCTTGCCGAACTTGATCGTGAAGTGCAAGAAGGGCTCATTAGTGAGCATGACAAACGACAAGCCGTTGACGAACTAAAACTAGCGCTTGTAGATGAAAGCGCATTTCAATCTCATAAAACGGGTAATGCAAAACTTCCGCTCGCGATTGGCGCCGTGCTTGCGATAGCCTGCGGAGTGATTGTATATGCGCAGGTAAACCAAATGGGTCGAGTTACCCAGGCAAGCCAAGCCATTGAAGCGTTGCCCGAATTGAGTCAACAGCTTGCCAGCGGTAATGCGAACAACCTGACCCAACAAGACATTGCTAGCCTTGCTCTTGCTATACGCCAGCGTTTGAGAGAAGAGCCCGAAGACGACACGGGATGGATGTATTTTGGCAGATTGATGCTGAGTATCGGTCAAGAAGTGCAGGCCATTGAAGCTATTGATAAAGCGGTAAGTTTGGCACCGTCTAACTCTGCTAATCGCATTACGCTTGCTCAAGCCTTGATGACCACAGGGGATGTCAATAATCTTGAACGAGCGCAATCTATCTTGTTGGGCTTGCTTAACGACAATCCAGCGAATGATAATCTTGCGCTGATGATGGCGGTGGTCTCTGCTCAACTTGGCGATCTTGAAAATACTCAGCGTTTTTATAAGCAAGTTGAAGGTAAGTTACCAGTAGATAGCGATATGGCGCAGCGTTTAGTTGCGCGTATAAAAGAGCTACAAGGGAATACCAGTGAAATGGCAGCGCTACAAAATACAGCCGCTGAAATTACTGATACATCAACAGCGCAAAATGCCAGTAGCGAAGCGAAAAATGCTAGTAGCGAAGCTCAAAGTGATAGCAGCGAAGCGCAAACCGGCTTTAATATCACGGTGAATTTATCTGACGACGCTAGCATAGAAGCGCCTAAAGACGGTTTCTTGATAGTGTTCGCTCAAGATGCGAACTCTGACAACAAAATGCCTGCCGCTGTGGTTAAACTGCCGATAGAAGACTTCCCTGTTTCCGTTACTCTAACCACAGAAAACGCAATGATGCCACAATTCACGCTAGCAACACTTTCTGATGTGGTGGTTACCGCAAGACTATCCAAAGATGGTAATGTGGCAGTTTCAAAAGGCGAATGGCAAGGCAGTGTGAGTGCAAGCGTTACTGCCAACGAAATATCTTCACTAAGCGTTATTATTGATAAGGAATTATAAGTATGGAACTGTCTAAATCACTCGCAACCGGGTTGATTATTGCCGCAAGTCTTTTAGGTGGCTGTGCAAGTAACCATACGCAAGATCAAGCTAAAGCGTATTCTCAAGACACTGGGTCGAACGCACCAGTAGTGGATACTCCAGACCCCCGTGACCCGTTCGAGCCGGTTAACCGTGAAATCTGGGACTTTAACTGGGATGTGTTGGATGCCTACATCTTACGCCCAATAACAGTTACCTACGTGACTGTGATGCCTCAGCCTGCGCGAACTGGTTTGGTGAACATCACGGACAACCTACAAGAGCCTGCGAACTTTTTGAATAATATGTTTCAAGGCAAGGTTGATGATGGATTAGATAGCTTGGCTCGTTTTTTAATTAACACCACGGTAGGGTTAGTTGGCACTTTTGACGTTGCGTCAAAAATTGGCATTGAGCGTAAACGCGAGCAGTTTGGTGAAACTCTGGCTGTGTGGGGATTAGATACTGGGCCTTTCTTAATGCTGCCCTTTTTAGGCCCAAGCGATCCGCGAAGCTTCACCGGTGATTATGTTGACGGTTTTGCGTTTCCAATGTCGTTACTCGAAGGGTCTGTAAACTTAGCGCGTATTGGCATTTCGGTACTTGAAACACGAGCTCAATTACTTGATCAAGAAGCGCAGCTTGAGCAGTCTGTTGATGACTATGCTTTTGTGAAAAATGCTTACTTTGAAAACTTGGAGTTTCGCGTTACCGACGGTAAAAGCGGCGATAAAGCCATTGATGATGAGCAGCTAGATGACTTTGCTGATTTTGAAGCAATGTTGGAAGGCAATGACTTTGATAGCTATGAAGAAACGTCGGAAGAAGGTGTTGATGAGTCGACAGATTCAGAAGATACATCAGTTGATGACAGTGAGAAAGCTAAGCTAAAAGAAAAAGACGCCAAGTCGAAAGACGGCAAATAGAGAAAGAGTAATACTTAAAACGATGTTGGATAAAGTTCGGGGGCAGGGTTTAGTTATTGTTATCTAACCTCAACTTCAACGTCACTCTAGCTATAAATGCCCGCACAAAAAAAGCCATGCTCAACAGCATGGCTTTTTAGTTCTAGGTATGTGAACAAGCCTATTGGCAGCGTTCAAACGAAAAGCTAATCCTTTGGATAGCCCATCGGGTTTTGTGACTGCCAGTTCCATGTGTCGGCACACATGTCTTCCAAGCCTTTTTCTGCATGCCAGTTAAGCTCTGTAGCAGCTTTTGTTGGGTCGGCATAACAGGCTGCCACATCGCCGCTTCTACGCGGTGCAATCTTATAGGATACGGTTCTACCCGAGCCTTTTTCGAAAGCTTTGATCATTTCGATGACTGAATAGCCCTGACCTGTACCCAGATTGTATTTGTCTAAGCCCATGTTAAGGTTTAAACGATCAAGTGCTTTCAAGTGACCATTGGCAAGGTCAACAACATGGATATAGTCGCGAACGCCGGTGCCATCAACGGTATCGTAGTCGTCACCGAACACGCTTAGCTGCTCTAGCTTACCGGTAGCAACCTGAGAGATATAGGGCATTAAGTTGTTCGGAATACCGTTCGGATCTTCACCGATCTGGCCAGATTCGTGTGCGCCAACGGGATTGAAGTAGCGAAGCAATACAATGTTCCACTCGTTGTCCGATACGTAAAGATCGCTAAGCATGTGCTCAACCATAAGCTTCGACATACCATAAGGGTTTGTCGGGTTGCCAGTGGCCATATCTTCACGTAGCGGTAGCGATGCTGGATCGCCGTAAACCGTTGCAGATGAGCTAAACACAATATTCTTTACATTGTGCTTCTGCATAGCTTTACATAGCGTTAGCGTGCCGTACACGTTGTTTTCATAGTATGAAAGTGGCTTTTGCACAGACTCGCCGACGGCTTTTAAACCGGCAAAGTGAATAACGGCATAAATGTTATGCTCGCTGAATATGTCATCTAACACGGCGGTATCGCGAATGTCACCTTGAACAAAAGTAACCGACTTGCCTGTTAACGCTTCTACGCGACGAAGTGATTCAGCACTTGCGTTTGCAAGGTTATCCAGCACTACAACACCGTAGTTTTGTTCAAGTAACTGTAAAACTGTGTGACTACCTATATAGCCTGCACCACCAGTGACTAAGATGGTCTTCATGCATTCTCCTTGCTAGACGGTTGCGCAATGTATTTAGCGCAGATGGAATATTGAATAGGTTTTACAACCAATGGATAAATTAAAAATACCACAAAAGCCCACAGTAACGAGGTCCAATTTGACGCGGTTTGAAGAATAAATGCGAATACGGGGACAATGACGAGTAACTTTAGCACATTCAGTAAAGTCTTCTCAGGGACAGATAGCCGCTTTGCGGCCTGATCAAGCAACTTAACGCGCTCTGTCAGTGGAAGACCTTTTAAGGCAGGAATGTCTCTGGTAGAAAAATAAAACTTCATAGGTTTATGCAAATGCCCTTAATAAAAAACCGCCGGAACGTTACGTTGCGGCGGTTATTGTAGGGTAATTGGTCAGCACTTAAAACATGCTAACAATAAATTACGCTTTTTGTTCAATACCTGCTTTTTCCCAAAAACGAGATTTAAAGCTCATTAAACCAATCACGATGGCAATGGCGATGCTAAATAGGGCAATCTGAAGATACAGGTCTGGCATTTGCTCTACGTTTTCTGGGTCGAAGTTACCTGAAAGTAAGCCAGCAATGATGTTACCAATAGAGTAAGTCAGTACGAATACCCCCATCATTTGCCCTGCGAAACGCTTAGGCGATAGCTTACTTACTGCACTTAGTGCAACTGGGCTTAGGCACAGCTCACCAACAGTGTGTAAGAAGTAGGTAGTAACCAACCACATAGGCGCAACTTTAAGGCCTTGTGCAGCATATTGAGACGCCATAAACATTACCAAGAAGCCCGACGCCATAATAACGATACCTACGGCACACTTAATTGTGTACGACGGGTCAATCATTCTCTTAGCAAGGTTAATCCAAAGGGCAGCGAAGAAAGGCGACAGAATGATTATAAATAGCGAGTTTGAAAGCTGGAACCATACTGTTGGGATAGCGTCCATCCCAAACCAAGAGGTAAGTAGCGAGCCGCTTTCAAGTACGCGGTCGGTATAGTTCTGTGCGAATAGGTTGAGTGAAGAACCAGCCTGTTCGAAACCAGACCAGAAACATGCTGAAGCAACACACACTAAAAACAGCGCCCACATGCGCTTTTTCTCATTGTCGCTTAGCTGGCCTTTGAAATAAATGAACCCGAAGTAAAGGAAGAAAATTGCGGTAAATACGATGGCAACTTGTTGAGCAAGGGCAACTGGCTCAATAACGATAGTGCCCATGTGTGCAAGCACAATTACCACAACAGCAAGTGCAATCACTGCCCATACGCCCATCCATGCGCGCTGTTTAGCCGCACCTTGATATGGGTTTGCAGGAGCAACAGAATCAGCCGATAACGAACGGTTGCTGAAGTAATATTGAATTAGGCCGATTGCCATACCGATAGCAGCTGCACCAAATGCATAGTGCCAGCCCCAGTTTTCCTGTAAATAACCGGTAACTAGGTAGGCGATGAGTGAACCGATGTTTATGCCCATGTAATATAGCGCATAACCACTGTCACGACGGCCGTCGTCGTCGCCATATTGCTGGCCAACCATCGCAGAAATATTAGGTTTTAGTAAGCCAGTACCCGAAGCAACGAGGATAAGGCCCACGAAGAAAAGGTTTTGCAAGTCTATGGCAAGTACCACGTGGCCTGCGAAGATGATAATACCGCCATACCATACGGCGTTTTTACCACCGATTAAGCGGTCCGCTAACCACCCGCCCGGTAAGCCTAGAAAATATACCGCACCTGTGTATAGGCCGTAGATTGCGCCAGCGGTTGCAACGGTAAAGCCCAAACCCTGCGTTTGTAAGCTCGCGGTCATGAAAAGAACAAGTAGCGCGCGCATACCGTAGTAACTCATGCGCTCCCACATTTCTGTAAAGAATAGCGTTCTTAGGCCCCCTGGATGGCCGAAAAAGCTAGTATCGTTAGATGGTTTCATAATTATATTTTAATTCCATATTGCTTATGGTTGTTATTGTAGAGCACTTATAGGATAGGCTCTTTGATTGTCGTCCGTAAGGCGGATAGCTTCTTATACTAGAGCTTGCTTAAAGACACAAGATTTGGGCGACAAACTTCATCAAAGCGGTGTCAACCGACTAAGTCTTGAGCGACTTAGTCGATTAAACTGTTGGCTTGCTAAACAGATGGAGGCACTAAAGCTCGCGGATAGTAGCTACTACAATTCGTACTATTCCATAAATAAGCAGCAATGACACACCAAAAAGAACAAGGTTATAGATAACCGTGGGGTAAGCATTATCATCTGGAAGGGTAGGTGATTCTACAGTTACCAAGTGTTGTAGTTTTTGGTATGCCTCTACGCGCGCGTTTTCTAGTGTAATCAGCGATGAAGAGTACGCTTGAATGGCCAATTGAAGCTGAACCTGAAGATTACTGTATTGCGCCATAAGCTCACTCACAGACAGTGCTTCACTTTTTCCTTCAGCAGTACTAATTCGCTCCTTCTGTTTTTCTACTTCTTTTTGTAGAGCAGCTATTTCACGCTTAATGTTAATCACTTCTGGGGCGACGTTAGACATCATGGTCGACATAGTGCTCAGCTCAGCTTTTTTCTGGGCGAGGGTTGCCTCTAATGAAAAAGCGATTTGCTGAAACGCTGCACCTTCGGCAGTAGGGTCGAGCACGTTGTATTTGGATTGAAAGGCTAAAATTTCAGTTTTTGCTTGTTGAAGCTTTTGTTCAACAATCTCATGTTCACCTTTCGCAAAAGTAAGCTTTGACTTCGCTAAGTTGTTATTGATGTTATTAATAAACTCTTCCGCTTTATCAACAATAGCTTGGTTTATTATTTGCGCATATTCCGCGTCGAAAGCGCGAGTTCGCAAACTAATGACAGAAGACGCCGAATCCACGCTAACGTCAATATGGTCTAGATAGAACTGGTAAAAGTCTTCTTGCTTATGTGAAGACGACAAACCGCTAAACATATCAGCTTTGTCCGACATGTAGTGCTCACGAAGCCCTATGGTTTTATCGAGATACTTAATCATGTCGGCAGATTGAATGTAAGCTTCCACAAGCTGACTTTCTGTACCACCTGACGCGCCTGAAACACCGGCTGCCATAAGCAGGGATGAAGGGTCGAAGCTGCTGCCGCCGTCACTTGATTTAACAATAAGTTGGCTTTTACTTTCGTACTGTGGCGCAGCCCATAGAACAAGGTATACGGCGTAAAGTACCCATGGAAGAACAAGCAACAGCATTTTGTGCTTGCTGAGAAGGGCATTGAGCTGTGTAAGAGATTTTTCCACTGTGATTTGAACCTATTTTAGTGATTTCTTATTGTCTGCATCCTGCGTATAAACGTCGATGCCTTCTTCGAGATCGTGATAATAAGTAAGTTTGCCTTCATCTATGATAACGGCAGACGTACAGAACTCGCGGATTTGGTCAAGTTCATGGCTAACCATAATAACGCCCGCTTGTTCACTTTTTTCTTTTAGCGATAAACGCGCTTTTTTTCTAAAAAGCGGATCGCCTACAGATGTCGCTTCATCGATAAGGTAAATATCAAAATTAATATTCATGCAGCACGCAAATACGAGTTTGGCGCGCATACCAGATGAGTAAGTTTTTACAGGAAGGTCGAAGCGTGCGCCGAGTTCGGCAAATTCTTGCACTTGCTCTTCGTATTCTGGAAGCGATTTGACGTTGTTAATTCGGCCCACAAAACGCGTGTTTTCACGGCCTGTCATTTGCGGGTGTACACCTGTTTGAAGGGCAACCGGCCACGACATGGATTTATTCGTTAGTACACGGCCTCTGTCAGGGTATTCGCTTTTTGCTAGCATACGGAAAAGAGTCGACTTACCCGCGCCATTTTTACCTAAAATTGCGACGTTATTTTCCGTAGGAAAATCAAAATTCAAATTTTTGAAAATATATTGAGGGCCCATTTTACTGGGGTAACTCTTTGTTAAATTCTCAATTCTTATCATCGAGACAACACCTTCTTCCATGTGATGTGATACATCGAAAGGCTTAGGAAGAGAAAAATAATGGTAATCTCAATTAGAAAGCCAAGGGATACGCCCTTTGTTCCATAGGATTCGAAACAAGCGTAACGGGCGAGTTCATTGAAATGAACAAGAGGATTCCACGTTAAGTAAGGCCAATACTCTTCAGGCAGATCTTGAAGACTGAAAAAAACGCATGAAATAAACATTAATGGGCGGGTAAGCATTGATTTTATCTTATCCACTTCCGGCACGAATGCGGCAGCGATAGCAAAAATCATCCCTATGGATATTGAAAATACCCACAAAAGAAGAAACAGAGATATCAGCAGCAACGGGTCATTTACCGTAAAGGTCTCGCCCATCAGGTAAAGCGCAAGACATAGTAATGCGACAACCACTACCTTTACTGAAAACTCGAGGAAGCCCGCTGTGAGTATCGCTGAAATAGGTTGAACCTGTCTGAACGCATAGAGCGGCTTATTTCTGCGCACAGAAGTTGATACTGACTGGAGGCATGTAGTCAAAGACTGCAGCCCGACCATACCGATCATCATAAACAGAAAAAGAGGAATAGAGTGGATATCATCGCCGCTGATCAGTCCACGAAGGTATGACAGCGCGAAGATAAAGGCAAAAGGCTCTAAAAATGCCCAGCCTAAGCCAAATTTATCGTTAAATTTACTTTGAAGCTCGCGCAGGAAAAGCGCGAATATCACGCCTCTCCATGCGTAGAGCTGGTCTTTAAACGTTACCATGTTTAGTTAGTAGCTACGTTGGCTGCAATAGCAATCTGATAAACAATCTGAGTAATGTCTTTAACCGCTTGCAATAGCTTGGTATCGATAGCAGGCAAGACGATGATCTGATCACCTGGTTCTAACTTACTATCGTTGCTAGCTAGGAATGAGCTGTTGATGCTAGTAAAGGTAACATTACCATTTTTACGAACAATAAGGATTCGTTCGTCTTCAGCACGTTCAGTGAATCCGCCGGCCCAAGCAACATAATCTTCAGTCGTGGCTTCTGGGTTAAAGACTACTGACTGAGGAAGTAACACTTCACCACCTACGTGCACTAAGTCAGTTACCTCTGGGATGACAATAGTGTCATTCGGTTCTAGCAGAATATTTGCGATATCACCATTTTCAGAAACTACGACTCTGCCTTGAGGCTCAATCTGGCGAGCACGTGCGATAAAGTCAGCGACAAGCTGAGCTTCTTGGGCACGGATGGCTCCTTCACCCGTCGAGCTAATGGGAGCGGTATACATGCTCCGCTCAAGACGCTGAAGACCTTCTTCGATGATTTCTTTTTGCTTTACAGCAACGCTTTCTCTTAACAGATAAATATTCTGGGTATCAGAAAGGGCTGTATCTGCTTCGATGTGATCTAGTACATCGATAAGGCGTGTGCCTTTATCAACCATAATCTGAGATGCGCCAGCAAATGCGCCAGCCACATTAATGCGATAGATTTGGGGCTCGTGGTCAGCAAGGTATTCAACCGTGTCACCTGCACTTAGTTCAAGTGAAGCAAATTCATCCAAACTCAAGTAGCGAGCAAACTGTTTGTTATTTCGAATACCAGATACCGAAGCATGGGAGGAAAACTCACCTGGTCGCGCAAAGTAATTCACCACGCCGCCGTTCAATTCTTCGTTAAGAAACTCAAAGGTGAAGCTATTTCGAGCGCCTGTTTCAACGACAATAGTGTTGCCAATTGGGTGCACTAATATGGTATCGCCATCTTTAAACGACATCTGAGGCAACTTACCATTTCTGAAAAATGCATATAAATCGGCAGTAGCGACTACTTTACCATTGCGCACTACGTCTATCTGCCTAAAACTTCCGCGCTGAAAATCAATACCACCAGCGCGTTTTAGGTAATACAGCACGCTATCTGAGGCGAGGCCTGCATATTGACCAGGTCTTAGCACCGGGCCAGAAACGAAAATTGACACGGGCGTTGATGTAAGAAGGTTAACGTAAACATTTACATCGTTTGTATAAACCTGTCTGATTTTTGCAGTAACGGTTTGATTTACACTGCCAGCAGGTGTATTTGCAACACGGATAGGACCAATGTTAGGAATAAAAATATTGCCTTGATTATCAACGGTTACTACGTCAGAAAAGTTAACCGCCCCCCACAGCCATATTGAAATTTTATCGCCCGGTGCAACGAGATAGTTGTCATTAAGGCCTGAGCTACGCTCTGATTCAAAACCACCAATAAATAAATTGGCTGCAAAAGGTGGGTTTTCCATAGGCGCTTGCGCAGGAAAAACAGTATCAATAGTTGGCTCGCCAGGTAAGTTTACGCCATTACGAGGCTGGGTTGAAAACTGCCCCATGGCATTCGCAGAACCGCTAGCGCCTGGAAGCGTTCGCTGGGTTGAAATACTCAGTGGCGATACGGACTGATTAGCAATGCCGCTACTCTGGCTCTGCTGAGCTCTTTCTCTTAATTGCTGCAATTGTTCCATGCTTTGCGCGCTAGCCGTGCCTACATAAGCGAAAAGAAGTGACGTTGCACAAGCCGCTAGCGTCAGGCGCTTTAAAGTTTTTTTGATGCTGGTTGACTGCATTTATCTATTCACCTTGCACTGTTGCCGAAGCTACTAAGGGAGTAATAACTCGCCATTGACCGTTTCGCTGACATGTCGTCATTTTACGCTGAATATCAGAAGACGCTGTTTCACCGTCTTGTAAAGAAAATCGGATACATTTATTGCCTGTGGCGGATATATAGTGCTTCAAGGACTCGTATTGGTGGCCATTGAAGCGTATTGAAAATGATTCCTGCGTATCATGATAAATGTTGGCTTTTGGAATATTTATTGCAAGCTCTTTGTCCGGTGCGAGGGAATAAGCAAGAGAAGAATGCACCAAAGGAATGTCAGCCTTAGTGGCGGTAGGAGTGTTAGAACACCCAGCTACGCCTACCGTAACTACGATAGGTAAAATTAGACGAGATAATTGTTTGAACATTAGCTTTCATATCCATATAGCAATTTCGCGCTAGGATAACATAAGTTTTAAAAAAAGCATGTTCGCTATCGCAGTTGCTGAATTGTCTGAGTCTTCACCAAGACCGCAAAATAGAAGACAAGTTCATATCAATAGTGTAACTCGATATGTTTTTGGCATTGCAAAGACTGGAAATAGACGAGTAGGTTAACAGGTTAAAGGAATAAAGAAGTTTTTCAATCGTTACAAAAGAAGCTGAGATAGTTCGAGAGAGGCGGCGAGAAGACGCACAACAGGTTCTCTTTTTAGCGGTGATTAAGGTTATTCTCGCAACAAATGAGTTTTTGACACGTTTTGATACGTTATTTATGCATGAAGGGTGGTTACTTAGACAAATGTTTTATATTATATCGAAGTTTTCTATCCGCATACTCATAACAAGATGCCCTCATCGCGCTGGAAGAAATGGAAGTTGTAAATAAATGGAAGCAACATTTAGTTTTTTATCAAAATTTGCATGTGTATTGACAGAAACTACTACAAATAGCTGTGTTTTTGTCGGTAACGCGAGGTTGTGTGTTTTATGCTAGCTTATTTGCAGTTTGTCCCGCTTTTTACTGCATTTTTCGTCGCCCTTATCCTTTTGGTGGTCATGACGCCTTTAGCGCATCAATTTGGTTTAGTTGACCAACCATCAGCGCGAAAACGTCACGCCGGAATTGTACCTCTTACAGGTGGCGTGGCTATTTTCATGGCCGTCCTTGTTGCCAGCGTTGCTACTGACGTTTGGATGAAGAACGATCCCTTGTTTTTTACCGCATCGGCGTTTGTTGTGTTACTTGGTATGCTAGACGACCGCTTTGATCTCAGTGCTAAAGGGCGTCTTATGTGCCAATTTGGCGTAGCAGCGATCATGGCATGGAGTGCACAAAATTATATTACATCTCTAGGTAATATCTTCGGTACAGGTGAGGTATTTCTCGACCTAGGTGGGTATTTCTTTACGATCATTTGTGTGGTCGGTGTCATCAATGCGTTTAACATGATAGACGGTATTGATGGATTAGCCGGCGGTATGAGCCTTGTTATTCTATTGACAGTTGCGGGCTTTTTGATCTTTACTGGTAACGGAGCTTCCATTATGGAGCCGCTTATCATCGTTGCAGCTATTGTTCCGTTTCTTGCTTTTAATTTGAGTTGGAAAGGGTTTAAAGGCAACAAGATATTTATGGGTGATGCCGGCAGTATGTTCGTTGGGCTCACTATCGTATGGCTGCTTGTTGATCACACTCAAGGTGAAGCTGCCGCATTTAGGCCCATTACAGCAGTGTGGTTAGTCGGCCTTCCATTAATGGATATGGCCGCGATCATGTATCGCCGTGCACGGAAGGGGCAATCAATGCTCAAACCTGACCGTCAGCACCTTCACAATATCTTTATGCGTGCAGGGCTTAGCAGTAGAAAGTCACTCGTTGCTATCCTTTTGCTCGGAGCATGTTATTGCTTAATCGGTATATTAGGAGAAGTCTATCAGGTAGCTGAAGCCGTCATGTTCTGGGGCTTTATTGGGCTACTCGTCGTGTACAGTCTTGTTATCCAACATATTTGGAGTGTACTGCGCTTTGTGAAGCGATTAACCGCATAGTTTGAGTAAAATCGTGGCAGGCTTAGTAAAATCTCTGTAACATGCCAACAAATAAAAGCGCACAATTAAGGCGCTTTTATTTTCTTTGTTACTTTTTTACGTTGGTAAAATTTCTTGATAAATCAATTCTCTATTCTTCAAAATAACAATAAAAAACAGCATGTCGAATCGATAATTGCTATGGCGGTTTACCAAGCTGACAATGCGAAGTGGCTTCGCGAAGCCATTGAAAGCATGACTGAGCAGTCTTACACAGATTTTCTTTTCGTTATTGTCGCCGATGGACCTGTACCTCAAAAAATAACTCGCGTACTAGAAGGTGTAGCAAGCAAAGACGACAGGGTAATAATAGCGTCGAATAGTCACAATGTGGGGCTAGCAAGTAGCATGAACTCAGTTGCTGAGTTCGGTATGCAGTTTAACCCATCGTTTTTCATAAGAATGGATGCGGATGATATTTCTGAAGAAAACCGCCTTCTACGCCAAATCACCTACCTTAAAAAGCACAGCAATATTTCGGTGCTAGGTTCAGCACTAACGGAAATTAACGAAAGTGGTGTAAAGGTTGGCGCGCGAGTAATGCCCGCTTCACACAGGCAGATCGTTCGTATCTTGCCGAGACGATGCTCGCTTAACCATCCAACAGTAGTTATTCGTTACAATGTATTTAATGATGGGCATCGTTACGACAGTGACTTGTTAAACACACAAGACTATTTTTTCTGGATAACCTTAGCATCTAAGGGTTATATCTTTAGGAACTTAAAAGATCGACTTTTGAAGTTCAGACGAGTTAATAACTTTTATAAACGTCGAGGCTTAAGTAAGTCGCTCAACGAGTTCAGAGCACGTTTATATGCCATACATAAATTAAAGCAACTTTCACCCTATAACTTTTTTTACGCTTGTGGTGTTTTAGCATTGAGGTTAATGCCTGGAAAAGTGGTTAAACTTGCCTATAAACTTGATAGACATTTACTGGAAAGGTTTGGTAAACATTGAGCGTCGGCGTTGTTGTTATACTATTTAATCCTGATGTTGAGCACGTGCGTAGTCTCATCGATGCGTTTTGTGCCCCTGACTGGAACGTCATCTTGGTTGATAATTCTCCAAGTCCTCAGCAGGCTCTTTTAACAACTGATGTTACTTATCTTCATTACCCTTCAAATATTGGTATCGCCCACGCTCAGAATGTCGGCTTGAAAGTGCTCTTTAATGAGGGAAGCGACTACGCCTTTTTGCTTGATCAAGATAGCTTGTTCTCTCCCGATATTGCTGTTGAGTTAGTGAGGCAATTCCAAGAGATTGAGCAACGTTCCCCAATTGCAGCCATAGGCCCTTCGATCTATTGCCAATTTTCAGAGTGTGTCGATCAGGGGGTTCTGCAAAAAGGGAAGCAGGTTTCCGAAAAGTTAAAAACAGTAAAGCAAATCATTGCCTCAGGCATGTTAATTTCCAAACGTGCTTTTGAACGCGTGGGTGAAAAAGAAAATGAGCTCTTTATCGATGGCGTTGATCACGAATGGTGCTGGCGTGCTCGAGCCAAGGGCATGGTTATCTATCAGTCGCTCAGTGCATGTATGCCTCATCGACAAGGCGACGATAGAGTGAAAGTTTGCGGTGTGACATTCAAGCAGGGCGCACCGATAAGGCTCTACTATCAGTTTCGCAACGTACTCATTTTAGCACGCCGCCATTACGTACCTCTTTATTGGAAACTTCGTCATGTTTGTGCAATACCTCTGAGGTATCTTGTAAACAGATATTGCTTTGAGCAAGGCAAAATGCGAGGCGCTTTCATGTGGGCAGGACTCAAAGATGGATTAAAACGCAAAACCGGCCCCATAGAGCATGCATTAATTCCAAAAAGTAGTGTGAAAAAAAGCGACACTTGATGTGTAGGAAAGGAAGGATAAAGCATAAAAACTTTCACTATCGTGGTGCATTAGATATTATTTATCCCTAATTTTGTGCTTCTATCGGTGGTTTTGAGCTGTTTTGCCCATTTTCAATACACAGACGCTCTAAAAAGGTAATTGGAACATCGATTGCATTAGTCTTGCGAACAACAGTGAATATATCTCAGCTTAAGGAATAACAAACGGCTGAAAGTCGACTTAGGCGTGTATTTAGGATTTTAAAAAAGGATATTAACTATGAGTCAGGTTAGAAAAGCGGTAATCCCTGTAGCGGGCCTTGGGACGAGAATGCTCCCAGCAACGAAAGCTATTCCAAAAGAGATGTTGCCAGTGGTTGATAAGCCATTGATCCAATACGTGGTAAGTGAATGTGTTGCTGCAGGACTAAAAGAAATTATCCTAGTAACGCACGCGAGTAAAAACAGTATTGAAAACCACTTTGATACCTCTTTTGAGCTAGAAGCCACACTAGAAAAGCGTGTAAAACGCCAACTGTTAGAAGAAGTTCAGTCAATCTGTCCAAAAGATGTAACTATCATGCATATTCGCCAAGGCGTTGCTAATGGACTTGGTCACGCAGTACTTTGCGCTCGACCTCTGATTGGCGATGCGCCATTTGCGGTAGTGTTACCTGACGTTATTATTGATGATGCAGCAAGTAATCCTAAAAAGGATAACCTTGCAGACATGGTTGCCAAATTTAACACCAGCCGAGTAAGTCAGGTCATGGTTGAGCAGGTACCAGACGAAGATATCTCTAAATTTGGTATCGCAGACCTAGACGGCGCGGCAATTGCGCCAGGTGAGTCAGCGAAGATTCACAAAATGGTTGAGAAGCCGCCTCGCGACGAAGCACCTTCTGACCTTGCCGTTGTAGGCCGATACGTTCTGTCAGAAAAAATCTGGGATCTGTTAGAGTTCACGCCTCCAGGCGCAGGTGGTGAAGTTCAGCTTACTGATGCTATTGATGCATTGATGAAACTTGAACAAGTTGATGCTTACTACATGAAAGGTAAGAGTCACGATTGCGGTAGTAAGTTGGGTTACATGAAAGCTAACGTTGAATATGCGTTACGTCACCCATCGTTAGGCGACGAATTTAAAGAATACTTAGCTTCTGTTGTTAAATAGTCTTACTAGGGCTTGTTGATCTTTAGTGTAGATGAAAGAACAGCAGGCCTAAGGCAATTAAATAGCTTTAAACGATTAAAAATGCGCCCTTGCGGCGCATTTTTTGTGTGTGGAGCCAGCGTACCGCCTATTCGCTTTAGTCCTTCTATCTTACCTGTACATAGCCTTCAATTTTATTAAGCATCTTTTCACCGATACCTTTCACTTGAGTTAATTGTGCGACCTCAAGAAACGGGCCTACTTCTTCACGATATTTAATAATAGCTTTCGCTTTAGATTGTCCAACGCCGGGTAGGGTAATTAATTGCTCTACGGTCGCCGAGTTTAAATCGATACGTTGTTGTTGGCTTGTACCTTCATTAGCTTGCGCATTTCCACTATCCGCTGGTTGAGCGTGAACCGCTGGCGTTTGAATGGCTAGTGCAGATAGTACGAGTAAACCTGAGATTAATTTTTTCATCATCTTTCCTTGTATGTTGCTAAGCGCGCCATAAAGCGTTATCGGCGCAATATTTAAGTAAATGGGTTTAAGTCATGTACCAAAGCGCGCTGACTTTTGTAACCTAAATGCAGCCGGAGCAGACCTCTTTAAAAACTTCCTGTCCGCTGTTGTAACCAAGTTACAAAGCTCAGCACACTTCAACGTGTACAAAGGAAATAATAAAGGTGAACGAGAAAAGCGGTAGTCCAGTTTTAGTACAGTTTAAAGCAGGGGAGTGATTAATAGAGGCATAAAAAAACGGGCTATTAAGCCCGTTTTGAAATAATTGAAAGGTGTAAGCTCAAACGCTTATAGGCGGTCAAGAAGCGCCTGAGTGAACTCGGTTGTACCTGCTTCACCACCAAGGTCACGTGTTGTGCGATCGCCAGACTCGATAACGTCTTTTAGTGCTGCGCGAATTTTCTCTGCTTTATCGCCCATGTTTAGGTACTCAAGCATTTGCGCTGCTGCCAAGATTACTGACGTCGGGTTAGCTAAGTTCTTACCAGCAATGTCTGGTGCAGAACCGTGAACGGCTTCGAAGATTGCACAATCTTCACCGATGTTTGCACCTGGTGCCATACCAAGACCACCGACAAGACCAGCACATAGGTCAGATAGAATGTCACCGAAAAGGTTAGTCGTAACGATAACGTCAAACTGATGCGGGTTCATCACAAGCTGCATACAGCAGTTATCAACGATCATTTCAGCTGACTCGATGTCAGGATAACGCTCACCAACTTCACGGGCTACTTTAAGGAAAAGACCTGATGTTGACTTAAGGATGTTAGCTTTGTGAACAGCTGTTACTTTCTTACGACCTTCACGGCGCGCTAATTCATAAGCAAAAACAACGATTTTTTCAGCGCCGTCACGAGTGATCTTACTCATTGCTTCAGCTTCGTTACCGTCTTCTGATACAACTTGGCCAAGACCAGAGTACATACCTTGCGTGTTTTCACGAACGGTAATGATATCGATGTCTTCGTAACGTGCTTTTGTGCCTTTGAATGACATCACTGGACGAAGGTTTGCGTACAGTTTGAACTGCTTGCGAAGACTAACGTTGATTGAAGTAAAACCTTCACCAACGGGGGTCGTTAAAGGACCTTTAAGCGCAACTTTGTTTTTTGCGATTAGGTCTAAAGTTTCTTGAGGTAGAAGCTCGCCATGTTCTTCCAGTGCGACTAGGCCAGCATCGGCATAGTCATAGGCAAAGTCACAGCCAACCTTATCTAAAATTTTTGTGGTTGCATCGATAATGTCCGGGCCAATGCCGTCACCGCGAATGACTGTAATACGTTGCTGAGTCATGTGGAGGGATCCTCTGGTAATTCTGTTGTCAAAATCGTTAGGTTTATTCAATTTGTAGCTTGGCGTTTATGAGCCAATTTCTGCCTGCTTACTTATTATAATGGAAAATATAGGGAAAAAGGGTTAAGCACTGCAAAAGTTGCCGTATTTTATACGATACCTGGCGCAAGTTATAGCCATTCGTAAAGATTAATTAAATAGCCGAGTACGATGTATTGGAGTAAATGGCGTTACTGCGCAAGCGGACAGAACAAAAGTGACCCATTAGCGTCTAGTGCGTTTACCACATCATCTCGTCGAATACCTAGGATATTTAAAAGTGTTTTGATATTGATATCCTGAAGTAATGGATAAATATCCTGATTAAATACGCATGCTTTGGCGAGAGCGAAGCTCAACACCAGAATTGCTTGTTCCTTTTGAAGTGATTTAGGAACGTCCGTACTTACTTTACTGCATTGGTGTATAACGGCACGCCACGTCGAGCTTTGATGCCAACTTCCAGCAAGTTCAGAAGCGCTTGCTAGCCAAGGCGTGTCAGATTTGACCTTGAATGCGCTATTAATGGACACAGCTTTGCTGAGGTCGACGGGTAATGCTCGTGACACTTTAAACCCTGGTAGCGTGAACAAGGGAGTACAAACAAAGGTCATAGTCAATGCGGCAGATTGCGGCGAAAACTTCGAATCGGCGAGTTGTGCGAAATAGCTTGCAAATGAACAAGCCAATAAAGTTAATTGCTTGCACATGCCCATCAGTGGAAATTGGTTTTGCGTTAGCCGTTCTAACAGAGCAAATTGAATAAGCATGTCACCCACACGTTCAATGCCGTAGGTCAAAACCGCCTGTTTAATGCTTTTAACCGGAAGCTGAAGACGGTTGTCCTGACTCGCAGTGTGCATCAAAAAGTGATTAAACGTGGGCACGCTTTCAATTTTTTCGCAAAGTTGTTCAATATCTACATCGCGCTTTTGCAGCTCATCGATAATAGTTATAAGAGCTTTAGGGGGATGCTGAATTGCGAATGTAGAAGGTAAAAATGGTGTGCCGCCATGATTTACTCTCGCAGTGGCGGTATCAGTGTAAAGAGCAACAAAGTGCTCAAACGGCATTGTTAGTGAAATGGGAGAGCGTATTGACGATAGAGGCAGCCACTTTCCATCTTCATCGTCTTGACTAAGCATAAATACGTAGCCGTGATTTTGCTGAATGTCGACTAGCGCGCCCGGTACGCCGTTTGCGTAAACCTTTGCGCCAGGTAGCACACCATTAAATAGGTTGATAAGTGGTGCAATAAGGTGACGATGATGTGCTGGAAGGCGTAAAACGATCTGAGTGAAAACCTCACGATAATCTGCTTTTTTTGTTTTAGTAGCGAAAACATTTGCTAGGAGACAAAGCCTTTGAACCATATTAAGCCGAATGTCTGCAACGTAGTTAATGGGCTTGTCTGACCGAAATGCTTTTTGAAGTTTAATGATATCCAGCCAAATCGAGAGATTGTGTTTACGCAAAAAGCGAATGATATTGGCCGTTTGGTCGCTTGGTGTTCCTTTACTTGAAAGCCAGAGGGATGCGAGTAAAGACGCAAGCACATGTTGTAAATAGTGGTCGTTTAATCGGCAAAGCTTGCCAAACAGCGCCAATAATAAAAGATGTTGAGTATCTTTGGGAAGGTCATTATCGATGTGTAACGTTGCTGCAGCAAGCGCTGGATTGGCGTTTACTAAGGTCAGGATCCGTTTAGCGATTTTCAACCAATGGTTTATACGCTGCTCGACAGAAAGTTCAGTGTTACCTAACTGAACCAGGCGTTTAAGCGTGGAAATGATGTCGCTCACTCCCCATCCTTCTAACTTTTTTGGTAACTGGAGTAAGCCCCTTCACCCCATGCAATAAGTTTGTCGTTTTCAAAAAGTAACGGTGTACATTCATCTTGCGTGGTTAAGCCGTCAGCGCGCACATGTTGTGTCCTGAAAAACATAACCTGTATCGCCGTTGCTCCTTGTCGCTTAGCTTCTGTAATGTCAGGTGAGCCTAACAAAGCCAAAACCTCTTCTCTTGTACTGCCCAACTTCAATTTGGTAATTTGCACACGGTTATATTCTTCACGGTCTTTCCAATCCATATTTTCTGGCTTATCGGGATAGAACGCGATAACCATAAAAACAAACACCGCATAAAGGGCGATGCCAGCTAAAATTAGACGAATAACCTTGGTATTCATGACCGTTACTTCTCGTTTTTCTTTACTTTAATGTTAGTGTTAATCACGAGTGGGACGCATTTCCATCACGTTGAGAGAAAGCTTGATGCTTTAATGCGTAAAACAATACTCTTTAGTAGTGTAACGCAAAACGTCTGCCAAGCATAAGTAGTAAACGTAAGCAAATGCGTCTTATCACGGTTATCGGTTATTCATTACCTTATTTTTCATTCTTCACAACGTAACACGGTTCATATGCCGTCCCCGGGAGCTTCATTCGGTGCTGTTTTACAAAGGATTCTAGCAGCGTATCGACTTTTTCCATCAGTGCACTGTCACCAGTAAGTTCAAACGGACCATGTTTTTTAATTTGGGCAATACCCTCTGCTTTAACGTTTCCTGCGACAATACCCGAAAACGCTTTGCGCAAATTGGCCGCTAGATCACTTTTACTTTGATCTAAGTGCAGTTGAAGGTCGGCCATACTCTCATGCGTTGGAATAAAGGGCTGTTGAAAGTCTTGTTCAATTTTTAATGACCAATTAAAGCTGAATGCGTCACCCATCGCACCTCTGAACTGCTTCACTTTTTCAAGGTGTTTATTCATGGTGCGTGCTACTTCTTCTGGGTCATCCACAATGATTTGATATTTTGACTGTGCTTCTGGACCCAGTGTTGCACCAACAAAGGCGTCTATGGCTTCAAAGTATTCTTCGCTACCAGCTGGCCCTGTTAGAATGAAAGGAAAAGGTTGCTGCGCATTGCGTTCATTCATCAAAATGCCAAGCAGATAAAGTAATTCTTCGGCAGTGCCTACACCGCCTGGAAACACGATAATGCCATGTCCGAGTCTAACAAACGCTTCTAAACGCTTTTCAATATCAGGCATGATAATGAGCTCGTTGACAATGGCGTTGGGCGGCTCGGCGGCAATAATACTCGGCTCAGAGATGCCAATGTAACGGCCTGTCTTGTGGCGTTGCTTTGCATGACCAATGGTAGCGCCTTTCATTGGGCCTTTCATTGCCCCAGGGCCGCATCCGGTACAAATATTCATATCACGTAAGCCAAGTTGATAGCCTACTTCTTTAGTGTATTTATACTCAACCTGATTTATAGAGTGGCCACCCCAGCAAACAATAGTGTTTACGCCGTCGTTACCCTCAAGTGCTTTGGCATGGCGTAGCATGTCAAAAACCATATCGGTAATGTCGTTACCTTCCGCTGGAGCGGTTTGGTGAAGAAATGCATACTTATTACCCATGTAAAGCAAGTCGCGCAGTACAGCGAAAAGATGTTCGTGTACACCACGTACGAGTTGCTCATCTACGAACGCTACCTCGGGCGGATTGACGAGCTCAATTTTTACGCCTCGTTCACGACGTATGAGCTTAATTTCAAAATTCTCATAGGGGGCGAATAGCGCTTCGAAATTGTCTTCATCAACGCCGCTGTTCAATACAGCAAGGCAGCAGTTTCTGAACATAGCGAAAAGCTCGCTATTAGTGGCATCTTGAAGGCGAGAAACTTCTACTTGCGACAGTTGGCTCATCCAGCCAACAGGGTTAAGCTGCACTTTCTTCATACTTTACTTCCTATAAGTCAGTGCTTAAATCAGTGACTACGAGATTGCGGCCGTTACGTTTCGCTTTATAAAGGTATTCATCGGCGCGCTCGAAAACCGTTTCTGTAGTATCATTTTCACCGAAACAGGTTGCGCCGAAAGAAGCGGTAATTTTTACTTTTTCTTGCTTAAATTTGAACGGCATAGCAGCGAGCTTTGTTCTAACTTCATTAAGCTTTTTATCAATATCTGCCATCTGCGTGTTAGGCAGCAGCATAACGAACTCTTCTCCCCCCCATCTGGCAACAAAATCATTTTCTGACAGGCTTTGTTTCAGAAACTTGCTCACCACTTGCAGAGTTTTGTCTCCTGCAGCGTGACCAAACCTATCGTTGATCGATTTAAAATGATCAATATCAACAACGGCAACTGCCAGAGTATCCCCACTAGATTTAAAGTGAGCATACGCTGCGTCTAATTTTTCGTTATATGCTTGTCTATTAGGAAGGCGTGTTAGCGGATCGGTTCGACTCTGCATTGCTTGCTCGGCGAGTTTCTTTTTATAAACGCTGGTTTGTTGCTGAAGCGTATCTATGCGCGACTGCATTGAAGACAGCAATGCCATTAGCGCTTCTTGGCCTTGCTGATCGTTGCTTTGCTGCTCGCTTAAGGTGCTTACAAGCTTTTCAACCCGAAACTGGGTCTGCTCTTTAAGGGCTTCTAAGGAGCTGCTTTCTGATACAGCTTCTTCTATGTGGCTAATCTCACGCTTAAGCTGTTCATTGCCCGCTTGGCGTTGCTCGAATTGGGCTTGACTCCCCTGAATGGTATTGTTTACATCGTTGCTTACTTCACCTAGCGAACGGTGTAGGCTCTGAATGACTTTCCCTGTCAGGCTAGCCTCTGACATGGCGTCTTGCACAATCATCCGCAAAATTACAACGCAGCTTTTCAGTAACTGGTCTTCATCCATGCCGTCATCGAGACGTTGCTTTATGTCATTGAGCTGAGGATCATTCGGTTTTTTCTGCGCGTATGAAGTAATCAAATGATTAAGTTCAACTAATATAGAGCGGTAGTGAGGATTGTCATCTTTAAGCGAGCGAGTGGTCGAATTTTCTTGCTTGTTCGATGGCGCTTCAACCGACCCGGTTGGTTCGAGGCCTACCATTTTCTTGTTAAGTGCAATGCGGTGAAGGGCAATGGCTTTTGCGTATAGTTTATAAATACTAAATATATCGCCCACAGGCTGATTCAATTTAATCAACTCTTGTGTTGTCAGCCCTTTCAACTCACTGTCTTGAAAAACAATTTTCTGCAGCTGTTTCATCGCATCTTCTAGCGAAGATACAGTATCAACGCTGTATTTTCTCAGAGTTATTTCTTGGTGCTGTAGAGATTTATTAAGCTTTTCAATACTGACCGCCGCTAGGCTGAAATTTGGTGTGCCAGATAGATGGCCACGCAATACCTTGAGTTCAGTATCTATTTTATCGGAGAAGCCCTCGTAAAATGCTGAGAGCTTCACAATAAACTGGCAAAGAAGCGCATTATTTTGTTTTAAAGTTTGTAGTTGTTTTGCTTCCATAATCTCGTCTTAGTTCTAATTCACTGTTACCGCCGCGGCTGTGTTAGCTTTAGGGGTGTACTTCACCGTAATATTACTGACGTGCTTGACGATGATTGGCATAAGGCGCTTCATAATTCGAACGGAAGGGGTTGATGTCTAAACCGCCTCTTCGTGTATAACGAGCGCACACCGTTAACTTATCTGGCTGACAATGTTGCATTATGTCGTTGTAGATGCGCTCAACACACTGCTCATGGAACTCATTGTGTTGCCTAAAGCTAATCAGATATTTCAAAAGCCCTTCATGTTCAATAGCTTTTCCTTCATACCTAATTTGAATACTAGCCCAATCTGGCTGACTTGTGATTAAACAATTAGATTTAAGTAAGTGGGAAATAAGCGTCTCTTTTACTTCTGCACCACTCTTAGCCAGAGCTAAAAACTGGGTGTTGGGGGAGTATTGTTCGATTTCTACATCAAGACTATCTAACAATGTCCCTTCAAATTCTTTAAATTGCAAAGAGGTAAACTGCTCGGGAAGAATTAGCTTTACCTCAACAGTCTCGCCTGCACATGCTGATAAATCAGCCTGTAGCACCTGTCGTACGTCCTCTGCCGAGGCAAACTTTGTCTGATTGAAGCTATTTAAATAGAGCTTAAATGATTTTGATTCAATTAAGTTTTCTGAGGTGATAGGGACATGGCATTCTAAAATAGCAACATTGGGCTTACCTTTTAAATTAAGCCAAGAAAGTTCGTATCCAGTCCAGGTATCTATACCGTCGAAAGGTAGACTAGAGTTAGCGAGATCCAATGTGTCGCGGCTTAAACTGCGCGGGACGCCTTGCAACAAGCCGGGGTTATATTCAAATTCGTAGTCAACCTGTTTACCCAAAGAGAGGTCATCAGGTGCAGTGATAGTAATTTTTTGAGGTGAATTGTCAGTCGACATGTGAACCTTTTATCCATCTACGTGGGGTTTGAATAAGAGAACTGCAGTGGCGAACTAATGTCGTGCAGTATAGTCGAAACAACCCCAGTATTGACTTAACTGTTTAGTTGTATAGTGTACCCCAAAAATACGCAGGTAACGTCATAATGGCTCTAACAATTTCCGCACAATTAGATAAATTTGTATCATCTTATGTCGAACACACCAAGGGAGAAGGGTTAAAGATCGTATATGATAGCGAGTGGCCCTCGCCGTGCTATGAAAAGACGGCGCAAGATGGGGAGTTTGTTAGATGGACACCAACACTGCAGTCGCCCCCGCAGTCTTTCAATAACGTTGAAGAGGCGCTATCGCTAAAGCTAAATCCAGAATACTGTGAATACTTCACTCGTTACTACAGCGATAATTTAAGGGCTGCCGCCCCTCAAGGTCGCTGCGAGCTTCTACAAGTTTTCAATAGCGAAGACTTTGAGCGACTACAACAGAACTTGATTGGCCATTTGCTAATGAAGCAGAGGCTGGGGCAAGCGCCAACGTTGTTCTTTGGGTTGACTGATGAAGAAGATTTTATCTTAACGGTTGTCAATGAAAGCGGTGAAGTTGCACTCGAGCAGGTAGGTAAAGAGCCTTCTCAAATTCTTGCTCCGTCTCTTGCGGCATTTTTGGAGCAACTTACGCCCACTATGTAAGCTGTTTATTTAATTACATTGTCTGGCAGGTATAAAGTAGCCTGCCGGCAAAAGTCATTACTACTTTGCGCTAATTACCTCATTTAGCACACGTTTTAGTTCTGCCACTTCTTTTTCTAACGTCTCTACTCGTGCTTGCAGACTACTAACTTGCCCCGCGCTATTAGTTGAATTTTGTTGCGAGTCTTCTTTTTCGCTTGGCACATCTAATTTAGGTTTATGCGCGTTAAATCGCTTAATTGCCTCAATGGCTTCGGTTACCGATACTTTAAAAGGAGCCCTAGCACGTAAAATCCCCACCGACGGTGTTTTACCTTCTTTATGCATTTGAAGGCATAAAATATGGAGCTGCTGTAAATTAGAATTACTCATAATTCGAAAATGATTCAATGTCGTCAAAGTTAGCAGTGTAGCTTGTGTGTATAGTCAATTTCACTAATAAGTTACTTATCTCACTACTTTTTTTTAAGAGTTCAATACTGGTGAAACTATAATTTATATAAATATCAGTATCTTATATTTTGGCCTTATTCTTGTTTATTCAGTCCTAAATTACGTTATCACTTGTGCATACAATGGTTACTTTTCTCGCGTATTTATGTCTATTCAGTGTCGGTTCACAATGACGTGGTCAACCAAAATTGACCAACCCAGTTAAGCTACTTTTTTCAATTTCTTCATGTCCGCCTCATATTGATTT
>NZ_CAMZMZ010000011.1:0-110395 GCF_947311905.1 Alteromonas sp. CyTr2 | reverse complement strand
GTCTTTAAGAATGCTTTGTGGGTGGCTGGTTTCTCTTTGGTCTTGTTGCAATGCACTTCTTGATAAAGTGTGACGGGTCTACCCTTTAAAGATATGGCCGCGCGTAAAAGAAAGTGCGCTTTATGGTCATCTAAATCTGACCAGTCGATTGAGATAACAGGGCGAGATGTGCTGCCACAAAATAGTTGGCAAATAGATGCATAGATAAACGGTGTTTCACTTAATAAATGCGGGTTTGAAAGCAAGCGGTCGGCACGTTTAATCCGGTGTTTCTCAAAGGTTTTAGTCTTAATTCCTCGACCTATGCTGGTTACGGTTGCAGCGCTTCCGTTGAGCAGGCTCTTAACGCACGCCGTTACTGCATTCCGACGAGTTTTATGCATTTTATAGCTGACAAGCGATACGACTTTGTTCACAATAGATAGGGCATTCATGACTGTTTGGCCTCGGTGATTTTTGGCGATTGATCTGATCACCAAACGTCATGAATGTTCCTATCTTTTTTATCTCGCTGATATCGTTATATTATTTGTGGGGATACCTCAGACTCTGACCCCAATTTTATACGTGGGAGTTATCTTCTAGTACGTTTTGGCGCATGGATTCACATGGGCTTTGACAAACCGGTCTTCCAACCACTTTAGCTGGAACACCCACCACAGTAACGTGAGCTGGAACACTATTGAGTACAACGCTACCTGCGCCTACTTTTGAGCCTTCACCTATCTCAATATTTCCAAGGATCTTGGCGCCAGCGCCAATTAACACGCCTTGGCGAATTTTAGGGTGACGGTCGCCCGACTCATTACCGGTACCACCTAATGTAACGCTCTGCAAAATAGATACGTTGTCTTCAACCACTGCAGTTTCGCCCACTACAATGCCAGTTGCGTGGTCAAACATGACGCCTTTACCAATACGCGCAGCAGGGTGGATATCTACACCAAAGCTTGCAGAGTTGCGGCTTTGTAAGAATAAAGCAAGCTGATGACGCCCATGAACCCAAAGGTAATGCGCCATGCGGTGTACTTGCACAGCATGAAAACCTTTAAAGTGAAGTAAGGGAGTAAGGTAATCGTTGACCGCCGCATCCCGCGCCTTAATCGCTAGAATGTCAGCAATTGCCGCTTCGCTGATGCCAGGCTCAAGTAAGTAAGCTTCATCGAAAACTTCACGAATGGCGAGCGCAGGCATGACGTCGTCTGCCATTTTGTTCGACAGAATAAAGCTTAGCGACGATTCAAAGTTGTGATGTGCAAGAACACTGGCATGCACATAGCTAGACAGCAAAGGCTCTTTTTCAGCAACAACTTGCGCTTCTTGTTTCAGCGTAGACCAAAAATCGATGGGCGTTGTAAGTGCGGTCATGAGCATGTCCCGTTATATAAAAATGCTGTGTTCTATCAGAAAATTGGGTAAGCAATCTAAACTTGTTCCTTGCTGGGCATATCTATGCTGACAAAAGGGAACGCGTAAAAGTTTACCTGAGTTTGATGTGATGCAATACCGATGTGATACCGACCAAGCGCATAATTCGATCAATTTATCGAATTAATTCGTTATAGCTAATAACCGTATCGTACATGTATACATCGTTAAAGCACTCTGCTCTCTCGCTGCGTCTAACCGAGTGCTTCCATTAACTTAATAGAACGTTCAGAGCGCTCGTATCTTTCATTAAATAATACTTAAAATCATGATTGCACACGAACGTATAATGCCGTTGAAGTTTATCTTCACTGGGGAAAAACTGGACTGTATAAATCAACAGGCAGGTGGCATAATAGCGCGCTGCTGAATGTATAACACTATCAACTAACAGGTACCACACTATGGATGTATCTCGACTGCTAGACGAGCTAAACGACAAACAGCGTGAAGCAGTAGCAGCCCCACTATCTAACGCCCTAGTTTTGGCTGGCGCGGGCAGTGGTAAAACCCGCGTATTAGTGCATCGCATTGCGTGGTTAATGGAAGTCGAAAACATCGCCCCTTTTTCTATTTTGGCAGTAACCTTTACCAATAAAGCAGCCAAAGAAATGCGCGGCCGAATAGAGTCGTTGATGGGTCGCAGCCTGCACAATATGTGGATTGGTACCTTCCACGGGCTTGCGCATCGCTTACTACGAGCGCACCATGCAGAAGCCAACTTGCCTGAGAATTTTCAGATAATTGATTCGGACGATCAGTATCGACTTATTCGCCGCATTCTGAAGGCCATGAACCTGGACGAAAAGCATTGGGCGCCTCGTCAAATTCAGTGGTATATAAATGGCAACAAAGACGAAGGCTTGCGCCCTCAGCACATTGAAACCCACGGCGATCATATTCAAAAGACCATGCGCGAAGTCTATGCGGCATATCAAGACGCTTGCGACCGTTCAGGCTTGGTAGATTTTGCTGAACTGTTGCTACGCGCACATGAATTATGGGCTAAAAACCCAGAAGTATTAGCCCACTATCAACGTCGTTTCCGTGCAGTGTTGGTAGACGAATTCCAAGATACCAACAATATCCAATATGCATGGCTTCGTATGCTGTGTAGTGGTGGTAATAATAACATTATGATTGTTGGCGACGACGATCAGTCTATTTACGGCTGGCGCGGCGCGAACGTAGATAATATTCAGCACTTCCTGAAAGACTTCAACGAGCCTACTACTATTCGCCTTGAGCAGAATTACCGCTCTACAGGAAACATTCTTAAAGCGGCGAACACGGTTATCGACAACAATACGGGCCGTTTAGGGAAAGAGCTTTGGACGGAAGACGCGCAAGGCGAGCTTATTTCTGTATATGCGGGTTTCAACGAGCTAGATGAAGCGCGCTTTATTGTTTCGAAAATCAAAGATTGGCTGAATCAAGGCAACGCCCTTACTGATACCGCCATTCTTTATCGAAACAACGCCCAGTCTCGAGTACTGGAAGAAGCCTTGCTACACGAAGGGCTGGCGTATCGCATATACGGCGGTCTGCGCTTCTTCGAACGCCAAGAAATTAAAGACGCCCTTGGCTATATGCGCATGGTAAGCCACCCGCACGACGATGCAGCTTTCGAGCGTGTAGTAAACACCCCAAGTCGCGGTATTGGTGAGAAAACCTTATCGCAAGTGCGCGACACCGCGCGAATGCACAACTGTTCAATGTGGCAGGCGTGTCAGTTGCTCATTAATGAAGGTGGCTTCAAAGGCCGCGCGCTAAACGCTATGCAAAGCTTTGTGTTGCTAATTACTGAGCTAGAGCAATCCACGTTAGATGAGCCCCTTGACCAACAAGCCGATAAAGCTATTCGCCAATCTGGTCTGTACGCTATGTACCAAGCAGAGCGCGGAGAAAAAGCTCAAGCACGTCTAGAAAACTTAGAAGAATTGGTTACTGCATGTAAGACCTTTATCGTGCCTGAAGAAGCCGAAGAAATGTCGCCTCTGGCAGCCTTTCTAGCTCATGCGTCGCTGGAAGCGGGTGAAACCCAGGCGGATAAAGACCAGGACGCCGTCCAGATGATGACCATACACACCGCCAAAGGCCTTGAATTTCCGCTGGTATTCTTAGCAGGTGTAGAAGAAGGCATGTTCCCTAGCCAAATGACCAACGACGAGCCAGGTCGAATGGAAGAGGAACGCAGACTTTGCTATGTTGGTATGACCAGAGCAATGCAAAAGTTGTATATTACTTATGCAGAAAGTCGTCGACTCTATGGCCAAGATAAGTATCATACTGCTTCTCGATTTATTCGCGAAATGCCAGCAGACTGCGTTGAAGAGGTTAGGCTGAAATCGACTATTTCGCGGCCCGTGCACAACCGCTTCAGCCAAGCGACGTCGCACGCCAGTTTTGAAGAAACGGGCTTTAGTTTAGGTGAGCGAGTTGTACACCGTAAATTTGGCGAAGGGATCGTACTTAACTACGAAGGGAGTGGTGAGCACGGTCGAGTTCAAGTAAACTTCGACGAATTTGGCAGCAAATGGCTGGTACTTGCTTACGCAAAGCTGGAGAAAGCGTAACATTATTAATAGGCAAGGTAGCCTAAACCTAAGTTGAAATGTATGCAGCAACACGTGCTGATCATCGAAAATGGTGAAGGCAACCTTGAACTTATAGCGAAATTAGTACGCCGGGCTGGTCTTACCCCCGTTGGCGCAACGTCGCTGACAGAAGGCAAAGCACGGTTTTCGCAAAATATGCCGGAAACCTTTCTGTGTGCTATTGTGGCATACTCTCTTCCCGATGCACCAAAAGGCGAAGCCATCGACTGTACGGTTGAGTCTTTCATTCCCACCATTGCTACAACAGAAAGTTTAGATAGCGCTATTCGCGATAAAGTCCTAGAACGTGACGTTGTCGATTACATTCCCAAAGAAAATTCGCAGAACTACGACTACCTCAATCGTCTTATTAGCCGATTAGAAAAAAACAAGTCTACCGGCGTCGTCGTGGTAAGCACTAATCGGGTGTTGCGCTCAAAAACCGTTTCATTACTTCAGCGCCACAATTTTATTGCGTTTGAATGCCTAACGGCTACAGACGCTATGCAATGCTTGTCTGAACACAAAAACGTACGTCTTGTTATCACTGACAACACGTTACCTGATATGACAGGCACGCACTTTGTCGCCAGTTTAAGAAAAGCCTTTTCGAAAGAGCAGCTGGCAATTATGGGCGTTGCTGGAGGCAAAGGCATGTTAATGTCTGCGCACTTTATTAAGAGTGGTGCAAATGACTTCTTGCGAGTGCCCTACTGTCATGAAGAGTTCTTGTGTCGCGTGATGCAGAACGTAGAATATATTGAGAGCGTTGAAGAAATTCGCCGTGTGGCCAACACCGACTATTTAACAGGTTTGCCTAACAGACGCCACTTCTTCTACATGGTTACTGTGCAACACCAAAACCTGTCTGAGGATCACGCTCTCGCCCTTATTGACCTAGACTTTTTCAAATCGATAAACGATACCCATGGCCATGACGTAGGTGACATTGTGCTAAAAGCCATGGCGGCCCTTATTGAGTTTTATTTTCCAGACGAAATTATTTCCCGCTTTGGTGGCGAAGAGTTTTGTATATACATGCCGTCAACACCACTAAAAGAAGCCTGTGAGCGTTTAGACGACTTCAGAAAAGTGGTGGAAGCGGAAATTATTCAGCTGCCTAAAAGTGACATTAAAGTGACCTGCAGTATTGGGGTAAGTGGCGTCCACACGCAGCGCGTAGATAAGCTACTAAGCCTTGCCGACAAGCAGCTTTACGCCGCCAAAAATAGTGGGCGCAACCAAGTGAAGTGCGAACCACCAGATGTTCCTCAGCAAGAGCAAGCTTCACTGCTTTAGCTTGTCACTCAATCCATTGCCGCTTAGCTGTCCGACGCTTAAAAATGACTTGTGCGCAAAAGCCCCTACTCCACCGCTAGCTTTCGCGCTTTACGCTGACTGCGGTAATTAACTAGCGAGTCGGCACTAAACAAGATAAGCGCAAACCACACAAAGCTGAAGGTTACCAAGCGCGACTCTTCAAGTGGTTCGCCGTACAGGTAAACCGCCAGTATGAACATAAGCGTTGGGCCAATGTACTGAAAAAAGCCCAGCGTTGAATACATAATGCGCCTTGCTGCAGCGGTAAAACAAAGTAGTGGCGCGGTAGTTACAATGCCAGCCGCTAAAATAAGGGTATTTAGTGTGGCGTCGTTATTAAATAAGTTACTGTACTCAGAGCCAAAGAAGACCCAGTAAATAATAGCGAATGGCGAGAGCATTAAAGTTTCAATGAACAGGCCGGGTAGCGAGTCTACAGCCACTTGCTTGCGCAATAAGCCATACACGCTAAAACTTCCCGCAAGCACCAGAGCAATCCACGGCACGTGGCCGTAAGAGAAAATAAGAATAGCCACGCCAATAACGGCAAGCCCAACGGCTACACGCTGTAAGTTACGCAACCTTTCACCTAAGAAAAGTCGACCTAGAAATACGTTGATAAGAGGGTTGATGTAATAGCCAAGGCTTACATCAAGAATATGGTCGTTATTAATTGCCCAAATAAACAAGAGCCAGTTCGCTCCGAGTAACAAGCCTGCAACGAATAAAATCTGCATAACGCGCTTATTGCGAAGGGCGGCGCCCACTTTGGGCCACTGCTTTAGCGCGGCAATAAGCCCAACCAACAGCACTACAGACCAAATTACCCTGTGCATTAGGATTTCAGCAGCCGGCAATACCATCAACTGTTTGAAATAAACAGGTGCAACACCCCACATGCTGTAAGCGGCAATTGCACAAATAACGCCGATTTGAGCGGCACTGGCTTGCTTAGACAAGACTGACTCCAACGAAACTCGGGGGAAGAAGGCGCGTATTGTTTATCAGGCTAGGTGAATACACAACCCTTAACGCTTTCCAATGCGGCAAAGGACGTGTAACAAGCGGCATAATTAATGAAACGCAATTAACAAAAATGAAAAAGCCCCGCTAAATGTGCTCATTCAATGGGGCCTAAGATGCGTTCGTCATGAAAAAACAGGACAAGGTTTATCGGGGGAATGGTGCTACAGCAGAAACAGTGTGCCCAAACCTAAGAATGCTACAAAGCCTACTATGTCGGTTACGGTAGTCAAAATGACCGACCCCGACAGTGCAGGGTCTATTTTCAGCTTGTCCAATATTACAGGTACAAACACGCCTGCAAGTGCGGCGGCTACAATGTTGAACAGTATGGCCAAACAGATAACCATCCCTAACATGGCATCGGTAAACCAGAAATAAGCAACAACGCCAATTACCAAGGCCCAAATCACGCCATTAACGCCGCCTACTTTAAGCTCTTTCACCATCAGAGCCCGTAAGTTGGCAGGCGTGACCTGCCCCAACGCCAAGCCGCGTACAATCAGGGTTAGCGTTTGACTACCTGCAATGCCTCCCATACTTGCCACTACCGGCATCAGTACCGCAAGGGCAACCACTTGTTGAAGGGTGCCTTCGAACAATCCAATAAACCACGAGGCTAAAAATGCGGTAAGCAAGTTAATGCCAAGCCAAAGGGCACGATTTTTCGCACTTTTGGCCACAGGCGAGAATAAATCTTCGTCCTCATCCATACCGGCCGAAGCCATCACTTGGCGTTCGTAAAACTCGTTAACCAACTCACTTGCAGAGGTCACATCTAATCGGCCGAGAAGCTTGTTGTTTTCGTCAACTACCGGCAGCGACGCAAGCCCAGAACGTTGAACAAGTAGCGACGCATTCATAGTGTCGTCAGCCCCTTGAATGGTCGTCACACTTTCTTCTGACAAGTCGAATAGCGACACGTGATCTTGCGCATTGAAGAGGTGGCTAATTTTAACCAGCGCGGAAAATTGACCTGAGCGGTTCACCAAAAAAATGCTGTCACAATGCTGAGGTATGTCACGTCTTAATAAGCGTAGCCCTTCGCGTACTTTCGCGTTCGAAGGTAACACTAACTGCTCGTGGTTAACCCAGTGCCCTATTTGGTTATCGGGGAATTGTGTCGCTTCTCTGAAGTACTTACGCTCTTTAGAATCAAGTGATTCATAGGCCATATCGACAAGCCGTTTTGGCAATGAATCGAGTAGTTCCAGTAAATCTTCTGCGTCAATATCAGCAAAAATAGACGCCCATTCGTCGTGCGGCGTATTGTCGATAAGAATTTCACGGGGGTCGCTACGCATCTCAACCAATACGTCGAGCTTACGGTCGCGAGGAATGCCTTCCCATACGGCCAAACGTTTTTCTACGGGCAACGATTCTAACAGTGATGCGATGTATACCTCGTCTTGCCCCGCAAGGGCGGCTAACAAGGTCGCCGGATCGTCACCCATACTTTCGGTAACAATCTCTTCAATTAAATCTGGTAATGGCTCTGCCATGCTACACCTCCCGTTAATACCGCTCACTTTCTTTACACAACGTAACAATAAGCATTGTGGGATGATGCAAACCTATTTGGACACTGCTATCCCAGCATATACGTACCCGTGCCAAAGGCTATATGATCACCTTTTTCGTTGTGCAATTCCATTCTACAAACCACTACTTTACTGCCCCTGCGTATAATCGTGGCTGTCGCAACAAAGCGCTCGCCTCTTCCCGGCCTTAAGTAGTCAACGCGCATATCGACCGTGCCCATGGTGGGCAATCTAACTTGAAGGTCCGCAAGGAGTTCACTTGCGGTTTGTTTGATGGTTTCTACAATTGAAACTAAACCACCGATGGTGTCTAGCATAGTCGCTGTTACACCGCCGTGTAGGATTTTTTGCATTGGATTGCCGGTCAGCTCGGGTTGCCAATCAAGGTGCAGGGAGATCTGTGTATCCAGTCCCTCTCCTTCAGTAACAAATTCCAAGCCCAGCAACTGGTTAAACGGCATAGTATCACGAAAAAGCGCAATTACATGTTTAATCATTAGTTCATGGTTTAGTGTTTCGCTGCCCTTAGCTTCGTCTTTATTAGTCGTTTTGTTATCCACTCGCTTTCCTTGATGAATTGATATTTGTGTTGTGCTTATAAGCAACATTACTACCGAACGTAAGTTTGACGGAAATTCATCCAACCAATGATGTTGAATCAAAATAAATTATGAGAGCTGCTGCCCCTCTGATCAGGAATATCGCTGGATTTTAGTCTAGTTTTTTAAATTGCCCCGTGAAGACGTCGCCAAAAACGCGTAAAATCCTGCGCCATGACAACTGCAATAGCTCCATCAGAATTAGCGCCAGAAACGCAACGTGTAAAAACACCAGAAACCGTCTTAAAAGATGTATTTGGTTACGATGCCTTTCGCGACGGTCAAGGCGAAGTCATTCACCAAGTATGTGAAGGTAAAGACGCCCTTGTTTTGCTGCCAACAGGTGGTGGCAAGTCGCTGTGCTATCAAATTCCTGCGTTAGTGCGCCAAGGCACCGCTATTGTTGTGTCACCGCTTATATCGCTTATGCAGGACCAAGTAGAACAGCTTAAAGCGCTGGGCGTAAAAGCTGCCTATCTCAATTCAACGCTAGAAGCAGACGAACAAGCACGCATAAATGACGCACTGCAAGCTGGCAAACTCGACTTGCTTTACGTGTCGCCTGAGCGTTTAATGCAGTACTATTTTCAGCAGTCGCTTGCGCACGCCGACATTGCCTTATTTGCCATTGATGAAGCGCACTGCGTTTCCCATTGGGGGCACGATTTCAGGCAGGATT
This sequence comes from Alteromonas sp. CyTr2, assembly GCF_947311905.1. Classification (NCBI taxonomy): domain Bacteria; kingdom Pseudomonadati; phylum Pseudomonadota; class Gammaproteobacteria; order Alteromonadales; family Alteromonadaceae; genus Alteromonas; species Alteromonas sp. CyTr2. The sequence goes on along the minus strand of NZ_CAMZMZ010000011.1, from coordinate 101,208 downwards.
ATCGCGCTCTGGGGCAAATAAAATCTCGCTTCCCCTCTATTCCTGTTATTGGACTCACAGCGACTGCAGATTCGGCCACCCAAGCAGACATACTGACGCAGCTAAACCTTAACGACCCGCTGGTTTATAAAGGCAGCTTCGACAGACCTAATATTCGCTACCGCGTAATGAGCAAATACAAAGCCTTTGATCAAGTTGTTGCTTACGTAAAACAGCAAGAAGGTAGCGGCATTATTTACTGCAACAGCCGCGCGAAAGTCGACGATCTGCACGCTAAATTATTCAGACAAGGTTTTCGCTGCGCGGCCTATCACGCGGGTATGGATAACGACGAGCGAGAGCTGGTACAACGCCAGTTTCTTAACGATAAAATTGATATTGTGGTGGCCACCGTTGCCTTTGGCATGGGTATCAACAAATCGAACGTGCGTTATGTGGTTCACCACGATGTTCCGCGCAGTGTTGAAAGCTATTATCAGGAGACCGGCCGAGCGGGGCGAGACGGCTTGGAGTCAGAAGCTTTATTGTTGTTTGATGAAAAAGACGCAGCCCGCGTAAAACAGTGGATAGAGCAAGGGGAAATAGCCGAGCGCAACCAAATAGAGTTACAAAAATTTGCGGCTATGGAAGCTTTTTCAGAAGCACAAACCTGTCGTAGACAAGTACTCCTGAACTACTTTTCGCAGTTCAGTGACAGCGCCTGTGGCAACTGCGACATTTGCCTAGACCCACCTAAGATGATCGACGGTTTGGTGATTGCACAAAAAGTACTGTCGTGTGTACTTCGGCTCTCACAGCAAGCCTCTAGCCAGTATGTCATTGATGTTTTGCGAGGCAAGCAGCTTAGGCGCCTTCAGGAAGCAGGCCACCACCAGCTTTCCACGTACGGCATAGGTAAAGATAAATCGGATAGCTACTGGCACAACATTATCAACCAGCTTGTTCATAAAGGCCTTATACGCGTTGATATTACCGCCCATGCCGCATTGCGCTTAACCGAGGCCGCTCGGCCTGTGTTAAAAGGTGAAGTAGCGGTTCAGCTTGCCGTTCCACGACTTGAATTTAAGCCCGACAAGAAAAAAGCAAAACAAGCGCCTGCTAACTACGACCGAACGTTGTTCACCCGTCTTAAGCACTTACGCAAAGTGTTGGCCGAAGAAAATGAAGTGCCGCCGTATGTGGTATTTAGTGACGCCACCTTAGTGGATATGGCGTGTAAACTCCCCACTACGCGCAACACCTTACTTGATGTAAGCGGCGTAGGCCAAACCAAACTCGAGCGCTATGGTGAGGCTTTTATCCAGCTTATTGATGATTACATAAATCGAGAGCACTGAGGGCTTGCAGGCCAACTAGATTCTGTTTTCCAGCTGGCCGCAGGGTTTGCAGAAAGTAAAAGTGCACGCAGTAGAGATAAACACACTAGGCGTAAGCGTATTCTCCCCCTTTCTCAAGCGCAGCTTTGTAGGCTTCTCTGGCATGAACTCGTTTTACGTAACCTTGAATGGCAGTAAAGTCCTTCGCACGCCCGCTGGCTACCAACGACTCTAACGGAAATATCATTTGAACATCAGCGCCACTGGGTGCGTCACCCGCAAACCAAGTATTTTTCGATAAGTAAGATTCCACATAGCGTAAGCTCTGCGCTAAATTAGGGCCATAATAGGCATTTAAAATACCGTCTATCAGTTTGTTAGTAATTGGCTTAATAAAGAAAGGCTTCGAACCTTTTTGACGCGCTTTCTCCAGCACTAAGTTTGCCACTAGTGGCGGCATTAGCGAACCTTCAGCGAAATGCAGCCAAAACCAATACTGTTGAAGTGCCTCTGGGTCTTGAGGTACAGAAAATGCGTCTGTAGCGTGGTGGCGAACAAGGTATTCCACAATAGCACCAGACTCGGCAATAGCACCGTGAGGCGTAGTAAGCACCGGAGAGCGTCCCAGCGGGTGAACAGCGCGCAATGAATCCGGCGCTAGGTTCGTTTTACTGTCTCGTTGATAGAATTCTATTTTATACTCTACGCCTAGCTCTTCAAGAAGCCACAAAATTCGCTGCGAGCGAGAGTTATTTAAATGGTGAAGTGTTAGCATACCCCGTCCTTAATACACTTAGATTAACGCTATTGTTTTTGTGTTGTACTATATACACTTTATAAAGCAAGCAGGTTTACAATAACCAGCGAATTGATAAGTTCTATGCAAAATCTCACCAAAGAAGACATTCAACAGCACGCCGTGGTTAACAAACAAAGCGTAGAAATCCGCGTTGCATTACCTTTAACGCCTCTTAAAACTCAGCAGTGGGCAGAGCAGTTTTGTGAACTTTTTCACTTTTCACTATCCGACGCAGATTGGGGAGCCGATCGCTTTCAGGCGCTTGTTACCACCCAATCCAGCAATACAGATTTTCAATGCAAACTTTGCATTGAGTGGCTTTGCGAGGCGATTTGGCTGGAACCGGTAGGCACTCAACAATCACCGAATGCGATCTACCAGTATCTTCAAAACACATAAGTATCACCACACCTTTTTCTTTCTGTTTGGCTTTTAGGACAGACTAGTATTATTCTATAGAAAACACATAATTAGCGCTTCAAGGATCATGCTTGTGCCAATCTCCCAGCTCACAAAGTACGTTGCAGCTTTGCTCATTAGTTGGGTGGTTCTGAGCGTAAACGCCTTTGCCAGCCCGCGGCTTGTTATCGATGAGTCTTTCGAAAGGGAAATCATCAACCATTATGCACGGGTATCAATTGCACCTAATAGCGCAACCTATTTTGATGTATTGACGGGAAGCTCCACAAAAACACCAACAGCAACAGCAACGGCTTCTTCAACAGAACGTGTGTGGTATTCAACAGAGCTTGTTCACTCTGGCTATAGTGCCATTCCCTTAGTACTTAATATCGACCGTCTAAACGTTGATGATTTGCAGATTTATCTTCTAGACAGCAGCCAGCGAATTATAAAATCGTACCGTTATCAAGCCGGTAAAGGTGACTATTCGTTAAGACAACCGCTTCCAAATATCAGGCTTGCTTTCACCCTTCAACCATACCAAGACGCTCGGTTACTAATCGCAGTTAAAGACGAAGGGCTAAAGTACTTTCCAATGTCACTATGGGAGCGAGACCTGCTTGCTCAACACGACACTAATATGCTGACTTTACTTGGTGCTGTGTCGGGTGTGATGGCACTCATTGCTTCCTATTTTCTTTTTTCCTACTTATGTCAGCGCATTCCTACCCGCTTCTGGCTAACCATGTCGTCATTGGTGCTTATTGCGTTGCTGTTCATTACAGAGGGTGGCCTCGCGTTTTGGCCTAGCCTAACTAACGCCAGCGAGCATTTTTACGCCGTATGCTTCGGCGTATTACTACTGTGTATTGGAAAAGTGACTCATCACCTGTTCTCTCGTGTGCCATTCGTTTTAAGACTGCTAAATTATGCTCTACCTCTTGCTGCTACCATTTACTGTTTTACCGTAAATGCTTATATGGTCACAATCACGCTGCTTATACTCACAGCGGCGATGGGTTTGTATCACGTTACCCTCGCTCTTATCTTTAAAGACAAAGACAGTAGTGTTGTCAGCACCACTTATATTCTGGCCTGGCTATCTTTCTTTGCGTTTTACGCTTTGGTGACCCAAAACCTTTTCAGCGACCTTATTTATACTGTCGATGTCGCGATGGGTATGCTGTTTTTCTTAACCTTGGGTTTCCTGTGTTTTGGATTTGCGGTCATCACAAAAGAGCAGGTACTCAATCAACATAAGCTCTCCTCACAAGCTGAAACGATTTCTAGCTTAAATCACTTTTATGACTTGTTCCGAAACTCCGCTGAAGGACACTACACATCAACCTGGGACGGAAAGCTAATTTCAGTTAACCCTGCGATGTGCACGGTGTTTGGGTATGAGAATGAGGAAGAAATGCTTAGCGAGGGAGCAAGCACAAAAGCCTTTTACGCATCACCAGAAGACAGACATGTATTGTTAGGTGAGATATCACAGCAAGGCCATGTCACCAGAAAAGAGATACGGGGAAAACGTCGGGACGGCACAGAGTTTTGGTTTTCATTGTCTTGCCAGATCCGCGAGAACGATGAAGGAACTTACCTGTACGGCTCAATTATTGATATCACGGAAAAAAAGCAATCCGATTTAAGCCTTCAGTATTTGGCTACTCACGACTCACTAACCGGCGTATACAACAGACGGCAATTTGAATCTGTTTTCAAGGAAAAAGTACATAACCACAGCGCGTTACCTGTGTGCCTACTCTTTTTAGATTTAGACCGATTTAAAGTCGTTAACGACACCTGCGGTCACAAAGCGGGAGATGTACTCATAAAAGACGTCGCCCGCCTGATTGAAAATACGCTGCTACCCAACGCGCAGCTAGCAAGACTCGGGGGTGATGAGTTTGGCGTTATCTATTCAGATTTAGATGTTGATGCGGTTTATCTCAATGCAGTGAAAATTCTCAATGCAGTACAGGCCTATCGGTTCATGTGGGATAACCGAATATTCAACCTAGGCGTAAGTATTGGCATGGTTGTGTGCGACGATAGTAACGTTAGCTCAGGGCAGTATTTAAGTATGGCTGACGCCGCCTGTTATTTTGCCAAAGAGCAAGGCAGAAATCAGGTGCATAGATATAATAAAGATGACGAGAGCATGCAGCGCTATCAGCGTGAGTTGGACTGGGTCTCTTCTATAAACAACGCCTTGGAAGAAGGGCGCTTTGAACTTTATTACCAGTCATTAAGACCTTTGAGCAAAGCCAGCGATGGTCACTATTATGAAGTGCTATTGCGCCTAAGGGAAAAAGACGGAAAAATTGTTGAGCCCGCTAATTTTTTACCCACGGCCGAGCGCTTTGAAATGAATGTAAATGTCGACAAATGGGTAGTCACAAATACGTTCAAATGGCTGTCTGAAAACCCTGAACATCTCGCTGAGTTAAGGCGATGCAGTATAAACCTCAACTGCCATTCATTAGCAGACAGAGATTTTACGCTATTCATTTTAAACGCTTTCGAAACCTTTAATATTCCTTACAACAAGATTTGTTTCGAGGTGATCGAGTCGGTAGCGATTATAAAAATGGAGGACACCCTTGCCTTTATGCGTACTTTTAATCGCCTTGGATGTTCGTTTGCCCTAGACGACTTCGGCAGCGGCTTCTCTTCGTACAGTTATCTCAAAAGCTTGCCGGTTAATCAGGTAAAGATTGACGGTATGTTTATCAAGGATATGCTGAACGACAGTGTAGATACGGCTATGGTTGCGTCAATCAATGATGTAGCGAAAGCCATGGGTATGCAAACCGTTGGGGAATTCGTGGAAAATGAAGGCACCATGGCACAACTTGGCAAAATGGGCGTTGATTTTGCCCAAGGCTATAGCGTTGCAAAGCCTGCCCCGCTGCGAGAGTTTACCCCACTTTAATAACTGCACTTAATATACGTCTTACGAAAAAAGTGATAGCACTAGCGTCAACTCGCGTATAATAAAATGGTAGACTTGCAAAAAAAGAAGTCATCCCCACTTATTGCCTACTGTCCAAAGTGTAGAAGTAACATGAGTAGCAAACAGCCTAAATACGAATATGTCAGTACCGCAAAATTACCCACTCGCATGGGTGATTTTAAAATACACGGCTTTGTTGAAGCCAGCGGCCAAGAACACGTTGCCCTTTCTTATGGAGAGTGGAAAGAAGACGACGTAGTGCCAATTCGTATCCATTCAGAATGCTTAACAGGCGATTCTTTATTTAGCACTCGCTGTGACTGTGGCTTTCAATTAGAAAAAGCCATGCAAAATATCGTCGATAATGGTCACGGTGTGCTGTTATACCTTCGCCAAGAAGGTCGCGGTATTGGTCTTTTAAATAAAATTCGCGCCTACAACCTTCAAGATAGTGGCATGGACACGGTAGAAGCTAACGAACATCTTGGATTTGACGCCGATTTAAGAAGTTACGATATCTGCAAGCTGATGCTAGATACGCTGAATGTGAAGCATGTTGAGCTTATGACAAACAACCCGAAAAAGTTGGCAGCACTAAAAGCGCTTGGTATAGACGTGGTTGCACGTAAGCCTATTGACCACGGTATCACCAAAGACAACAAGCATTACTTAAAGACGAAAACAGAAAAGCTTGGGCACGCTTTCGACCCCCACGTTTTCAAATAGACGAGTTCCTTAAAAACGCCCACACCAATGTGGGCGTTTTCTATTCAGCTTGGGTTAATCATAGGCTGGTTATAACGTATACAGACTTACCATTTAGCGCGCGAAAAGCCGTTGCTCATGCGCTAAGGAGAATGTATGAAAAACATAACCTTATCTGTGATTGTCGCACTATCTAGTGTTTCAGCGCTACCTGCCATCGCCCAGTCGAACGCCAACCTTGCACATGTTTCTGCGTCAACGCAGCAATATTCTGACGCTGAATTAGACAGTGTACTTGCGCCCATTGCGCTTTATCCTGATACCCTGCTTACTCACATACTAATTGCGGCTACCTACCCGCTTGATGTAGTTGCAGCCGACCGCTGGCGCCAAAGCAACAAGCATTTAACCCCGAAGCAGGTAGAAAATGTGCTGGCGAATGTTAACTGGGATCCCAGCGTAAAAGCACTTGCTCCGTTTACCGACCTACTCAGCACCATGGCGAATGATCTTCAGTGGTTACAGCAACTTGGTGATAACGTATTAATTGATCAAAGCCGTGTGCTAGACCGCGTGCAGGTGCTTCGACAACACGCCCTCAACACTGGCAATCTGGTGACCAATGACTACATTGAAGTTGAACGGGAACGTGAGCCTACTCGCGAAATAATTTTCATTGAGCCCCGTCAGCGGGAAGTGGTGTATGTGCCTTATTACGACCCACATGTTGTGTATGGTCACTGGTGGCACACAAACTCACCAGTTCGCTGGCGTCATCACGTAAGCTATCATCATCATAGCAATGTCTACTGGTCTCCAAGCATCCATCTTTCTACCTTCTTTTTCTTTGGTAGCGTGCACTGGCATAACCGCCATGTGGTTATTCACCGCGAGCCTGTACGCCGGTATTATCACGGTAGCCCAAGAAAACGTGTGATAAGCCGAGACTATCGTCGCTGGGAACACAACACGGTGCATCGTCGTGCGCGTTACTCTACTCGAGTAGTTCACAATGCGCCTTCGCGATATGAACATGCGGGTGTGTCGCGGGCAAAGCACTTGTCTAATAAACACGTTAGCACGGTAAACACATCGAAACGCCACAATGACAACAATACTGTAAGACCCATTGCGCGTACGGAAAAGACCAAGACGGTAAGACGCACTATTGAGCCAAAACAGGTAACGCCACTTAGAGAAAGTCGTTTTCAGAACAAACAAGACTCGGTAAGCCGCAAACAATCAATTGAGCACGCGCTAAAACGCAATCAAGCGGCGAGCAGAAGCGAGAAGCCAACTAGAGACCGGACGCTAAGCCAGTTAAAGCGGGACAAGCCCGCTCGGATATCAACGCCGTCAGAGTCGAAGCGATATGCTAATAGAGAAAACACGCTAAAACGCCCAGCTAAACAAAACATAAATCGAGAGCGAATTGAAAGAACGAGTCCGCAAAACAAGCCGGTGGCTCGAGAGAGCAGTAAGCCAAGACGAATTGAGCGGGCGAGTACTTCTTCAGTTAGCCGTGCTCAAGTTAAGACTTCTGAATCAAGCAGAAACAGGACGATAAAGCAGGGACGAACTGAGAAGACGCTGCGTTAGCACTAAATTAAAAAGTTAGTTTCCTATCAGTAAGCCAGCAAACCTATAATTTGCTGGCTTCACTTTTCATTTATTCAACGCTTAGGCCCTATTCAAATGAAAGCTTATCAATGCGTCGACAAAGCGCAGGGGAGACTGTTCATCTAAATTGAAGTAAAGAGAGGGCTCAATAAGTTCAAGTTCCATTATCGCCCAGCCACTGCCCTGCCTGACTAAATCAACCCGTGCATAAAGTGCTTCGCAAGGCATTGCTGACAATGCTTTCTGGGCAATATCTAGTTGTTCTTCATCTACGGCAACGGGATGTAAGCTCCCCCCGTGTTCTTCTTGTACGCGAAAATCGCCTTTCTGCGGCACCTTTTTAATGGCATGGCTGTACTTCCCGCCAAAATAGAAAAGCGAGTACTCCCCTTCTTCAACCACGCTATTTAAGAAAGGTTGAATCATGAAATCACGTTGATTAAACGTATCAGAAAGCGCCTGTTGCTGTTCATGCCAATTTGAGACCGAGAGCTTAAACGTATCATCAGCATTAGCGCTAAGCGTAGGTTTAATCACCACAGTGTCGCAATTGAAATGGGAAAAGGCCTCATCAATAACACTGTTATTAAATGCATTACTCCACCGTGTACTTACAATAGGCACGCCCTTGTCCTGTAGGTCTTTTAAGTAGTGCTTTTCAATATTCCACTGCATAAGACGCAATGGATTGAGCAAGGTTGCTCTCGACGCATCAATTTGAGTCAAACAAGCCAGAAAGGCCTCTGGATGCTGCTGATAATCCCATGTACTGCGCACAATCACGTAGTCAAACCTATCCCAGTTTTCTGACTGACTATGCCAAGATATGGTTTCTACAGACCAACCGTTATCATTGAAAAACGGGATCAGAAGCTCGTCGTACACAAAAAAGTCTTCAAGGTGGTCAGTAGAAAGAAAGGCGATGGCAGGCATGATTATGTCCTTTAGCTTATTTAGGCATTCGAAGATTAAACTTTTTTAATAAAAGTAACTTCTATACAAAAGTTAAATGGCGTAAAAACCGTGACTTACGTAAACTGTGGCGAAGTTAGCACACCCTTCATTTTTAACCTACACTTAATCCCAAATACTTGTCGGAGATTGGCATGCAGTATCCTTGGCTCCTAGAAGGTCACAAGATTTTTCGCGTTGTAATTGTTATCCAACTGCTAATTGCGATTGGCATCGGTTTTTATACTGGCGAGATTCTTCCTGCATTTGTTCTTGGTATTCCAATTGCTGCCGTACCACTTGTCCTTAGTTTGCAAACCCCCTATTCAGCGATAAGTCGCCATGCGATGGCTATCGGTGTTCAACTGCTAACAGCCCTCCACATCCACCAGTCATTCGGGTTAATTGAAGTCCACTTTGAAATCTTTGTTCTTCTGGCATTTCTTTCCTACTTTAGAGACTGGAAAGTAGTTGCAACCGGCACCGCAGTTGTTGCTGTCCATCATATTTCGTTCTTCTTTTTACAAGCGGGCGGTGCGCCGTTATTTATTTTTGAAGAAGGTCACGTAACTTTTCCTATCTTGCTGATGCACGCCGTATTCGCGCTTTCTGAGGGCGGTGTTTTGATGTACATGGCTAAACAAAGTCATCAAGAAGGTGCCGGTGCGGCTGAACTGCGCTTAGCTATTGAGACCATGCAAAAGGGTGACGATAGACTCGATTTATCTATTGAACTTAACCGAGGCCACAAGATTGTGAGACCTTTCGCAGAGCTCATCGACCAAGTAAAAGCATTAATTGAGCTTGCTTCAAATTTAACAGACGAAGTTGTTAGAGGCTGTGACAAGATGGAGCTGGCGGCAAACAACATGTTTGAAATAAGCAGAAACACTGACCAAGAGATTGCCATGGTATCGGCATCGTCAGAAGAAATCGCACAAACGATGCAGCTGTCTACCGAACAAACAACCCTTGCCAGCGACAAAGCCTCTGCGGCACAAAGTTCTTCGCAGACTACGCGCGACTCTATTTCCAACACAAGCCGCACCATAGATTCGCTGCGCAACACATTAAATGCGGCAGCGCAGACAAACTCGGCGCTTAACGAGCAGTGCGCGCATATTTCTGACGCAATGCGCTCTATCACCGCCGTTGCCGAGCAAACCAACTTGCTTGCGTTGAACGCAGCAATCGAGTCAGCCCGCGCAGGGGAGCACGGCAGAGGTTTTGCCGTTGTTGCCGATGAAGTACGCACTTTGGCTATTCGCTCAAAAGAAAGTGCAGACCAAATCACAAGTATTACTGAGCAGCTAGTTGCCCAAACCGCCAGTTCAGTCGAACAAATGCAAACCTGCATTCAGCTGGTTGATGAAGCCGTTGTATCGAGCGATAACGCCACTTCAGCCATGACCCAGATCATGCAGCAAATTCGCGAAGCGAGCGAAAGCATGACCGAAATAGCGACATCAGCGGTGGAGCAAGAAACCGCATCGTCTTCTATAGCGCAAAGTACGGCGCGATTAAGCGAATTCACTTCTGAGGAACTGGCTACCGCTGAATCGCTAGCAGGCGAAGTTGAGGTGTTGTCACAAATCTCTCAACGCATGCGCAGTGCTATCGAGCGATTTAAGCTTTAACCAAAGCGCTAGAAGCACGCTGTTGGCATTTGGGTTATGCATAAAAAAACAAGCTGGATACTTTTGTTGTTATGGGCGGTGAGTTTACTCACCGCCTTGTTGGTTTACGGTCAGCGCCAGCTTTCTTCCTTCGACCCAAATGGTGATCTACTTCACCGCACAACAGCGCCTAATTTTGACGCTTCACTTGTCGAACTACTAAACGAACAAAACATAGCCCCTGGTTCTGTTATTCATGTGGGAACGCAGTCTCGTTGCTACTGTGAAACGTTAACTACACCTCACCAAACTCAGCTATTAACAAAGCTAGGAAATGACTTTCATCAAGTCAGAGTGAATATAGAAGACGTACCAGAACTCGCCGCTATGCTTGATGCGGTGCCCGCGCTTATAGTTTTAGACATGCAAAATCAGCTTCGCTATTTAGGTCCATACGCAACGGGCTACGGATGCTTTACCGGAAAGAACCTTGTCGAACAGGTTGTAAGCTATACCACACAACTCCCCTACAACGGTGCGGTAATTAATACTGATGCAACTGGATGCTTCTGTTAAACCCTTGGCATGGATTATGTAACTTATCTTTGTATATCGTGATATCACTATAAACATGGCAGAAGGCGCGCATATTTTGCGCACTAGGTGCCGTTTCGTGAAAGGTTTACAAGGAGTCCACAATGTCAAAGCGCGCCGTTCTTTATCGCATGGTTACCCCTGATCACATTTGTCCCTTCGGACTTAAGTCGAAAGATTTGCTAGAAAGAAAGGGCTACGATGTTGAAGACCATCACTTGTCCAACCGAAGTGAAACTGACGCTTTTAAAGAGAAGCACAATGTGAAAACCACGCCGCAAACGTTTATCGATGATAAGCGAATTGGTGGCTATGATGACTTACGAGATTATTTCAATTTGAAGCAAGAAAGTGAGTTCGGTTCGCGCTACACACCTATCATTGTGATTTTTTCTTTAGCCGCCCTTGTGGTATTTGCGCTCATGCTAAAAGGTGGACTCCCGACAGGTATTGAACCTTTCATAATGAATTTCATTGGCATCACCATGGTGATCCTCGCATTACAAAAACTACAGGACATTGTAGCGTTCTCAAATCAATTCATTACTTATGACTTACTGGCAATGAAGCACGTAAGGTACGCGTATGTGTACCCTTTCGCAGAAGCGCTTGCTGGGCTTGGTATGCTAGCGGGGCTTCCCGCACTATTAGTTTCACCTGTTTCTATTTTTATCGGTGCAATAGGTGCAGTTTCAGTTATTAAAGCGGTATACATCGATAAACGTGAACTTAAATGCGCCTGTGTGGGCGGTAATTCAGACCTTCCTCTTGGGTTTATCTCGCTTACCGAAAACCTTGCCATGTTAGGTGCTGGCCTTTACATGCTTACACGATGGATAGCTTAATTAAATGAAGGCTGATGCACCGGTGTTGAGCTGGTATCTATTACCGTGTTTACACGTTGAATTAGCAACACGATAATTCACTTGCTATGAAGCCCTATTGAGTTTCGTCAATAGGGCGGCTCATACCTTTAAGGTGCGACACCACACTGCGGCCTAGTGCACTTAAATCGTAGCCGCCTTCTAACATGCTGACTATGCGACCATGGCAACACTCGTCAGCCACTGCGCGAAGTTGTTGGCTTATCCAGAAATAATCGTCTTCCACCAGTCGCAAATGCGCCATAGGATCTTCTGCGTGGGCATCAAAACCCGCTGAGATAAAAATCAGCTCAGGTTGAAAGTTTCGCAATGCGTTAAACCAGTGCTGCACTTTTTCTCTAAATACCTCACCTGTAGAGCCTGCTTCTAGTGGTACAGAAAGAATATTACTTGCCGACACCGGTGAACCACTGTGTGGATAAAAAGGATGCTGGAAACTGCTGCAAAGCATGATGCGTTGATCGCCAGCAACAATTTGCTCGGTACCGTTTCCGTGGTGAACATCAAAATCGATTATGGCAACGCGCTTTAGTTCATAGTTTTGAAGGGCATAGCGCGCAGCTATAACAATGTTATTAAAAATACAGAAGCCCATGGCGCTGTCGTATGTAGCGTGGTGACCTGGCGGCCTTGTCGCGCAGAACGCCTGCCTGTCACTGCCTTCCATAACCCAATCCACCGCGTTACATCCCGCACCAGCCGACTCAAGTGCTGCATTTAAGCTGTGTCGCATCAAGCCGGTATCTTCGTCTAACCATGCGACATTATCCTTGCGTTCGGAATAGAGCGTTTTTTCGTGGTCGCTAAATATGGACTGAGCCGCATGCTCAAACACACTTTTCACATAGTAAGGGTCGTGGGCTAGCTTAAGATAAGCTTCAGCAATAGGCGTAGCACCAGCGTGCTCACACACCATATCGAGTCCAGAAGACAGTAATTGGTCGTCTATGGCGAACAGGCGGTCCGGTGACTCGGGATGATCTTTCCCTAAGTCGTGTTTAGTGCCGTGTTTGCCGCGAAAAATTTTAATTGTCATGCGAGTGATGCCACATCTAGTACTAACTCTATGTCACTGGGGTCGCCAGTGAACTTCCGTTTAAATTGCGCTTGCTCGAAAATGGCAATCATCGGGCTGTTATCGCCACGCACGTAGGCCATCATCTTCGCAATGCCTCGTTTTTTCGCAACGTTGATCAATTCGTTTAGCAGCCTGCTTGCCATCCCCTTCCCTTGCTGGGTTTCACGGGTAACAAACGCTGCTTCACAGGTATTGTCATTTGGATTGAAGTAAAAACGCCCTACTGCGTGAATGGTAATACGGGAGCCTTCTTGCCTTACAATACATAACGCCGCATCTGAGCTTTGATCCACCGACACCAAATTACACGACTTTTCGCGCGACATTTGCTTCGGGTCGTAGTTGTAACGCAGCCTTAGTGTTTCTTTCGTATGGGAGTAAAAGAATTCCTGCAAACGCCTTTCATCGGCGGGGTTCAGCGGGCGCATGTAATAGGTTTCCCCCTGAATATTCAGTTTTTTAAGCTGAATAGCACCCAGCTCTGGAATATCGGTTGGGTACTTTTCCTGATAATGAGGTACCCAATAATGCTGTCTTACTTCTTCTAAGAGCGCTGCACGGAATTTGGGGTGTGCCACACGAATAAGTTCCAATGCACGCTCTCGAATGCTTTTGCCTTTAAGCGATGCTATGCCGTATTCGGTCACCACGTACTGAACATTCCCCCGCGAAGTAACAACACCCGCCCCTTCACTGATACGGGGTGTGATACGGGAAATGGTTTCATTCTTGGCAGTAGAAGGCAGCGCTATAATCGCTTTCCCACCTTTACTGATAGACGCGCCCGTTACGAAATCAACTTGCCCGCCTATGCCACTGTAAAAGTCGTAGCCCAATGAATCGGCCACCACCTGACCGGTTAAATCCACTTCAAGCGCACTGTTAATGGCAACCATATTATCGTTCTTGGCAATATTGGTGGGTTTGTTTACGTAGCTACTTGGATAAAACTCGATGTGAGGGTTGCTGTCGATTAAATCGTAAAGCTGGCGGGTGCCAATAGCAAAGCTAGTAACAATTTTACCGGGGTGGAAAGTCTTCTTCTTGTTGGTGATAGCACCCGACTCCAACAGTTCAATAATACTGTCGGTGAGCATTTCGCTGTGAATGCCTAGGTCTTTGTGGTTACACAGATATTTAAGGGTGGCACTCGGTATTTTCCCAATACCAAATTGCAGCGTTGCACCATCATCCACCAGCATTGAAACATACTGACCAATTCGCTCTGCCACCGAATCGATAGGCGGCGGCGTTACTTCAACAAGCGGCTCTTCGGCTTCAATGCAGGCCGTTATTTCGCTGATGTGAATATAAGAGTGGCCGGCGGTTCTTGGCACCTGAGGATTAATTTGAGCAATGACCTTTTTGCTTTGTCTGATTGCCGACATAGCAATATCCACTGCAGGACCTAGTGAGCAATAGCCGAATTCATCGGGCGGGCTTACGTTAACCAGCGCAGCATCCAGTGCCAGCGTACCGTCGCTAAATAAGCTTGATATTTCAGACAGGAAAACGGGGGTATAGTCGGCGCGGCCTTCATCGACCGCCTTACGCATGGCTTCGCCACCAATGAAGAATGTATTCGCTTTAAAGAGGTTTTTATACTCTTCTTTCACCCATCGGGTGTCGCCTAAGGCCAGCATATGAACCAGCTCGATGTCGCTAAACCCTTCGCTGTTATCAATGAGATGCTGCACTAGTGCATGCGGCACCGAGGCATTTCCACCAACAAAGACACGGCAACCAGACTTAATCAGCGACGACCATTGTGGCGCTTGAGGTAAACTAAATGTCATTTCCATCTGCCCTGTTTTAAGCAATAACTCATCATGCCATAAAAACAGGCGCTTTCCCGCATTTGCGTAAGCGTGAACTATAAGCGATTGGTCGTAGGCTTACCGATTCATCATTAGTATCGAAATTTTTCCAACCAATTTCTGAAAAACGGAGAAATAACAGATTTGCTATTCGCGAGGCGATGGCCGTCATTAAGTAACAAGAGCTGAGCTTTTTGATGGCGCGCGTACTTTAAGCTATTTTCGATAGGCACGATATCGTCATTCCAGCCGTGCACTAAGCTCACGTAGCCGTCGTAGGGGAACCGTTGAATTTCGTAGTTTGGCAAATACAGTGCAGGAGCCATAAGAAATACGCCTCGTGCCGAGATTTGGCTTGCTGCGGCAAGTGACACATAGCCGCCCATGCTGGAGCCAACCAGAACAACATCATTGCACTTTTCAGCAATAAACTCTTTAAGTCGCGCTAGGCGAGCTTCCGGGCAGTCGAGATCTTGATAATCAATACTCTCGACGCCAAAACCCATATCGCTCGCTACATTTGAAAGCGTTGTTATTTTACTGCCCCATGGACCGCTTTCTTTGCCGTGAGAAAAAACAACGGTGGTCATTACCGATATCCCTATTCAAAAATGAAAAGTTTTTCCCACTCTAGCGCACTTGCTTGTTACTTGTCTTCCCTATGAAAGAGTTTTTCTACCAGCACATAGAACATGGGCACGAAGAAAATCGCCAAGAAAGTAGCGGCGAACATACCACCCATAACCGCAATACCTATTGCATTTTGGCTGGCTGCGCCTGCTCCGCTAGCTAGTGCTAACGGCGTTACCCCCAAAATAAACGCCATTGACGTCATTAAAATTGGGCGGAAACGCTGAGAGGCTGCATTTGAAACCGCAGTCATTAAATCTTCGCCGTTTTCGTACTGCTCTTTTGCAAATTCGACAATAAGAATAGCGTTTTTCGCCGCCAAACCTACGGTAGTCAAAAACGCTACTTGCAGGTACACGTCGTTCGGCAAGTTGAAAATAAACGCAGCGGTTACCGAGCCAAGAATACCCAAAGGCACCACTAACATAACGGCGAATGGTACAGACCAGCTTTCGTACAGGGCCGCTAAGCACAAGAAAACAATCAAGATTGATAGTGCGTAAAGCATAGGCGCTTGCGAGCCTGCTTCCTGCTCTTCATAAGATAGGCCTGACCATTCGATTGCGAAGCCTGGCGGTAACTGCTCAACCAATTTCTGCATTTCAGCCATTGCTTCACCCGAAGAGATACCTTCAGCAGCACTACCTTGAATATTGACAGACGACACGCCGTTAAAACGCTCTAACTTAGGTGAGCCATAAACCCATTCAGTGGTCGAGAACGTGTTAAACGCCACCATCTCGCCGTCGCTGTTGCGAACAAACCACTTATCCAAGTCTTCAGGGGTCATGCGATGAGGCAAATCTGCCTGCATGTAAACACGCTTAATTCGACCTTTATCAATGAAGTCATTTACGTAGCTGGACCCCCACGCTATTTGAAGCGCGTTATTGATCTCACTTAAATTCAATCCAAGTGCCGACGCTTTCTCGCTATCAATATTGATTTTAAATTGAGGTACGTCACTTAAACCATTGGGGCGAACGCCAGCCAGCTTTGGATTCTGCGCTGCCATGCCCAACAGCTGATTACGCGCATTCATCAGCGCTTCGTGACCATTTCCACCACGGTCGACAAGCTGCATATCAAAGCCCGTTGCATTACCTAGTTCCATGATAGGCGGAGGCACTATAGGAAAGGCTGAGGCATCTTGAATTTGGCTAAACGCGCCAAAAGCTCGGTTCATCACTGCAAACGCAGAATTATTTTCGTCTCTTACGCTCCAGTCGTTGAAGTTTAAGAAAGCCATACCCGCGTTTTGCGCCTGACCCGCAAAGCTAAAGCCCACAACCGCGAACATGCCGTTAACCGCGTCTTGTTCTTGCTCAAGAATATAGTCTTCTACTTGCTTAATAGACTCGAGCGTACGACCAGCTGTTGCACCAGGCGGTGTGCTTACCAACACCATCATACGCCCTTGGTCTTCATCTGGAAGAAACGCGCCAGGAAGCTGGCTGAAAATAAATGCCATACCACCTACAAGCAAACCATAAACAACGAAATAGCGCTTAAAGCGTTGCGCCATATGAGTTGTAGTCTTTTGATAGCGATCGCGGCCTTTGTTAAACGTGCGGTTAAACCAGCCAAAGAAGCCTTTGTTCTTGTCATGGTTTTCCGGATGCTTTTTCAATAACGTAGCGCACAGAGACGGTGAAAGGATAATGGCGACCAATACCGAAAATGCCATAGCCGACACGATTGTAACCGAGAACTGACGATAAATAGCGCCTGCTGAGCCGCTGAAGAACGCCATTGGGATAAATACCGTTGAAAGCACGGCCGCAATACCAACAAGTGCACCTGTGATTTGAGTCATCGACTTTTTGGTGGCTTCGGCAGGTGAGAGGCCTTCCTCTTCCATAATACGTTCGACGTTTTCCACCACCACGATGGCGTCATCCACGAGCAGGCCGATAGCAAGTACCATAGCGAACATGGTTAGCACGTTAATACTAAAGCCAAATGCTAATAGCACAGCAAAGGTGCCGAGCAATACCACAGGTACCGCAATGGTAGGAATCAACGTTGCACGCCAATTTTGAAGGAACAGTAGCATCACCAAGAATACCAGTACTACCGCTTCGATAAGCGTGTGTACTACCGACTCGATAGAAAGCTCGATAAAAGGAGAACTGTCAACCGGGTAAACCACTTTAACTGTATCAGGCAAGTTCGAGCGCAGTTCTTCAACACGGGCTTTTACTGCCTTAATGGTGTCTAGTGCGTTTGCGCCAGAAGCAAGGCTTATCGCCATACCTGATGCAGGCTTGCGATTGTATCGAACAATAACGTCGTAGCTTTGCGCACCCAGTTCAACACGCGCAACGTCACGCACGCGAACCTGAGAACCATCGGTATTTACGCGAAGTACGATGTTTTCGAAATCTTCAACGGTTTGAAGGCGACTTTGCGCTTGAATTGTCGCGTTAATCTGCTGATTTTCTATTGCAGGCATACCACCTAATTGACCAGCAGACACATCAGTATTTTGTACCTGAACGGCGCCTTGAACGTCAGTAGGTGTAAGGTTGTAGCTGTACAGTTTATCTGGATCTAACCATATACGCATTGAACGCTGCGCACCGAATACCCGTACATTTCCCACACCATTAACGCGGGAAATCGGGTCGCGAAATTGAGAAACTAACAGGTCGCTCAGGTCATATTGCGTCATTGAGTCGTCTTCAGAATAGAAGCCAACTGCCAATGCAAATGCGCTATTTGCTTTAGTTACGGTTACCCCTTGTTGCTGTACCTGAGTAGGCAACAGCGGAAGTGCACCCTGTACCTTATTCTGCGTTTGTACTTGCGCAATATCAGGGTCAGTACCAGGCTCAAAAGTGAGCGTAATAGACATGCTGCTGTTCGAACTGCTTGCCGAGAAATAACGTAGGTTATCAATTCCCGTCAGGCTTTGTTCTATTACCTGAGTTACCGAGTTCTCTACAGTTTCTGCAGATGCACCTGGATACGTCGCTGAGATAGTCACCGAGGGCGGCGCAACCTTGGGATATTGTTCAATAGGGAGTGAGGTGATTGCCAACACACCCGCCATCATTGTGATAATTGCCAGCACCCATGCAAACACGGGCCTGTCTATAAAGAAACGAGCCATATTACTTAAATCCCTTGTTTGCTATCGTGAGCCACGTGATGATGGTTGCCACTCTGACGGATTAACTTTCGCGCCAGGCTTCACCTTCTGATATCCAGTTACAATTACCTTTTCGCCTTCGCTCACACCGCTTAGGGCAACATATTGGTCTCGATAGATTTTGCCTATTTCCAAAGTACGGCCTTCAACTTCGTTGTTTTGGTTAACAACATAAACTGAAAGCGAACCGTCTGGTTGGCGTGTCGTTGCGCGTTGAGGAACAAGCAGCGCATTTTCGCGTCCAGTAATGACGTGGCCTTTCACAAACAAGCCAGGCAGCAATACGCCATCTGGATTTGGCATTTCAGCACGAAGTGTTACCGAACCAGTGGTCTCATCAACCGTTACCTCAGAAAATTTAACGCTGCCTGTTTGGTCGTAACGCTTGCCTGTTACTTCATCTACCGTTAATTCAACATCCATTGAACCTTGGTTTCTCATTGACTGGCGAAGCGTAATAATTGACGCACCTGACTCCTGCATATCAATGAAAACTGGGTCAAGCTGTGTAATGGTTGCAAGTTGCTGAGATTGGTTCGTGGTAACTAGGGTACCTTCAGTAACAAAAGAGCGGCTAATACGTCCGCTGATTGGGGCGTACACTTTGGTGTAACCCATATTAACCTTCGCTACGTCAACAGCAGCCTCAGCTACGCTAATTGCCGCTTGCGCTTGATCTTTCTGAGCAATTACGTCGTCATATTCTTGTTTGCTTACCGCGTTTTGCGCAACAAGGTCGTCATAGCGTCGCGCCTTTGCTTCCAACGTTTTAAGGTTCGCTTGAACACTTTTCAAATCGGCTTTTGCGCTATTTAACTGTGCTAGATAACGGGCTTCGTCAATTTGATAAAGCTGCTGTCCTTTTTCTACATGTGCGCCTTCTTCAAACAAGCGCTCCGTAATAACACCATCTACCTGAGGACGCACCTGAGATTGACGAGACGGGCTTACGCGGCCCGGTAACACCATTTCATGTACTACAGGTTCTTGTTTCAGTGTAACTACCGATACTGAGGGTGCAGGCATACCTTGCTGAGCACCTTGCTGTGCTTGCTCGCCTTCATTCGAACACCCAATAACGCCGACAAGGGTTATTAATGCTGCAGTAACATAAAAAATGCGACTCATAAATTTTCTATTTCCCAATAACTTTTTGTACAGAACACGGCCTTTGCTCTGCATATCCAATTTTAAAATTAAAGCTTATTGCTTCCGGTGCACCGAATTATCTAGCGCATTTCAAAGCCTGAAACTGCGATAATTGGTTTTGAAGTGGCATAGTTAAGCGATCATTGATACGGATCTACGCTCTTATAGGTCATATTGTGCGCATTTATAGATGATAATAAAAGTCAATGAAGTTGAAATTACTGAAGTTGTCGGTCAAATACCTGAGCGTGTATACGTTATACGAATAAAGCGAAATCACAATGCACTTAACGTTCTATTTTAACGAATAATAACCCAGCAATAACTGGTAGGCGTGAATGACGTCTTGGGCTTCCTGTTGCGTTCCTCCCTTATCAGGGTGAACCAACTGCAGGGCTTTTTTATATACTCGTTTTAGTACCGACAAAGATACATGTTCATCTTGGGGCAGGCCCAGAAGCGCGTGGGCATCAGCAATATCTTCCTGCTCAAAGGTGTGCGCGTTTCCTGAGGCCATGCGATGCCAAAACGCATTGAGCAGTGCATCTACACTTTTTCTGTCGGCCTTCTCAAAATTGCCCCAGTCCAAGTAGTATTCAGCTAAGGCATCAGCTTCGGTTATTGCTCCAACCTTATCCTGACTTTCTTTATCTTTATAATTGTCGCCGTGGGTACTATTTTTGTCGCTGTGGGCACTATTATTGTCGCTGTGGGCACTTTCTTGGTTTAGCTTAATATTAAGAGTATGAATGTCTAGCACGCCTTCGCCCTGCTCTATCCAACTTCGTTTAAGTTGATAAAGGGCGTGAAACACAATGAAATGGGTTTTAAAGAGCATTAAAGGCTCTCGTAACGAAGCGTCATCAAAAAAGTGATATGGCGCTTTTTTCAAAATCTCAATGAGCTCATACTCGCTCACACCACGTTGAAAAAGCGGCTTTTGTGTCGATAACGTATCAACAAGTAGTTCGGCTTGAAGCACGTAAGCTTCGCTAGCATCAGGCTGATTTTGCAAAACTCATTACCTTGCTTTAAATAGGGTTCATCCAGGGCCTGCTGGCCTTTGATGTACGTTAAAGACCAACAGCCCTAGTGTACAAACATGTTAAATATTGGCCTAGTACCGATTTTATTGCTAGAAAGTAATCCAAAACGCAACGTTCACTGTTAAAGTAGCTTAGTAAAAATAAAATAATAACTTTGGAGTTCACTTGAAAGCACTCATTGCCCTTACCAGTATTGTCGGTTTTCTTATGGTGGTATTACCCGGCCCCCTTTATCAGTATGCCGGTGAGCAGGATGAGCAAAGCCAGCGCAGTTCCTCCAATCCATGACATTACTACCGATGTCACTAATCCGCCGGAATTCGTTGCAATTACACCGCTATGCGAAGGTGCGCCTAACTCCATCGCTTATGAAGGCGGTGAAGTCACTAAGCAGCAACTAGAAGCTTACCCTGAAATTAAAACTCAATTGCTGCCGCAACCCGCAAATGAGGTCTACATCGCTGCAGAAAAAGCCATAGAGGCGCTTGGATGGGAACGCGTTAACGACGGCGCATTGCCGAACACCTTGGAAGCCACCGACACCACAGCGTGGTTTGGTTTTAAAGACGACGTAGTTATTCGTCTAACCGCTAAAAGCGATGACACACTGGTTGATATCCGCAGCAAATCACGAGTAGGGAAAAGTGATTTAGGCAAGAATGCTGAACGTATCGAAACCTTTATGGCAGAGCTTAGAAACCAACTTGGATATCACTAAAACCTGACCACCCGCTTAAAAAACAAAGCCCGTTCGCACTAAGCTAACGGGCTTTTTTGTAATTGGACCTAACTTTAGTGGGCCAACTTTAAGACAACGACTCCTGCAACAATAAGCGCTACGCCGAAATATCGTGCCAATGACGAGGGGTCGCCATAAAACATAACACCCACTAAAAATGTGCCCGCGGCGCCAATTCCTGTCCACACAGCGTACGCCGTTCCAATTGGAATTTGTTTTTGCGCCATCCATAAACAAAAACCACTGGCAGCCATAAACCCAACCGCAAGTAAAATACCCATTACGCGGGTTTCCGCCTCTTGTGACATTTTTAGTCCAACAGGCCAACCAATTTCCAGAAGGCCCGCCACAATCAAATAAATCCAGCTCACCAGTCTATCCCTCTCTTCGCGCTCATCGTCAACTATCACAGGTGCGTAGCGTACCGTCTTAAATCATAAAGCGTACTCGACGCGTCGTAATATTTTGCTATTTAGCGCTTTTGCCTTACAAACTCGCCAACTGAATACTTACCATACCTAATACCGCAGCATTAAGACGGTTAAACCAACGCCAGAAATTAGGGCGCTGCATATGGTGCGCAAAACGTGCGGTTAAGGTACTCAAACCTACGAACCAAACTACAGATGCACCAATAGCTCCACCCACAAACCACCATTTATTTTCTTGCCACTGACTCGCTAAGTTTCCCATCAACAATAAAGTGTCTAGGTAAAAGTGGGGGTTTAACCAGGTTACTGCCAACGCGATGAGCAGTGCTTTTTTGAACGACAGTTGCTTTTTCGCCATTTCTAAAACAAGCGCGTCGTTGGCCAAAGATGATTTTATTTTGTTAAAAGCAATCCACAGTAAGAACGCCACACCAGCCCACTTGGTGGTAGACACCAGCATTGGGTATTCCTGCAATAGCAAGCCAAAGCCCATCGCACCTAAACTTATTGAGATGGCATCGCTTAGGATAAACAGCAGGACAAACAAGGTTGTCCACTGTCGCTTCATCGATTGCTCAATCAAAAAACTGTTTTGTGCGCCTACTGCAATAATTAGGGTACCGCCCATCACGAAACCACTTGTTGCTGCCGCCAACATGATAAATGCCTCTTAGTGTAAATAAGTTCAAACGCCATAGCTGTAACGCGGTTTAAGGTTACATGCTGAATAATTGGCTTGATTTTATACACCTTGAAAGACTAAATTAAATTAATGATATTTGTTTTGAATAAGTAAAATTAATACTTATAACCTTCTTTTCACAGGTAGTCATTAATGTTGGATTACGACGCGCTTCGATGCTTTCATGAAGTGTTACGCTACGGCGGATTTGAAAAAGGTGCACAGGCCCTAAACCTCACCCAGTCGGCGGTATCGCAAAAAATAAAACGGCTAGAGCAGAGTGTGGGCGGGCCAGTGATGGTTCGCACCAAGCCACTTCGCGCTACGCCACTAGGAAAAGAGCTGCTGGCGCATATTCAAAAAGTAAGCGTATTAGAAGAAGCGTTGAATATACAAAGTGGATTAGAAGCGTCGGCTGCACCTATAAGCGTTGCCGTGAATAACGATGTGCTGGCTACCTGGTTCTCGCAAGTAATGGCCGCGTTTAGTGATAAGCGTGCCAACCCGATTCATATTGTTAATGCGGATCAAACTCAAACCCGAGATATATTACAGCAAGGCCGTGTAATGGCTTGCATTAGCCAAACAGGTACACCCGTTACCGGTGGGCAATCTATAAGACTGGGGACTATGCGCTATCAACTTTATGCATCGCCTCGCTTCATTGAGCGATACCTGCATAAAGAAATATCCCCCCAGAGCGTGATGAGTACACCGGGTTTGCTGTACGACGAATACGATGTGACTTTGCTGACTGATTATCAACGAGAGTGTTTAAACATAGCCCCCTCTTTTACAACTTGTCATTGGTATCCATCGTCTCATGGCTTTGTCAAAATGGCGCTAGATGGCGTGGTGTGGGCTTTGCTACCCACGCTTCAAGTTGAACAAGAGGTTAACGAAGGCTATCTCGTTCCGTTATTCCCTCAAAAAGAGCTTGGAGTACCGTTATTTTGGCATTGGACAACCCTTGAATCGGCAGCGCTTGCCGACTTGACCAATGCCGTAAAGAATATAGCGAAAGCGCAGCTTAAATGACCCTAATACACTGCGTGTGTGATACGTTGCTGGAAGGGTAATTAAGAAGACGCAAATTGAGCCGTTTTATGCTTCTCCTTAACGCTGTACATCAGTTTATCTGCTTTATTTAACAGGGTGGTGAGATCTTTGCAGCGTTCATTTGTGATGTAGGTGCCTACGCTTGCCGTAACAGAAGTAACAGCAATGTATACATTGCTTCTGAGCTAACGATTCGTTCCTATTAACGTCTTTCTATTGCAGGAATCTCAATATATGCATCGGGATCAGATTCTTTTAGCGCATTAAGTTTACGTTTTCTTGTCGCTCGCTCATCAATAGTTTCACCAAAAACCTGTACATGTAAGTCGGCAATCAGCGCCTTGCCCTGTTCATTGGTAATTATCCCTAGAAGCTCGCCAGCGTGCATAAATCCTTGTACCCGATATTTCTCAGCATCGACTTTTTTACCGTTTTTGCTGGCTGTATAAAGCGCGATAAGCTGTTCGGTACAAGTATCTAAAAAACGTACCTTCTGTTTCTCATCAATCATTATCTTATTCTTTCCTTCGGTGGCTTGTATACAGACACCTTAGCGAGATTTTGATGCTATGGGTAGATGTAAGCTTAACTATGCGAGTTCAAATAGCGTTAGGCTTGGTTGCTGCCTTGGTATTTGCCCCCATTGTTGTTGCAAAGGGAAATGCTCATCATTGGGAAACGTCACCCCATCATTTATCTGCATTGGTAGGTACCACTTACACAAAAGAGTGCGGTGGTTGCTGGATTAGCAATTGGTATGTCGTTTTAAACCACTTGCCCTGCTGCCCAACCACTGCTCCATGCCCACTGGAAATTAAAGCCACCGAGCCAACCGGTAACGTCAACCACTTCGCCAATGAAGTACAGACCTTCTACGTTTTTCGCCATCATTGTTTTTGATGATAGGTCATTGGTATCTACACCGCCTATAGTAACCTCGGCGGTGCGATATCCTTCTGTGCCGTTTGGCTTTATTTGCCAATTCTCTAGGGTGTCAGCAATGGCGTCGCACTCGCCGTGAGTCAGCTGTTTCACCGGCACGTTGCGCCAACTATGATACTCAATAAGGCTCTGTACCATACGCTTTGGAAATACTTTATTTAAACAGGTAGCAAGCAATGCGTCTGGCGTCTCTGTGCGTGCAGTTTGTAGAAGCGCCGTAGCATCGTCGTTAGGTAGCATGTTGATACTTAAGCTGTCACCCGCTTCCCAATAGCTGGAAATTTGGAGCATGGCAGGGCCGCTCAACCCTCGGTGGGTAAACAACATCGCTTCTTTAAACGTAGTGTCGTTGCAGCTGGCATATACATCAACTGCGATACCGCTAAGCTCTGCCAGTGTGTCTTTATCTTTATCGTGCAAGGTAAAGGGAACAAGTGCTGCACGAGTAGGTAATACGTTAAGACCAAATTGCTGCGCTATTTTGTAGCCGAATGGCGTGGCACCTAGCTTGGGCATGCTTAAACCGCCGGTAGCAATTACAAGGGAGTCACATTCATACTCACCATTCGAGGTTGTAAGTGAGTACCCACTTTCATTCTTTTCAACACTTAGAATCTCGCAACGAGTAGTAATCGTCACATCCGCTTTGTTGCACTCATTAAGCAGTAAATCGACGATCTCTTTGGCGCTATCATCACAAAACAATTGGCCTAAGGTTTTTTCATGGTAGGCAATGCCATACTCGGCAACCAAGCCAATAAAGTCCCATTGAGTATAGCGACTTAGTGCCGACTTACAAAAGTGAGGGTTTTGCGAAAGAAAGTTTTCAGGGCCTGCATACATGTTAGTGAAGTTACAGCGGCCACCTCCTGACATCAGGATTTTTCGGCCCACTTTTTTAGCGTGATCGAGCACTTCTACGCTGCGTCCGCGCGCGCCGGCCTGCGCCGCACAAAAAAGCCCTGCAGCTCCTGCACCAATAACAATTACATCGCGCTTGATCACAATTAACCTCTAGGAAAAACGGCCAATGGATGTGTGGTTATTAACTGTACGAAGGCGCGAGTACCGGGCTTTATAGCATTTTCGTGGCTTACTCGTACTTTAAGCTCGTCGCCGCAATCTAAGACAACCGCGTAAAGCCGACTTTCGCCTTCGTAGCGTACCCATTCAACCGTACAGTTAGTTTCACTTAGTGCAGCATCTAAGCTTAAATCGTCAGGGCGTACCAACAAGTCTACGTTGCCGCTTGCACCTTGAAGCGGTGTGCCCGGCACATTACCAATATCGGTAACCACTGTTTTGTCTGTATTTGCTGCGCTGCTATCGAACGTCGCACTTAAGAAGCTCGCTTCGCCCATAAAACGCGCCACAAAACGGCTGGCAGGAGAAGAGTAACAGGCTTCAGGTGTGTCTAATTGCTCAAGCACACCTTTATTAAGTATACCCACTCTATCGCCAACGCTTAGCGCCTCTTCTTGATCGTGCGTTACCCAAATAGCAGGTACGCCTGCTTTTTTTAAGGCATCGCGAATTTCCCAGCGCAAGCTGTCTTTTAGCGCAGCATCAAGGTTTGAAAGGGGTTCGTCTAGCAATACAAAGGAAGGTTCGTGAGCTAGCGTTCTTGCTAGCGCAACGCGCTGCTTTTGACCGCCAGAAAGACGTGCAGGTTTTGCATCGCGGAAGTTATCTAGGCCTAATAATTGAAGCCAATGATCGGCCAGCTTAGTGTCTTTTAAACGAAAGCAAACGTTCTGCTGAACGGTAAGATGAGGAAACAACGCAAAGTCTTGAAACACCATACCCACGTTACGCTTTTCAGGCGGAACATGTTTGTTTGCTGTACTTTCCCATTCACCTAGGCTCATAGCACCTTCTGAAATAGGAATAAGCCCAGCCAACGCTTGCAAAATGGTGGTTTTACCGCAGCCGGTTGGCCCCACCAGCATCAGGATTTCGTCTTGTCCAAGCTCAAGATTTAACTTGTCGACAACGCGGGTAGACCCATAATTCACAGACAAATTATTTACACTAAGCATTACGAACGATCATCCTCGGTAACGGTAAACTGGGCTTTTCTTTCGCCCGACAGCATGAGAATTAACCCCACACCTGATAATAAAACAAGTAAAAGCCCCGGCACGGCTGCGCGGCCAAAGTAACCCGCTTCGTAAACACGCCACATATAGGTAGCTAAGGTTTCAAATCCTGTAGGTCCTAACATTAGCGTTGCAGGTAGTTCGCGCATGGCCTCTAAAAACACAAGCGCTGCGCCCGCTATCATACCACGAAGGGTTAACGGCAGCGTAATTCGCATAAATGCCTCACGCGGGCTAGCGCCTAGCACACGAGCGGCTTTTACCAGACCTGAATCAATATTCTCAGCCGTACTTCTTACACTTCCCACAGCAAGTGGGATAAAGCGCAGTACATAAGCCATTACAAGCAGACTTAACGTTTGATAGAGCGCGGGCAACTGCAGGCCAACATAAACAAGGGCCGTCCCCATTACGATACCCGGAACCCCAAAGCCAAAATAAGTAATGCGCTCCATAAAGCGTCCAGCTTTTCCGGCAATAGCGGCATGAGCCACCGGAATGGCGAGTAATACAGCAACAATCGCTGCAATAAATGACGCATGAGCTGAGTTCCACGCATAGCTAAATTCAAAACCGCCGGCGCCTTCTCGCACTAACCACAGCGTAAAAATAGCAAGGGGAAGCACAATAGCCATAAATACCACCGGCATAGTAGCCAGCAACATTAGATTTCGCTGCCAGCGAGCAGGAAACAACGATAAATGCTTACCTGGGCGCTCTTGAGCGCCACTAATACGACTTTCTATAAATAGAATAAGCCCAACAATAATCATAAGCTGAAGGCTCAGCATAGCGGCTTGACTAAGACCGAAGGCGTTATACTCAACAAAGATAACACGGGTAAAAGTGTCGAAGCCCATTATTGCAGGCGTACCGAAATCGGATAACGCATAAAGTGCAGCAAGGAGTGCCCCTGCGGCAACGCTATTCACAACACGCGGTAAAACCACTCGCCATAAGCTTGCGCCTAAGGTTAACCCTAGCGTGCGCGCCGCGTTAACCAAACTTGCATCTAAACTCAGTAAGCTTGAACGGGTTGTCATCATGACAAATGGATAAGTATAAAGGCTCATGACCAGCGCAGAGCCCCAAAGGCCGCTGATAGGTGGAGTGCTAATTCCCAGCACATTTTCAATTTCGCCACCTGTGCCAAATGAAAAGTACATCGCAAATGCGCCAATGTAGCTTGGTAGTGCTAATGGCGCGGCAAGTAAAATGAGCCAAAACCGCTTAAATGGCATCTGCACATAAGCGGTTAAAAAGGCAAGCGGCACTCCGATAAGTACAGAGCCAATAATGGTAAGCACCACCAATGACACCGTGTTCGCTAGTACCCTTAGGTTATGGGTATCGAAAAGTTGCGCACTATCTTGAGCTAGAGAAAACAAAACGCCGACGGGCAATAAAGCCATCAGCGCGATAAGAAGTGCCAGTGGATACGACTTTGGCCAATTTGTCACAGTACGCCAACTTCCCTCATAAGATTAAGTGTAGGGCGTAAGTCAGCCAGTTTACGAAGGTCCATTTCAGGCGGTGACAGCGTACTTAGGTCAGCTAAGCCTTGCGGCTGTTCAACCCCCTGAACCAGAGGAATTTCGTAGGCTTCGCGAGCAAGATAAGACTGAACTTCGTGCGAAAGCAGGTAACGAATGAAGTTAACCGGCAAGTCACCGTCGCTCAATGCCACAATACCAGACGCATTTACTAGGCAACCTGCGTCGCTTTTACTGTACGCAAGCGCTACGTTTGCGTTCGGCTTACCTGATTTAAGGCGAAGGGTGTAGTAGTGATTCGCAAAGCCGATATCGACTTCACCACGTTCAACGCCCATCACTACACCAAGTTCACCTGCGTACTTTTTCGAGTGCTTATTAATGCCTTTAAGCCATGATTTAGTGGCTTTATCGCCCTCTAAAATGCGCATTGCAGTGACAAAAGACTGAAACGATGAGTAGGCGGGTGCCCAGCCAATTTTTAAATCGCTGTCGGCTAATGCCATCACGCTTTCAGGGATTTGCTCCGGTTTAACACGCTCAGTGTTATAAGGCAGTGTACGCACACGACCTGTTACCGGTGACCAGCTCGGATACTGAAAATCTTCACGCAGCTGCGCAGTAAGGTCGTCTGGCAACGGCTTAGCCGCGCCAGCATCAGTAACCATGCCAATAGAGCCCGTGTCTACGGCCCAGAAAAGGTCGGCGCGTTTAACGCCTGCCTTAGTCTCAGCTACGATGGTGTTGGCTAATGCCGCAGAGCCGCCGCGTCTTATTTTAAGATTAAGCTTTGGATTGCGCTTTTCGATGGCCTTTAGAACATTCTCGTACAAGCCACCTTCACCACGACCTAAGTAAAGTGTAAGATCACCTTCCAATTTAGGCAGTGACTCAACTGACACACTGCCTGTTTGTGTCATAGCGTGAGCAAAACTAAACGGCAAACCAGATAATGCACCGGCCGCTGCTAAGCCTTGTAAGAATGTTCTACGTTGCATACACCTTCCTTAAAATACGTCTTTACGACTTTGTTCTACTTCAACCAAAAGTGCGCGAGCGCGGTCAAGTTTGGCCTGCATAGACTCTACGACCTTACGAACTGAATCAACGCCAGTGTCTTTTGAGATAGCTTGTGGAAGCGTTACGTTAAAGTCTTTCTCCAAGTCTTCAACCAAAGCTGCGTTTTTCGCAATCAAGTCACCTTCCACACCTTCAAATCGTTGAAGGTAAGTATCGTGAACGAGTGTAGTTGCTACTTCGTGAAGCTGTTCCGCGTACTTAGCAACAACACGATCAAGACGTGTTTTAATATCGTCGATAACTTCAGGGCCTGTGGTAGGTTCTTTTTCGGTGGTTTGAACCTTGTTCACTAAGCCTTTCTTTTGATACTGGGACGCAAGTTTAACTGCGCCTAACGCCTGCCACAAGGCATGATTTAGCTTCTCTTGCTCTACGCGTACGTCTGCAACAGGCTTGCCTTCATCAATGGCGACTTTCACACCATAAATACCTTGCCAAATAGAGGCGTAAATAGGCACATACTGGGTTTCAATAGCAGAGTGAAAATCAACCTCTTCCCAATACTCAATCAGTGCATCGGTCTTAAGCGATTTATCTTTTGCTTCATACGCATCAACAACACTGCCAAACTTGCTTTCTAACCAATGTACCTCTTCCGTATATTCGCCGATGTGCGCGTGAAGATTGTTCACGTGATCGCCAATGGCACCGTTAGCAAGCGCCTGAGAAGATAGCATCGAGAAAGTGACCGCAGAAGCCAGTACCAAAGCACTCATTTTTTTCAGTGTTGTTGTCATAATTATTCCTAAAACGTTTGTCTTTTCACGCAAATGATACTTATTATCATTAATCAAGTAAAGGTAACTGAACGAGCCCACATGCTAAGTAACGTAGTGTGTTAGCCCTTATTTTTTCTGCACTTCCGACACAGAATACTGCATGTTAGTTCATTAACCTTCACTGAACGTACTGATATTCAACGCTATTTACAGAGCGCCAGATCATACATAGATTACATTTTAATGAAAATCCCGACCAGCATACACATAAGTAAAGAATACCAATTCGCATAGATAGTTGCCCACTCAGAAGGCGCTGGTAATTATCTATGCGGACTGGTATTAACGAATCTTTACAAACATCTGAACGAAAAAAGCCCGCAACCTTAGTTGCGGGCTCTTGATATTATTAACGCAGTAATTTCGGTGTTACAGGCTATCTAGCATGGTTTGCGCATCGCTAACGTCGAAACGACCTGGGTCTTCAACGTTTAGCTTTTTCACTTCGCCATCTTCCACAAGCATTGAATAACGTAACGAACGCAAGCCGCCGAAATTGCCCGTGTTCATGTCTAAGCCAATTTGCTTGGTAAAGAAACCATTGCCGTCTGCCAGCATTATGATCTCTTCAGCATTGCTTGCTTTGCCCCATGCATCCATAACAAATGCATCGTTCACGCTTAAGCAAATAATACTATCAATACCTTTGGCTTTAAGCTTATCAGCAAGCGCTACATAGCCTGGCAAGTGGGCTTGAGAACAGGTCGGCGTGAATGCACCGGGTACCGCAAACAATACGACGCGCTTATCTGAAAACAACTCGTTAGTTCCTGGGTTGGTTATCTCGCCATTTACTAAAAGGCTAAAATCTACTTCAGGCAAAGTGCCCCCAATTTGTATCATGCTACTCTCCTAGATTTTGTGACACAAATACACATCAAATCTGTGTTTTTTGCTTTCAATAGCCATTGATGCTTTTATTCCTGCCAGCACGTCTGCACTGTTTGGGCGTTTCACCACTACCCGATGCGTGGCTAGCTCTAGTGCTGGCGGTAACAGCGCATCTGCGTCTGGGTCATGACCAAGCAGTTGCTGAAACAGCCGCATTTCCTTTTTCACCAAGGCTGACTTCTTTTTGTGCGGGAACATGGGGTCTAAGTAAATAGCGTTCACATTCTCACCAGTGAAGTATTGCATTACCTCAGCACTATTTCCATGTTGAAGCGACATTTTAGCTGCAAGTTCCGGAAAACTAAGCGCTAATCTGCGAATACCATCTTCAAGCAAGGCGGCAACCACAGGCGATCGCTCTATCATTGTGACCTTACAGCCAACGCTTACCAAAACAAAGGCATCACGACCTAGCCCAGGCGTTGCATCCACTACGTGCCATGCTTCATTGCCTTTAAGACCAATGGCCTTAACAATGGGCTCTTTGCGCCCACCGCCGTACTGCTTGCGATACAAACTTGCCGGCGAAGCAAAATCAACCTCTACCGGATTCACTTTTTTCTCACCTGCGTCGGCAAGCCCTAGCACGCCGTTTTGTACCTGCAAATACAAGCCTTCGCTAGGCTTTTCACTGCTGCTAACAACAGGAAAACCCCACTTTTCGCTGATTGCACTAATTAATGCAGCGTCATCGCTATTGGTGTCATCACAAATAATTAAAGGCACATGATTAAGCATGACCGTACTGCTCCTTATGCCCTATCCATCTATTAATGATGGCTTGAGCGTGAGAGGGGTATTTGTCCCAAAGGGTATAGGCAATTTCCTGAACCTTAGGGATAAGAGCGGCGTCGCGTACTAGGTCTGCTATTTTAAGTTCGGCCATTCCCGTTTGCTTAGTACCCATAAATTCACCCGGGCCACGAATTTCCAAATCGCGCTGGGCAATATAAAACCCGTCGTTAGATTCGCGCAATACGCCAAGGCGCTGAGTAGCGGTTTTCGATAGTGGGCTCTGGTACATAAGTACACACTGACTTTCTACCGCACCACGCCCCACTCGGCCTCTAAGCTGGTGAAGCTGTGCTAAACCCAATCGTTCAGGGTTTTCAATGATCATGATGCTGGCATTAGGTACGTCTACGCCTACTTCAATAACGGTAGTCGCTACCAATAAATCCAGCTTTCCGTCTTTAAAGTCGGCCATAACCTGCGCTTTTTCAGCAGGCTTTAAACGCCCGTGTACCAAACCAACGTGTAGGTCTGGCAGCGCAGTACGAAGGGTAACCGCAGCGTCTTCTGCTGCCTGACACTCCAACACTTCCGACTCATCAATTAGCGTACACACCCAGTAGGCTTGGCGGCCGTTTTCTTTACAGGCCTGACGTACGCGCTCTATCACATCGGCGCGGCGTGTATCGGGTAATACCACGGTTTGCACCGGTGTTCTGCCCGGTGGCAACTCATCAATAACCGAGGTGTCTAAATCGGCATAGGCTGTCATGGCCAACGTTCTTGGAATAGGCGTCGCCGTCATAATTAGCTGATGAGGGTAGCGACCTTGCTGCTCGCCTTTATCTCGCAGGGCCAAACGTTGATGCACACCAAAGCGGTGTTGTTCATCTACAATAACTAGCGCTAGCTGCTGGTAATTTACGCTTTCCTGGAAGATGGCGTGAGTACCCACCAACATTTGAATATCGCCAGCTTCTAAGCGGGCTAATACTTCATTGCGGGCTTTGCCTTTCAGCTTTCCGGCAAGCCAACCTACTTCAATACCTAAAGGTTCTAGCCAGCCACGAAAGTTATTGGCATGCTGTTCAGCCAACAGCTCAGTAGGTGCCATTAACGCTACCTGATGCCCTGCACCAATGGCTGATAGCGCGGCCAGTGCCGCAACTAAGGTTTTGCCCGACCCTACATCGCCTTGTACAAGGCGCATCATAGGCCGCGCATGCTGCATATCTTTTTGAATGTCTTGTACCACGCGAGCCTGAGCACCCGTTGGTGAAAATGGTAATTGGGCAAGCATTTTATCGATAAGCGGCTGATTCACCTTAATGGGAATGCCAGGCTGCGCATCTGATAGCTTTCGCACTTTAAGCACACTAAGGTGATGAGACAGCAGCTCTTCAAGAATTAACCGATACTGGGCAGGGTGCAACCCCTCTTCCATTTCGTGAACGTCGACATCAGGCGGCGGCCTGTGTACCAGATGAAGGGCCTCGTTCAGGCTTATTTGATTATCGTAAATACCGTCGGGCAGCAAATCGGCCAGCGCCCCTTTATCCAAAAGCTTTAAAGCTTGGTCAGTCAAATTACGAAGGGTTAGCTGTTTTACACCGTCGGTAGTGGGATAAACCGGGGTTAGTGATTCTTCTGATGGTGGCGCGTCTTCATCCACAAGCTTAAACTCTGGGTGCATCATCTCAATGCCCCACTTGCCAGTACGCACTTCTCCAAAACAGCGCACCGTGTTGCCTGGTGTCATGATTGAACGCTGCACCGCACCAAAGTGGAAAAAGCGTAAGGTTATGGTACCAGTACCGTCGCTAAGCTTGACCACCAGCATGCGCTTCTTTCCGTACTGAATGTCGGCGCTCATTACCTGGCCCTGCACGCTTACATGAGTAAACGGGCGGCACTCTGCCACGCTATAAATACGGGTTCTGTCTTCGTAGCGGTGAGGAAGATGAAACAGAATATCTTGAAGGGTAAACAAACCTATTTTGTTAAGCTTTTCTGCCACCTTTGCGCCTACGCCTTTAAGCGCAGTAATGGGTGTAGTGGCCAGTGCTTGCATCAAGCGATATCCTTCTTTTGGAACATTAACTATTTAACCTTTGAATTGGCACAAGCTGGTGTTATTCAACATGTTATAGGAAAAGAAGTGTAAAGGATTGTTGAGGGGTTGGCGAGTACGCTTTAGGCCAGTTTTTTACGCTGGCCCCTATACAAGTACGAGCAAAACTAAAAGTGCTACCAATAGGTTAGGCCCTAGTCGGCCTCTAGCGCGTTTGCTTCTGCTTTTGTGATCTGCATTTCTTTCCACCAGCTATCGTCGGCATCCACTTCACCAATGGCGTTAATAGCAGGCAAAGGCAAACCTTTGCGTTGGCAAAGTTTATACAAACGCGGGTAACCATTTTGAAAGGCCAATGCTTGGCACTCTTCTTCTGGTAACTGCTGGGTGTTATACATACCTGCAATAGTACGTTGGCGCTGGGCTTCGTAAAGTACTAGCGCTGCGGCTACCGATACGTTCAACGACTGCACCATGCCCATCATAGGAATAACAATGTCGTGATCGGCAACGGCTTTCGCCTCATCAGAGGCACCGTATTTCTCTTGACCAAACAAAATAGCCGTAGGCTTGGTGTAATCAATATCACGAAAATCGACAGCGGTATCAGATAAGTGGGTTACCAGCACCTGCATACCTTGACCTTTTAATTCAGCCATCGCGTCGTTGATATTATCGTGATTGGTTTGACGCACCCATTGTTGGCTGCCCATAGCGGTGCCGCGACGAAACTGGTATTTCTTTTCCCACACGGTGTGAACGCGATGAATACCCACTGCATCACAGGTTCTCACTACTGCAGATACGTTATGCGGCTTGTGTACATTTTCAAGGCAAACCGTAAGATCTGTTTGCCTTCTTTCCAGCACTTGTCTTATGCGTTGGTAACGCTCAGGTGACATGGCTTACTCCGGCAGTTCCATTACACCATCAATTTCAATTTGTGCACCTTTAGGCAATGCCGACACCTGAACGGCTGCGCGTGCTGGGTAAGGCTTGGTGAAGTAACGGCTCATAATTTCATTAACCGTTGCAAAGTGACCTAGGTCGATAAGGAAGATGTTCACCTTCACTAAGTCGTTTGTAGTGCCGCCCGCAGCGTCACACACCGCTTTAATGTTCTCAAAAACTTGTACAGCTTGCGCTTCAAAGTCGTCAGAAACCATTTCCATAGTTTCAGCAACAAGAGGAATTTGCCCTGAAAGATAAATGGTAGTACCTGCTTTAACTGCTTGGCTGTAAGTACCAATAGCAGCAGGTGCCTTATCGGTCTGAATAATAGACTTAGACATAGTAGTTCCTAAATAGTGTAGTAATTAGTGTCGTGATTGACTATGACGAGACACTCTTTGAACTTCCGGCATGGTACGTATTTTCTTCATTACGCGAGCCAGGTGCACACGGTTGTGCGTGGTAAGTTCAAGGTCAATAAAGTAGATATTACTCTCTTTCTCTTCAGTTTGCAGACCAATGATATTGGAATCGCACCCTGAAATGGTGTTCGTTAAAGTTGCCAGTGTGCCCTGATGGTTAAACAACTCTATACGCAGTGAGGCTTTAAATTCACCTTGCGGGTTGTCGTCCCACTGCATGGGCAATACGCGTTGAGGTTCTTCTCGCGTAAGCTTGCGAATATTGTTACACCCAATTTGGTGAATAGTCATGCCGCGACCTGGGCTTAAAACCGCAACAATTTCATCGTCTGGAATAGGATGGCAACAACGAGAATAATGAACAAGCAGGCCTTCTGTGCCGCGAATAGCCACATTACCTTTCTTATCTGATAAATCTGTTGTGCTTTCACCCAATAAACGACGCGCTACAATTGCGCTTAGCTCGTTACCAAGCCCGATATCTACTAGCAAATCGTCAAAATTAGCATGCTTAGTTTCGGCCACCACACGTTCGATATCTTCGTTTGGAATATCGTCTAATTTCACGCTGCCTAACGCATGGCGAAGTAGACGGTTACCCATGTTCACCGCTTCTTGAGAGTGCTGTTTACGCAGATACTGACGAATACGGGTTCGCGCGCGAGCGCTCACAACAAAGTTTAGCCAGTTCGCATTAGGCTTAGCTTTCGGCGAGGTAATAATTTCCACGGTTTGACCGTTTTCAAGCGGCTTGCTTAAGCTAAAGTTTCTGCGCTCTACGCGCACACCTACGCAGGTATTACCCACATCGGAATGCACGGCATAAGCGAAGTCAACGGCGGTTGCGCCCATTGGCAACTCGATAATACGTCCGTCTGGTGTAAATACGTAAATTTCATCAGGGAACAGGTCGGTTTTTACCGATTCGATGAATTCAAAGGATGAGCTGGCCGATTGCTGAAGCTCAAGCAGGCTTTGCATCCACTTGCGCGCTCGAAGCTGTGCAGTGGTGCCATTATCGCCAGGCTCTTTGTAAAGCCAGTGCGCCGCCACTCCTTTGTCTGCCATTTGGTCCATTTCCTGGGTTCGAATTTGAATTTCCACAGGAATGCCGTGCGGGCCAATTAATGACGTATGCAACGACTGATAGCCGTTGGTTCGAGGGATAGCGATATAATCTTTAAAACGGTTTTCAATAGGCTTGTACAGCCCATGCATAGCACCGAGGGCGCGATAACAGTTATCTACCGATTGAACAACGATGCGAAACGCATAAATATCCATTACCTCATTGAACATAAGTTCTTTGTTTTTCATTTTGCGGTAAATGGAATACAAATGTTTTTCGCGACCCAATACATTCGACTCAATTTGGTAGGCGTCTAAACGAGTGTTCAGCTCTTCGCGAATGTTTTCGATAATCTCTTTACGATTACCGCGGGCCTGGCGCACAGCAGACTTTAGTGCGCGATGACGCATAGGGTACATGGCCTGAAAACCCAAATCTTCAAGCTCATTTTTAATGTCGTGAATACCCAAGCGGTGGGCGATTGGCGCGTAGATTTCTAGCGTTTCTAGCGCAATGCGGCGGCGCTTGTCTGGTCGTAATGACCCGAGCGTGCGCATGTTGTGCGTGCGATCAGCAAGCTTGATAAGAATAACCCTGATGTCTTGCACCATGGCCATCATCATTTTACGGAAGTTCTCCGCCTGCGCTTCCTGTTTAGTGCTAAACGCGAGTTTATCTAGCTTACTTACCCCTTCTACCAGTTCAGCAACGGTATCGCCAAAAGCTTCGGCTAAGTCTTCTTTGCTGTAATGGGTATCTTCAATAACGTCGTGAAGGAGTGCCGCCATGATCGTTTCGTGATCAAGGTGCATGTCAGCCAAAATACCGGCAACTGCAACTGGGTGAGTAATGTACGGATCGCCGCTTGAACGCATTTGTCCGTCATGCGCTTCTTGCGCAAGC
Organism: Alteromonas sp. CyTr2; assembly: GCF_947311905.1. Taxonomy (NCBI): domain Bacteria; kingdom Pseudomonadati; phylum Pseudomonadota; class Gammaproteobacteria; order Alteromonadales; family Alteromonadaceae; genus Alteromonas; species Alteromonas sp. CyTr2. The sequence continues at coordinate 64,145 of NZ_CAMZMZ010000011.1, read as the reverse complement.
ACAAAAGATTCTTGTACCAACTGAACGCGGTCGGCTGGTAAGTACTCTAAAACTTTCTGCTTTAAACCTTCAAACAAATACACAGTGAAGCGTGACCCTTATCTAACGTTACAACCCTAAGAATACGTTTAATTGTGCAAGAAGCCAATACGCCAAAAGTAAAGCGCCAGTGCTTTTTTCAAAGCACTGGCGCTAAAATACCGATAAAACCGTAAAAAAGAGGTTTTATTGATCAGATAGGATGTTTGCTACTGATGCAAATTCAGCATGTTCTTGCTGCTCTTGAGCTTGAAGTTCTGCTTGTTCAAGCGTAGCAGCCGTTACCAAACCTTCTTCAATTTCACGAAGTGCTGTAACAGTTGGCTTATCGTTTTGAACGTCAACCATAGGATCTTTTCCTTCAGTGGCAATTTGACGTGCACGGCGTGCAGCAACAAGCACTAGGTCAAAGCGGTTACCAATTTTATCTACGGCATCTTCTACAGTTACGCGAGCCATGTATTTCTCCGAAAATTAGGTTGAGCAAGTTATTCAAAAAACGGCCGCGTAGTATACACAGATACGTGGCGCGATCCTAGCGTTTTGTTTGAATTTGAAGCAGTCAGATCATGCAATTTATGCAGCGATCGTTCGATGCTAAAACAAAACACGTATTGTTAAGTTAAGCTTACGCGCTACCGAGCAGTTCGTCCAATAGCACTTGATGGCGCATTTGTTGTTTTCCCGTGCGAAGTCGCTGTGCTGTAACGATGGCTTCCAAATCGTTTAACGCAGTCGCAAAGTCGTCGTTGATAATTACGCTATCGAATTCATTGAAATGAGACATTTCAGCTACGGCTTGCGCCATACGACCTGCAATGACTTCTTCACTGTCTTGACCGCGATTATTTAAACGCTGCTCTAGCACGTCGAGTGAAGGCGGAAGAATGAAAATACCGCATGTGTCTGGCATAAGCTTTTTGACTTGGCGCGCGCCCTGCCAATCGATATCTAAAAATACGTCAATACCACGGTGCAAAGTTTGTTCAATCGTCACGCGGGATGTGCCGTAATAATTGCCAAATACTTCTGCGTATTCAAAAAACACACCCTGTTCAATCAGCGCTTCAAACTGCTCTCGACTCACAAAATGGTAGTGCACGCCGTCGACTTCACCCGGACGAGGTTGACGTGTTGTATGAGATACAGACACCTGCATTGGCGTAGCTGTATTGCTTTCATACTTTTCCATTAGCGCCTTTATAAGGCTTGATTTTCCTGCTCCAGAAGGAGCTGCAAGAATGAATAAGTTGCCGAGTAGTGAAGCCATAGGGTATTAAAATTCTTTCAAAATGTGGTGATTTCAAGTGGCAATGATAGCATATTAAGCGGTTGTGCCGTACCTTTCATTGCATAGTGAAAACTTGGTTCATTCTATCAAGCTTATGCCGATGGGTTACCACAGCAAAAATTAATGGGGTCAGAGTACTTTTTCTGGCCCTAAATGTACTCTGACCCCAAAACTAGGAAATAAAGCATGACTCAGCAACTTCTGCCGTGCGTAGAGATAAACCCATCCACTACGCCTGATGCCTGCGTTATCTGGCTTCACGGTCTTGGCGATTCAGGCCATGGTTTTGCGCCTATAGTGCCCGAGCTAAAACTGCCCGAATCAATGGCGGTTAAATTTCTCTTTCCTCACGCTCCAGAACGCCCTGTGACTATCAATGGCGGCATGAGAATGCGCGCTTGGTACGATATCAAATCGTTAGATTTTGAAAGCCGTGCGGACTTAGAAGGTGTAAAAGAGTCGGCTGCTCAGGTAGAAGCGCTTATCGAAGCACAAATTGAAAGTGGCATTCCTAGCGAACGTATTGTACTTGCAGGATTTTCTCAAGGCGGTGTTATTGCTCTGCACTTAGCACCTCGATATGCCAATAAATTTGCAGGTGTTATCGCTCTATCTACTTATATGTGCGAGCCATCACTTCTTGGAAGCGAAGCAAAAGACACAAACCGCGAAACGCCAATTATGATGGCACATGGTGAGCAAGACGAAGTGGTGCCGGTATTTATGGGCAATGCTGCGTTTAAAACGCTGAGCGAAAGTGGCTTTAATGCCACGTGGCAGACTTACACCATGCAGCACAATGTTTGTATGCAAGAGCTTAACGACATAAGTGCTTGGCTTCAAAAAGTTCTAGGGTAATGCCTTAAGAGCCTGTTGGCCCTTGCTGCAAATTACGTTCATATAATAAAGATCAACAGCCTCCGGTATTTAAACAAAAGAAAAAGCTGGTGAAGCAACAAAAGCCAGCTTTCTTCTTAGCGTGAGTGGGTACACGTCTGTCGATTAAAAAGTCGCGCCTTCCGTCTCTTCTTTATTTCACGTTTATTCCAAAACTATTCGACGACTCTGTTGCGCCCCGCATTTTTAGCTTTGTAAAGATTGTCATCGGCCTGCTTCAAACAAGCGTGCAAGTTTGTATCAGTAAGCGCTGTGGCTACACCAAAGCTTGCGGTTATGGAGTGATTAACATCACCCTCTACAAACGGATTAGCTTCAATCACCTTCCTCATTTTTTCTGCTAATTTTACCGCTTGGCTCAACGTCGCATGAGGGAATAGAACCAAAAATTCTTCACCACCGGTTCTTGCCACCACGTCAGTAGTTCTTACTGCTTCTTTCATTAGGCGAGTGATATGTATAAGCACTTCGTCACCAATATCGTGGCCATAGGTATCGTTAATTGTTTTGAAATGGTCAATATCTACCACCACCGCACTTAAAGGGAAATGAGCACCGGGATCTTGCATTGCACGTTCAAAAAAAACAGCTTCAAGGAATCGCCGGTTAGGAAGTTTTGTAAGCGGATCGGTATTAGCCTGCCGCATGCGCTCTAAATTTTCGCACAGCATTTCTTTTCTGCTTTGATGCCAGAAATTTTCACCTATAAAGGCGACGCAAATAAAACAGAACGTAGCGATTAAGAAGCGGGAAACATGCTCTGCTGGGTACTCAGCCACTATTTTTTCTTGATTGTAGAGCATAAAAATAGCGATACCCATGGTCACTGCTACGTAAACCATGGCGGGCTTAAAACGCACAACAACTATCTGAATAAAAAGCAGGGGAAAGATAAAATAAAGCCCAGTATTATTTAGCCCGCCGGTATAAACCAAGCCGTTTATGGTAAATGCTACCACTAAGCCTGCTAGATAATAGAAGACATCGACGCGAGGGAACATATGGGATAACGCCACATTGGCGTACACAAAAGCAGCTGACCCCGCCAGCGTTCCAACGAGCAATGGGTTGTTTGTACCCATGTTGATCCACGCCATAAACGCCATAATGGTGCCACCAACATAAGATATGAAATATAGCGTTAAGCGCCTTCGTTTTGCTTCCGCTTCATCTTGCTGAGCACTTCTAAGTAATTGGCGCAACGACGAACTGTCCATAAAAAGACTTATCTCCGCATTTAAAACTAATTGACCATTATTCCTTTCAGCATAGACTGAATGTCTAATAATAACCAAGGAGAAAACTGCGCCTAATTTCAAACATTAATACAGAAAATGCGTATACTACGGGGTATATCGTATGACGTTATGTGATACATCGTTTTAGTTTCTTTTTATATAGTTTGGAATAGCCATGAGTCACCTCAACACTACCCGCACCGTTCGAATTGCTACTAGAAAAAGTGCTTTAGCGCTTTGGCAAGCAGAGTATGTGAAGGCAAAATTGTTGGAGCATTATCCGTCAATGACCGTTGAGCTTGTGCCTATGAGCACGCAGGGCGACAAAATTTTAGATACACCTCTGGCGAAAATTGGTGGTAAAGGACTTTTCATAAAAGAGCTTGAAATTGCCATGCTTGAAGGCCGTGCCGATATTGCCGTGCACTCTATGAAAGACGTACCGGTTGAATTTCCTGAAGGTTTTGGCCTTCACGCTATTTGTGAGCGAGAAAACCCGTTCGACGCTTTTGTTTCAAATAACCACGACAGTTTAGATGCCCTGCCCCAGGGCGCAGTAGTAGGTACGTCTAGCCTTCGCAGACAGTGCCAAATTCGCAAGTATCGCCCTGACCTTATCATCAAGGACCTGCGCGGAAACGTGAATACTCGTCTAGCCAAGCTAGACGCAGGTGAGTACGACGCCATTATCTTAGCTTCTGCTGGCCTTATTCGCCTTGAAATGGAATCTCGTATTCGCATGCCGTTACCTGCTGATATTTCACTACCCGCCGTTGGGCAGGGTGCTGTAGGTATCGAGTGCCGTAACGACGATGAAGAGCTAATTAAGTTGCTACAGGCGTTGAACCATACAGACACTAATACACGTGTTACCGCAGAACGCGCCATGAACGAGAGATTGGAAGGCGGCTGCCAAGTACCTATTGGTAGCTTTGCCACGCTTGATGGCGATGTGCTGACACTAACCGGTATGGTTGGTAAGCCAGATGGTTCAGAACTGCTCTTTGCTTCTGCTACAGCGTCGCGAGAAAAAGCCGCAGATATTGGTGTTGAAGTAGCGGAATCCCTTCTTGAGCAAGGTGCCGGTGAAATCTTAAAGGCGCTTTATAACTAAGTTATAGTTTGTCGAATGCGTGCAGGTTTACGCAGTAAAATAAAAGGATGAAAATTCGATAGTATGTTGCTGTTTACACGCCCACTGCCGAAGTTAAAAGCAAGCGCTTCTGCCTTTGAAAAAGCCGGAATTGACGCGGTAGGCATTGCCACGTCTAACATCATTGATATTTCGTCTGAAAGAAAAGCTGCTGCAGAATTTTTAGCGTCAAATGCAGTAAACGCAATTGTTGTTACCAGCGTATATGCTGTAGACACCGTTATTGAAGGCTTACGCGAAACGGCTAACGAATTACCATTGATCATAGCTGTGGGCGATGCCACTGCACGAAAATTACAAGCGGGACTTCAGGCGTTTTCATCGGCGCAGGTTGCTATTCCCGAAGCCCATACATCCGAAGGTATACTGGCAATGCACCAACTTAATGAGGCAAACTGTCAGCATGTCGTTATCATTAAGGGTGAAGGTGGGCGCGACGCCATAGCCACTGGATTAGACGAAAAAGGTATTTTAGTGAATAGCTTTTGCGTTTATAAGAGAGAGCAACTTACAAGCCCAATTTACACAAAACGGTGGAAAATGGGCGAAGTTAGCGGCATTATCGCTACAAGCGAAGCAATGGCACTGCAACTAATTGCGCAATTTGGCCAAGCACTTAAATCTATTAAATGGTTAACAGTGAGCGATCGAATTGCCAAAACCCTCACTAGCCAAGGCATTAAAGAGGTAGCGGTTTGTCAGCGAGCCACCGATCAGGCACTCATCGCCTGGGTAAAGGATAACTGGGAGTATTGAATGGCCAACAACAATGAAAGTAGCCCACAAAAAGAGGAACTCGTGAAAGTGGAAGCTGAAAAAGACGTTATCGAATCTTCTGCCACGCACAGTGAATCAACACCATCGGGTGCTGCTAAAAAGAAATCGTCGGGAAATGGTCTACTGTGGTTTGTTGTAATCACCCTTTTCCTTATTGTGCTTGGTATGGCTGGCGCAGGTTACTGGTATTACATGCAGCAACAGTCGGCAAGCAAGGACTCTGAATCTGCACTTCAAACGACGACCTCTCAGCTAAACACTATTGAGCGTGAGCGCGCTGGTCTTGTTGCCTCTATCGACAAAGTAGCTCGCACCAACCAGACGTTAGAAAGCACGGTAGCCGAGTTAAAAGCGCAAAACGAAAAGCTGACGCTGCAAGCTGAATCGACGCTTGAGCAACTAAATAATATGGAAGGTCGCCGCCCGGCAGACTGGCTCATTGCTGAGGCTGATTACTTAGTTCGCATGGCAGGCAGAAAGCTTTGGTTGGAAAACGACGTACGCACAGCAATTTTGCTGCTAGTTAACGCAGATAAACGCTTAAAGTCGTTGGCCGACCCATCGGTACTTCCGGTTCGCGCAAACCTTGCTGAAGATATTCAAACCTTACAACAGCTTAACCCTGTATCACAGAGTTCCGTCGCTCTCGCGCTTACGGGTATGATTGCTCAAATTGACAAACTGCCACTTGATACCTTCGAAAAACCAGAAGACGCCAATGCAGAAGACACGACCTTATCGGAGTCAGCTGACGACTGGCAGGAGAACCTTGCGAAGGTGTGGCGTTCACTGGTGAACGATTTTCTTACCATAAAAACCATTGAAGGCCCGGTTGAACCAGTGCTTTCACTGGAAGCGCAGTTTTTAGCAAAAGAGCAGCTTCGCCTACAGCTTATGCACGCGCAAACCGCTGCGCTTCAGGGCGATGCAGGGCTTTATAGCCAGTCGCTTCAATACGCTCAAACGTTAATTATTGAAAAGTTCGACACAGAAAAAAGCCAAGTAACGGGTTTTGTAGATGCACTACAAAACCTCATTGCTACCGATGTATCGCGCCCAATACCTACAGAGCTAGCGTCACAAAAACCGCTAGAGCGTCTACTGGATAGCCGCGTTAAGCAAGTGTTCGGACAAGGAGCAAGTGCACTATGAAATGGTTAGCTATTGCCCTTGCGGTATTAGCCGCATTCGTTGTTGCACTCATTGTTGGCCCAATGTTGTTAGGCGATAAGGGCTACGTACTCATATCACTGGGTAACACCGCTGTTGAAATGACGGTGATTAGCTTTTGTATTTTAGTGATTGGTGCCGTCATTGCCTGGTACGTACTATCTCGACTTGTATTGTGGGCGTTAAGCCTGATCACAGGTTCACATAAATGGTTTGGCACCTTAGGTGAGCGCAAACGCAAGCGTGCGTTCTACGACGGCTTACACGCAATGGCTGCAGGTGATTTTGATACAGCTCAAAAGGCGTTAAGTAAAACCACCAACGGCGATTTCGAAGGCGTTAACTATTTGGCGTCAGCGCAAATTGCTTTTGCCAATAACGATTTAGCCAAAGCCCGTTATTTCCTTGTTCAGGCAACTGACTTTCCAAAAGCGAGAGTAGCCGCAACGGTCATGCACGCGCGTATTGATATGGCTGAAGAAAAATACGATGCGGCACTAGAGAAACTTAACGAGCTTGACGAGCAAGAGCGCGAGAACAAGCAGGTTGTGCAGTTAAAAGCGCAAATTCTTGCCAAGCTAGGTAAATGGCAAGTACTTCAAGAGAATTTGTCAGGCTGGCGTAAAGCATTGCCCAAAGCAGACTACACTACGTGGAGCCAGCGCATCGCCAAAGGTAAGTTTGCCGAAATTGCCAGCAAACAAGGCGCTGTCGAGCTTAAATCGTATTGGGAAACCCTACCTCGTAAGCTTCGTCACGACGATGCTTACCGCGCGGCCTACATTCAACAGTTACTTGACCAAGGTATGCATGCCGACGCACAGAATTTGCTAGTTGAATGGCAAAAACGTGGCCCGAATAGCGCCCTGTTTCCGCTGTTCACGCAGCTTAATATTCCCGATGCATCGCCATCACTACGACTGCTTGAAAGCTGGATAAAGCAAGACGAAGAAAACGTGTCGCTATACTCCACGCTAGGCCAAGTTGCATTTAACTCAGGCGATGATGTGTTGGCGGAAAAAGCCCTGCTTAAAGCCACAAAAATGAAGTCGCGCAAAGAAGACTTATTGCTGCTGTCTGCAATTAGCGAACGCAAGCATGACACAGCCACTGCACTTCAGCTTTACAAGGAAGGTCAGCAGCTAGCCAGCTAGATGAATATTCCTTTAGCTTTCTGGTAGTACTTGTATTACCCATAAAATTGAAGATATAGTAAAAAGGAATTCTCAATTCGGGTTGTTTCAACCACAACCCGAATTGACTTAAACAACTTGTCGGAGTGCTTCACTGTTAACCCAGTAAGCTGAGACCGCGAAAGTGGGATCCGTAGAACCTGATCAGGCTAATACCTGCGAAGGGAACAAGAAAATACAATGTGCACACTGTTAAACCGTGGTTTAGCGTTGTGAAGCGAAGTTGTTTTGCTGTTGATGATACAGACACACCCATTACGGTGCTGCTCGTCACTCAAGGTAAACTGTTTAAGTTTATCCCCAAGTCAACATCAACGGTGTAAAGGGCTGTAATCACCAGAACCTTTACCAACAATCTCGCTAGAGTAACGGGATTATTCCTCTCTACACTTACACTTTGTATTCTCCTTCACTCCTGACAAGCATTTTTAGAACCTAAATTTACAAGGTAAAATGCTATGTCGAACAGACGCGAACAGCGCCAACAAGCTCAACAATTCATTAATGAACTTGCGGGCGAAGCTTACCCAAATTCAACACGCCACTACGAGTGTGGCAGCCGTGACGATATTCGTGTGGCCATGCGCCTTATTCACCAACACGACAGTTTAGTGGGTGGAACCGAAGACAACCCTATTTTAGAGCCAAATCCGCCCATTCCTGTGTACGACACTTCAGGCCCCTACGGCGATCCACAAGAAAACATAGATGTGCACAAAGGCCTAGCTCCGCTTCGCCAAAAGTGGATTGAAGAGCGTAGCGATACCCTTGAATTAGAGGGCGTTTCGTCAAGCTTTGCAAAAGAGCGTGAAAACGACATTTTTACCGAAGATTTCCGCTTTATTCGCAGCCGCAAACCACTAAAAGCAAAAGCAGGCAAAAACGTTACCCAGCTTCACTACGCAAGACAGGGCATTATTACTCCTGAAATGGAATACATTGCCATTCGCGAGAATATGGGTCGCCAAGCCATTAAAGATGCTGAACTGACGCAGCAGCACAAAGGCGAACACTTTGGCGCGAATTTACCCGAGACCATCACGCCTGAATTTGTACGCCAGGAAGTGGCCGCAGGCCGCGCCATTATTCCATGCAACATCAATCACCCCGAGTTGGAACCAATGATTATAGGGCGTAACTTTCTAGTAAAGATTAACGCAAACATTGGTAATTCAGCAGTCACCTCGTCTATTGAAGAAGAGGTAGAAAAGCTGGTGTGGTCAACGCGCTGGGGCGCCGATACCATCATGGATTTATCTACCGGCAGAAACATTCACGAAACCCGAGAGTGGCTGCTGCGAAACAGTCCAGTTCCTCTTGGCACCGTCCCCATTTATCAAGCGCTAGAAAAAGTAAACGGTGTAGCCGAAGATTTAACGTGGGAGATGTTTAAAGACACCCTAATTGAGCAAGCCGAACAAGGCGTAGACTACTTCACCATTCACGCTGGCGTGCTGCTTGAATACGTACACCTTACCGCAAAGCGGGTTACCGGCATTGTATCGCGCGGCGGTTCGATAATGGCAAAGTGGTGCTTAAGCCACCACCAGCAAAGCTTTCTGTATGAGCACTTTCACGATATTTGCGAAATTTGCGCTAAGTACGATGTGGCGCTGTCGCTAGGTGATGGCCTGCGCCCTGGTAGCGTAGCTGACGCTAACGACGACGCGCAATTCTCTGAATTACGTACCCTTGGTGAGCTGACGAAAATTGCATGGGAGTACGATGTTCAGGTAATGATTGAAGGCCCGGGGCATGTGCCAATGCATATGATTAAAGCGAACATGGAAGAGCAGCTTAAGCACTGCCACGAAGCACCGTTTTATACCCTTGGCCCCCTCACCACCGATATCGCTCCTGGCTACGATCACTTCACTTCAGGTATAGGTGCCGCCATGATTGGTTGGTATGGCTGCGCAATGCTGTGCTATGTAACACCTAAAGAGCATTTGGGCCTACCTAACAAAGAAGACGTTAAACAGGGGCTGATCACCTACAAAATTGCAGCCCACGCTGCCGACTTGGCAAAAGGCCACCCAGGTGCACAAATTCGCGACAACGCCATGTCGAAAGCTCGCTTTGAATTCAGATGGGAAGACCAGTTCAATTTAGCTCTCGACCCGCATACCGCGCGCGCTTATCACGATGAAACCTTGCCGCAGGCGTCTGGCAAAGTTGCGCATTTCTGCTCTATGTGCGGCCCTAAATTTTGCAGCATGAAAATTTCTCAGGAAGTGCGCGATGTGGCTAAACAAGCGGAGCAGCAAGAGTTTGAGAAAGAAAAAGGTATGAAAGAGATGGCCCAGGCATTCAATCAGTCTGGCGCAGAGCTTTATCACACTGCAGATAGCAAGGTAGAGCTACCATGATGGCGAAAGCGTCCATAAGCCCTGCATCCAACAACCTCAACACTGCACTTCCTGTAGTGTGGTGTGTGGGAGGCGTTGACTGTAGCGGTGGTGCGGGCGTTACCCGCGACGCCATTACATTGGCCGATCTGAGCATCCACGCTTGTGTGCTCACTACACAGCTTACCGTGCAGTCCAACTCAATAATGCTTAGTAAGGAAAGCATGTGCGCGTCGGCATTAAATCAGCAGTGGCAGGTGCTGTTTGAAGATACCCCGCCGCGCGCTATTAAAATTGGCGCTATTGCTAATGATGAGCAAGCGCTGTTGTTGTGTGCACGTATTCAAAAAACATCTAACCCTCGCCCCTTCGTTGTATGGGATCCTGTATTGTCTACCTCGTCAGGTAGCGTGCTGAGTGAGTTAAGCGAAAGCGTAGTTGACGAACTGTTGAATACGGTAGATATCGTTACGCCAAATATCGATGAGCTTGCGTGGCTCACCCATTTGCCAGTTGTTGATGAAGCGAGCTTGCTAACTGCAATCAATCGGCTAAGGGGTAAAGGCGCAAAGAGCGTTTACGTTAAGGGCGGTCACGCCCACTGGCAAAAAAATGTAAGCGATATTTTTGTTTGTGCCTCTCACACTCTTCTTTTTAGCCAGCCGAAATACGCTAACGGCAACCTTCGCGGCACAGGCTGCATGTTAGCCAGCGCAGTAGCGGCATTCATTGTGCACGACTACTGCATTGAAGACGCACTTACGCTTGCTAATGCTTACGTCAGCGAAGTTCGCAACCATACACTACCAAAGCAATGCGCAGCGGCTAACGCAAACGCCATAAGTAACGAATTAACCGCCTACTTTGCACGAACTAACGGCTTTCCCGCAAAACCAGAGAGCTTTCCGCTGGTGACCTTTCACCAACGTGGCGCCACTGCCAATGAAAAAGAGCGGGATAAGGATACCCTTCTTGAAGCCTCGTCTTGTAAAGAAGGCCACTTTCCTGCACTTACTCATACTCATTTAGGCATCTATCCTGTAGTAGATAGCGTGCAATGGATAGCACGCCTCTGGCCAACGGGCGTAAAAATCATGCAGCTGCGGGTTAAGCAAGGCTCCCAAGAAGACATTCGTCAGCAAATAAAAGAGGCAATAGAATTGGTGAAACACACCGACTGCCAATTATTCATTAATGACTATTGGGAGCTGGCCATAGAGCTCGGGGCTTACGGAGTGCACTTGGGGCAAGAGGATATCGACACCGCAGACCTAAACGCCATCCGTAGTGCGGGTTTACGGCTTGGAATATCAACGCACGGCTTCGCTGAAATTCAACGTGTTCGCGCTTTAAACCCGTCTTACATTGCCCTTGGTCATATCTTCCCCACCAATACCAAAGACATGCCTTCGAAGCCCCAAGGTGTAGCACGTTTAGAAAAGTATGTGCAGCTTTGCGATGGCATTCCCACCGTTGCTATTGGTGGTATTAACTTATCGCGTATAGGCAATGTAGCTAAAACCGGCGTTAGCGGCATTGCTGTGGTAAGTGCAATCACTCAGGCAGAATACCCGCTAAAAGCCTACCAAGCATTGGTTGAGGAGGCTGGGTTTGCTTAGTCATTCAGCTACTCATTCACTTAGTCACTCAGTAGGCCAGCAGTTAGCGCATCAGGATATACGTCGCTACAGCAGACAACTCTTACTCGATTGCATTGATCACGACGGACAGCTTAATTTGGCGGGTGCACACGCTGTTATCGTTGGCTTAGGTGGATTAGGCAGCGTAACCGCCCGCTATTTAGCAGGCGCAGGCGTGGGCAACATTACACTTATAGATGGTGACACCGTCGACATTAGTAATTTGCAGCGCCAAATAAGCTACAATGAAATGCACCTAGGCGAGCTTAAAGCTAAATCGCTTTACAATGAACTGCGTAAAGTGAACTCGCATTTAAACATCCAGTTTAAAAGCTTATTTGCTGATAGTAACAACTTACCAACATTAATTGCATCAGCCACCTGCGTGCTGGATTGCACCGACAACGTTACGGTACGAAGGCAGATAAACCTGGCCTCGTTTCGCGCCTCTATTCCGCTTTTTATTGCAGCAGCCAGTGGGCTTACCTGGCAAGCGCTGAACTTGCCTCAAAACTCAGCCACCTGCGGTTGCTACGAGTGTTTAGTGAATAATGTTGCCATACGCGAAGATTGCGTTAGCAAAGGTGTACTGGGCCCCGTAGTAGGCTTGGCAGCATGCCACCAAGCTACCCAAGCCTTGTTATTTCTGGCAAGAGGCTTCGATGCCGATATTAAATGGGGCCATTACGTAAACGCCCATGCAGGCCAAGGCACGCTGCAAAGTTTCAAGCTTCCCCCCTCTTCTTCTTGTGAGGTATGCCAATGACCCAAATTAACATCAACGTGAACAATCAATTAATGAGCGTGATTTCTCCTATATCACTTAGTGAATTAATTGCCCTTAAACAATTGAAAGACGAAGGCACTGCCGTTGCCAAAAATGCCGCCATTATCAGCAAGCAAGAATGGCCGACGACGTATTTAAGTAACAACGATACCGTGGATATCTTCACCCTAGTGGCAGGAGGCTAAAATGCTAACACTCGCAAATCACACCTTCCCTTCCCGCCTGTTAACTGGCACTGGCAAATTTAGTAACCCAGACACCATGAAAAGCGCGGTACAGGCAGCCAAGAGCAGCATGGTGACCTTGGCAATGAAGCGTGTCGCCAGCCATAGTTCACAAGATGAAACGCTTTCGGCATTAAAAGCATTGGGCGTTACTCTTTTGCCGAATACGTCGGGAGCGAAGAACGCAAAAGAAGCCATATTCGCCGCCGAACTTGCATACGAAGCATTAGGTAGCCCTTGGGTGAAGCTGGAAATTCACCCAGACCAACGCTACTTGTTGCCCGACCCCATCGAAACCCTTCTTGCCGCAGAGGCACTGGTTAAAAAAGGGTTTCACGTTTTGCCCTACTGCGGAGCAGACCCCGTTTTATGTAAACGCTTAGAAGAGGTAGGCTGCGCTGCCGTTATGCCATTGGGCGCGCCAATTGGGAGCAATCAGGGATTACAAACCAAACCCTTTTTGCAAATTATTGTTGAACAAGCGTCGATACCCGTCATTGTAGATGCAGGCATTGGTAAGCCAAGCGAAGCTATGGCGGCCATGGAGCTGGGAGTAGATGCGGTACTGGTGAATACGGCTATCGCCACGGCTAAGAACCCAGTTGCTATGGCAGCAGCTTTCGCAAGCGCCGTAGAAACGGGGCGAAAAGCCTTTGAAGCTGGACTTGGTGCTACCAGCAGTTTTGCCCAAGCCTCTAGCCCGCTTACCGCCTTTTTGGAGCCGGCGGTATGAAGGTAGCGCAGGCATTAATGCAGCAAGACTTGTCGCATGTGGCTATGTCGATAAACAGCAAAACAGCGGGCGACGTAGAACGAGCGCTAGGTAAAGACACACTTTCTTTAGACGACTTCATGGCACTGATCTCTCCCGCTGGCGCTATGTACTTAGAAGCCATGGCCTATCGCGCTAAAGCAATTACTCGCCATCGCTTTGGCAATACCATGCAGCTGTTTGTGCCTTTGTATTTGTCAAACTTGTGTGCCAACGAATGTACCTATTGCGGCTTTACCATGAGCAACAAAATAAAGCGCAAAACCCTGTCTATAAGCGAAGTGTTGACCGAAATTGAAGCCATCAAAGATTTAGGTTTTTCACAGGTGTTACTGGTTACTGGCGAACATGAAACCAAAGTGGGGATGGAATATTTTGAGCAAACACTAAGCGCCATTCGCGAAAAGGTGAGCTACCTTATGATGGAGGTACAACCTTTAAAGCGCGAGCAATATGAAACCTTGAAGCACCTGGGCTTAGACGCAGTGTTAGTGTATCAAGAAACCTACTCACCGCAGCATTACGCTAATTACCACACTCGAGGTAAAAAACAGGACTTCCTATGGCGCTTAGAAGCCAGCGATCGCATAGGGAAAGCCGGCATTGATAAAATAGGCATTGGCGCACTACTGGGTTTAGGCGACTGGCGGGTTGATGGCGCCATGACCGCCCTTCACGGCAAGTTAATACAGCAACACTACTGGCAAAGCCGTGTATCTATTGCTTTTCCGCGCCTTCGTAGCTGTGAAGGTAACAGCACTGGCGGCAACGCCCTCACCAACCGTAAACTCCCTAACGAGCGAGATCTGCTGCAGCTAATATGCGCCCACCGCATTTTTAACCCACAAGCAGAACTCTCGCTGTCTACCCGAGAGTCGGCAGTATTTCGGGATGGCGTAATGCCTCTTGGCATAACGTCTATGAGTGCAGCGTCGCAAACACAGCCTGGCGGTTACAGCGCCCCATCGAAGGCACTAAATCAATTCGATATTGACGACAACCGATCTGTATCAGATGTCGTGAGCGCACTTTCAATGAAAGGACTGGAACCCGTATGGAAAGACTGGATGCAGTTTACAGAACGTGTTTAAGCGCAAGAATATCTGTATTTTTCGTTTGAAAACTCGCGCTAAGAGCGTACTTTTAATGGATTAATCGATTAGTTTTTGTAAGGGAAAATAAGAGAAAATTTGTTTTGCTTTCGTGCAAAACCCTCCGTACAATCCGCCCAAATTTTAGCCAGACACTTTACCTATGCGTCTGGCTTTTTTGTCTCATTTATCTCATATTAGATTTATCAAAACTAAAGGGCAGTGCGTTGGATACCATTGAATTTATTCAAATTCGTAGATTTATAGTGAAGCTAGGCAAAATGCTGCACAAGTACGGTACCCCTGCGTTCCGACTTGAAGCTTACCTAGGTGAAGTCGCTAAGTATTTAGGCGTACACGCTTCATTTATTTCAACGCCAACTTCACTGACTTTTGTTATCTGGAGCGACCGTCACGAAGACGAATATAACCACGCTGCGCGTTTGCTTCCAGGCGAATTAGACATGAACGCGTTGTCGCTCACCGATGAACTGGCCAGCGAACTGCTGTCGGGCAAATTAACCTTAAGTGAAGCTGACAAGCGCTTAAATGAAATAGATGCCATGGGCAGCCCTTATGGTAAATGGGTGACAGGCGTTGCCTTTGCTATGGCCACCGGCGCGTTTGCTATGCTAATGGGTGCAAGCTGGAGTGAAATTGGCTGGTCGGGTGCCTTGGGTATAGTGGCTTATCTTTGGACCTTATGGGCACAGCAGTCTAAACGCGTAAACTTGATGCTAGAGCCTGTCACCGCGTTCGTTGGCGGCATTCTTGCCTGTGCTATTGGTCAATACGTTGACCCTGGCATTAACATTCCGCTGGTTGTGCTTTCATCGGTCATTGTATTTGTACCCGGACTAGCGCTGACTATGGGCCTTGCCGAACTTTCATCGCGCAACATGGTGTCGGGCACGGCTCGTACTATGGACGCCATCATGCAGCTGTTTAAGCTGTATTTCGGTGCTTTTTTGGGTGTGTCAGTGGGCTTTAGTGCGTTTGGTGAAAACGTGTATACCCCTGCAGAATCGCTGCCTTACTGGGCCACTTGGCTATCGGTATTCTTGCTTTGCATTGCCCTAGTTGCGATATTCAGAACGCGTATTAAACACATTCCATGGGCATTGGCAGCAGCATTTATTGCCTACAGTGCTACCGCATGGAGCTCTGACTACATGAGCCCTGGTCTAGGTGCATTCGTGGGTGCATTTGCGTTAGGCATTTTTGCTAATGCGTTCACCCGCATTGCTAACCAACCCGCGACCATTGTGGCTATGCACGGACTTATAGTGCTGGTGCCGGGGTCTAAGACCTATATTGGCTTGAACTCGTTTATGACGGGCCAAGACTTTGTGAAGGCAGACCACTTGGGACAGGAAGTATTTCTTATCTTTATGTCGCTAGTGGCGGGATTAATCTTTGCTAACGTGGTGGTGCCCACTAAAAAGGCGCTATAACGTAAATACAGTAACCTAAGGGTTTCACGCTAGAGCGCGGCTGGTGCCACTAGGGCTGCGCAAAATAACTAGCGCAGCCTAACAAGCAGGCAAGACGCGCTATTTAAGCAACTTGATCAACGCTCTCCCTAAACGGGCGTTGAGCGCGCCCGCAGCAATCGCTTCAGCAGAATTTTCCATAAACTTCGCCGACAAGCTGCCGCCAATTTGATTGGCAACTTCGTCGGTAGCTAAGTCAAACACGCCTTGCGCCGCAATGTTTTGCGCCAACACTTTAAGTAACTTCCAGTTCCCTGCTGTACTTGGCCTTAGTCCATACACGCGGGCCATTCGACGAATGGTACGAAAGCTAATCCATACCACAGCAAAAGTTTGAATAAGATTATTTGGGCTTATAAACGCAAGGCTTCCGGCGGTCACCGACTCTTTATTCAGCACCTTGTGCGCCTTTTCCTGAACCGGTTTTAGTACCGTGTCTTCGTACAGGCCTAATCTTTCTGAGCCTGTCATGTCGTCTTGAAGTTGCTGCTTATAACGGTGGAAACAATGCGCTGCGTAAGAACCCCGCGAAAAGCGTTTGCCGTGCTGGCTTAGCACGCGATCTATTTTCTGTGGCGATGCTTCTGTTCCCGCTGATGGATTTTGTTTCGCTGAAGGCTCTTTCTGCGCTGAAGGCTCTTTCCCATTACTAGCCAGCAAGTCTCGGATAACGCTTGCATCTTCCATTGCCGTATTTACTTGCTTGTAGCCTCGCCATTCTTTAAAACTCAAAAAGCTAAAGCAGCTAACAAACCCAACTAATAGCGCGCCCAGTACGCCCGTACCGATGGGGTGCTCGGAAACGTTTGCCGCAAGGGTGGTATAAGCTTCAAATACGAAAAATCCAATTAATGAAACCACGCCAAACCCTAATGTTGCCGCACCTAACGACAGGCCACCTTTTTTTGTATCCACTTCCCATACATCCTCGGTAACTTGTTGCGGAAGTTTGGTTTCAGGCTGCGCTATGTCTAAGGTTTGTGTTTTAACTTTAGTTTTGTACTGTGGTTTTGTTACCGCATCACTTTCACTGTCATTGTTGGGTTTACCATAGCCAGTCGCCGTGTTGCGCTGCGCTTCCTCACCGACATCGCCGTAAATTGCATCGCTTCTAAGCGTAGACTGGCTTGTTTGTTTTGGGCTTTCGTCAAATGTATAAGGTTTATCGCTCATTCTTACTCTCCTTTGCCCAGTAAAAACTGAAGCAATCTATCTACGCCCTTACCCGCTAAAATACGCGCCTTAAAATCGCTAGGTACACTCACATCAGGTACTGGAAAGTGGCTACCCTCTTCCATCTCTTTCAAAGTGCTGGGAATAGATTCGAACGTAGATTCTACATAGCGGCCATCAGTGTCTTTGTAACGAATAGCATCATCATTACTACCTTCATCGGTTACTTGCATGCTAGACACTAAAAAATGCTCGAATTGTATGGGTTTACCGTCAAACCGTGCTCTCGCCCCTTCGGTAATTTGGGTAAGTAAATTAAGTAAGTTAGCGCGCTGACTTACAGGCACTAAATCAGACTTAGTGGCCACAAACGCCACTCTGCCTATTTGTTCTTTTTTCAGCACATTGCGTGAAAACCACGTGCTTTGCCCGTACACAAAGGTGTCGGCCAGATGACTCAGAGTTTCTTTTAACTGATACAAATGCTGTCTGCTGTGGTTAAGCCCTTCAAACAAATCGACTAGAATAATCTGCTTGTCTGTTTCTTTGAAAATGGACTGCTTCAGCGGCGTTAACCACCCACTTTGGAATTTAGCAAAGTGCTTGTCGAATATTTTAAACCAAGGATGTGATACATCGCTGGTGATGCTAGACGGAAGCGGCGTAAAACCAAAGGCCTGCCAATCGAAGTCGCTCGATTCCAATAAAAAACTGCCCGGCTGAAGAAGAGATATGCCGTTGGCCTTCGCTTCTACTAAATAATCGCGATAGGCATTAACCAGCAGCTGAATACGCTGTTCGGTTGGCTCTTGCTCAAAATCAAACTGATTAACAAACGCTTTCCACTGGTTGGCAAAATACTGCTGCGGCCCACTGCTAAGCTGAGCCCACGCAGAGTCTGACCAATGAGCATAGGTTTTACTTAGCATGGGAATGTCGGTCACCCATTCTCCAGGGTAATCGATAAACTCAAACACCACATTGCTATGAGGCAATACATGACGCTTCAGTGAGGCGGTTTCTTTTAAACGCACCACCAGCTTAAAACCGAATGCTTCTTCGGTGGCTTTAGGCCACTGGCCGTTTTCAAGATCAGCAATGTTCTGTATATGCGGGAACGGTTTGTAGCCTTCAATGGGCTGTATGCGCATATCAAGCACTTGGGATGGCGGCAAATAACGTAGCAAAGGTAAACACGCATAGCCCTCTTCACTGCGGCTTTTCAGCATAGTGATAAGGCTGGTGAACAGCATAGATTTACCGCTTCGACTTAGCCCAGTAATGGTGAATCTGTGAGTTTCTTTGTTAAACACACTGCTAAGTTTGTCGCCAGTTAGCGACGCCATTGCCCGAGTCTTGTCAAAAAGCGTAGCGATATTTTTTTGCATTATTTTGTTTGTATTCTGCCTTTGCAGTTCCTATTCCCTTAAACCTAAACCTTTAAAAATAATATCCAGAGAGTGCAGCCTATACATTATTGCCCTCTCGTTATTATAGATATGCCTATAGGATTAATGTGGTTATTAAGGGGGAAAAGCAAGGGCAGTGCCAGCTAAACACGCCGCTTCGTAAATAAGTAACGCTAACGACGGCTAATAAACTAATGCTCGCGAGTCTTATTGAATAGCTTTTTCTTTATGCGATTTTTACTGGAATGCCAGTGATTCTTAGGTTTGCGCGGCGCGTTTTCAATAACGTGTTCAAAATCGATATCCGACTTTTTGGTGGGCGGAACGTGAGCACAAAAGAATGTATCAATATGTGACTGGGCCAGCTTCTTTAAGCTTTCGCGGTATTGGTTTGGGTGACATAACGGATATGGCGGTACTAGTTCACCTTTCACCTGTACCAATACATCGGCAATGTAAGCCTGCTGCGTGGGAATGTGCTTTAGCGTTAAATCGTGGTCGGTATGGCCCGGCGTGTACATAACCTGCCAGTCAGGAAAACCGGGCAGCAACTGATTGTCGGCAAGCGTCATGTCTGGCGCTAGAATTGGATTGTACCAAATAGGCATTCTTGGCTTGCCAATACGATTGGCCACCCACCAGGTTAGCAACAAATCTATACCGTGAGCAGTACGCCCAGCAAACCCAGCATACCAATTGATGGCTTTGGGATGAGATGCCACCTGCGCGCCAGTACGTTCACGTAGTTTAATGGCGCCTCCGGCGTGATCTGGGTGCATGTGTGTAACCACAATCAGCTTTAAGTCACTTAACGGACGACCTAAGGTTTGCGTAATGTATCGACACACGTTGTCTACATCGGCGCGGCTACAGCCATCAAGCAATAGCAACCCCTTGCTGTCTTCAACAAGATAAATATGCTGTATGTAGCCTGCAAGTGTGTGAATATTCATTACTGCTTCCTTTTCACCAAAACACGCGCCAACCGTGGTATCTGACATACCTCATGTACACTAGCACTAAACCCCGCTAATCGCTGGCAAAGTGTGAGCTGCGTGATAATGCCTATAGCGCTGAATCCTATCAGAACCTATCTGGTAAGACCAGATTCAGCGAACAAGTGTAGCATTAAATTGCGTAACCACATTAGCCCGGGCTCGCCTTCCTGCTGGCTATGCCAGTAAAGGTGTGTTTCCAACGCGGGAAGCTGATACGGCAGTTTGGTGCTAATCAGGTTATCATCGCTTACCGCATCAGCCACAGAGCCTGGCAAAGTTAACAAAGCGTTAGTACTAGCCACCACATCTGCCGCGGCGCGATAGTTTTGGCAACGCCATAATGAAGGACGGCTTATACCTAGTTGCTGCAGCGCAATTTCTTCTACCGACGCCCCTTTTGCCCGGTTCGACACCGTTATATGGCGTGCCGCCACATACTTTTTCTTATCTATATTTTGTGCCAGCGGGTTTTGCTTATTCATAAGCACCTTGTAGGTGTCGCGGCGCAATAGTGAGTGAGAGATGGGCGCGGCAACAGCGCGACCAATATCAATAACAAGGTGGAGGTTTCGATTTGTTAAGTCTGCCAGCATTGTATCTCGATGTAAGCGAGTGCTTACTATTTCGACATTAGGTGCTTGTTTTTCAAGGGTTGAAAGCAGAACAGGTAAAACGCCTAATTCAAGAGACTCTTGCATGGCAATAACAAAGCGCTGATGGCTGTGTAACGGGTCGAAGTCGGCAAACTCCCCCAATGCTTTTCGAATATCACTTAAGGCTTTTAGAATAGCGGGCGCTAACCGTTCGCAGGCCGCAGTAGGCAACATGCTTTGTTTTTCTTTAACAAAAAGTGGGTCGCCCAAAATATCCCTAAACCTGCGCATGGCATGGCTAACGGCCGATGGCGTAATGTGAAGCGCTTCAGCTACGCGGGTCATATTCCTATGCTGCCAAAGCGCTTCAAAAACCTTTAGCAGGTTTAGATCCAACTTCTCGAATTGTCTATTTTCGAACATTGCCACCACCATGAATGAAATTCACACCATTTAAGGATTATATTTCATTTCATTCACTTAACAACTTTCTCTACTATGCGTTTAACGAACAGTTATCGCACGCTTTAGAGACAGTCCCTACATTTTAACTTGCGGCGACCCAAGTGCGAGATGCGAAGCAAATACTCTCTATATTTAATTAGTACAATTTCAACGAATGTAAAAAGGTGCCCTATGGATTTTTCACATAACGACAAAACCAAAGCCTTACTAGAGAAGCTCGATAATTTTATAGCCGAGCATATAGCGCCAATTGAAGATGAAGTTTACGACTTTCACCACAAAGAGAATAATCACGGCGACTGGAAAAGCTGGAAGCTGCACCCTGGAACTGAAGCGCTTAAAGCTAAAGCGCGCGAAGCAGGGTTAGCCAATCTGTTTTTGCCCGATGCCGAGCTAGGCCAGGGCCTTACCACACTTGAATATGCACCTATGGCAGAGCGCATGGGAAAATACCTCTTTGCACCAGAGATTTTTAACTGTAATGCGCCTGATACCGGCAATATGGAAGTGCTGTATCACTTCGGCAGCGACGCCCAAAAAGAGAAATGGCTTAAACCATTGCTTGCAGGTGAAATACGCTCAGTGTTTGGTATGACAGAGCCTGATGTTGCTTCGTCTGACGCCACCAATATGGCCGCCACCATTATTGAAGATGGCAATGATGTAGTCATTAACGGTAAAAAGTGGTGGTCGACAGGGTTAGGCCATCCTAACGCTGCTATAACCATATTCATGGGCTTATCTAACCCCGATAACGACAAGCACAGTCGCCACAGTATGGTCGTAGTGCCGCTTGATACACCTGGAATTACCATTAAGCGCATGCTAGATGCCTACGGCGATTACGATGCGCCTTACGGCCACGGGGAGATGCATTTCGATAATGTGCGCGTGAGCAAAGACAACCTAATTATGGGTTTAGGCAAAGGCTTTGCTATTGCACAAGGGCGCTTGGGCCCGGGCCGTATTCACCACTGCATGCGCGCTATCGGCATGGCAGAAAAAGCGCTAGAGCTTGCACTTAAACGCGGTCACGAACGGGTTGCGTTTGGTAAACCAATCATACGCTTAGGTGGCAACTTAGAACGGGTAGCAGATGCTCGCATGGCTATTGAGCAAGCGCGTTTGCTTACGCTTCACGCCGCATGGAAAATTGATAATTTAGGCGTTAAGCATGCTATGACCGAAATATCAGCCATTAAAGTGGTAGTGCCGAATATGCTACAAAACGTGGTGGATATGGCATTACAAATTCACGGCGGTGCGGGTATGTGTAGCGACTTCCCTCTGGCGCGATTTGCCGCTGGTGCAAGAGCCCTTCGCTTAGCTGATGGCCCTGACGAAGTGCATAAAGGCATGGTGTCACGACTAGAGCTTAAGAAGTATCAGTAGTTATAATTGATACAAAAAATGCGGCTTCATTAAGCCGCATTTTTTAAAGGTTAAACAGCTGCACCAAACAGCGCTAGTTGCCTTCTTCCCGCTGCTTTATTTTACGGTGAATAGCATCAAGCTTTTTGAAGCTTTCCCATAACTCTGGGTGTGTTGCGATTAATGCTGCAACATGGTCGTGATTTTCTTCACGAGTATTTTTGGTAAGAAATTTAATGTCGTCATCATGAGGTAATAGACCAAAGTTGATGTACGTATTATCGCTAGTCGACGTGTTGCTGGCTTTTTGTATCATCATGGACCTGTAAGACTTCAAGTACCTAGGCTCGCAATGCTTACGCACAATTTGGCTGCCGGTGGGCTTACTGCGATGACATATCATGTCAAACTTAGCAACGTCGTTAATTTCGTTGTAGAGTTCCAAAAAAGCAAAGCGCTCTTGCTCAAAAGCTGTTACGAGTTGAGGCGTTGTTTTCTGCCCCACAACATCAATTCGCTCTACTTTCTGCTTATCTAACTGGGCCATTGCGTGGCCACTGGTTAGTGAAAAAAGCGCCAAAGCAGCGCTTAGTGCGAAATGTTTTTTAAGAATACGGTTCATTTTAATTCCTGTGATTTTCATGAATTAATCTTCGTAAACTTCTTCTTTACGCTGCTCAATGCGCTGGTGAATAGCGTCTAGTTTAGTAAAGCTATCAAATAGTTCTGGATGGGTGGCAATCAACGCTGCAACATGCTCGAAAGCATCTTCTCTCGTGTCGTTAGTAAGAAAGCGAATATGGTCATCGCTGGGTAAGCGGTTAAAATCGATCCCCGGGCCAGTAGACGAGACTTGCATCATCATTGAACGAAAGTCTTTCACATAACGCGGTTCGCAACTTTTACGGGCAATTTGGCTTCCAATTGGCTTGTGGTATTTACAGATTACGTCGAACTTTGCGACCTCATTAATGCTGTTATACAACTCTAGGAACTCGAAACGTTGCTTGTCGAATGCGCGTTTCAGTTGAGGAGAAGTTTTCTCACCCACTACGTCAATTGTTTCGTAGTTTTGTTTATCGGTATGTGCGGCGAGGTGGCCGCCAAGAAAAGTACCTAACGTTAGTACTGTCAACTTAACGGTATTTGGGAACACTTTGTTTAAGTGTTTATTCATTTGAAACTCCATCTTCTGAACGTTTTAAAACAATAGCAACTGGTCTAATTTTAATCAATTAATAAAAATTTAAATTAAGAGTCTAAGCAAACTGTTTCATTAATGATGGATCACAAACAAAAAATGCGGCCTAAGCCGCATTTTTGTCATTCATGTTTTGGTTCATATTAGAACGTATATGATGCACTCAACTGAGCGTTGATTCCCGCACCGTAGTAACCAACCGTATGTAGGCTGTTAATGTACTTCTTGTCGAAGATATTGTTGATGTTCATGCGAACGGTGAAATCTTCTGTAAACGCATGTGAAGCATAAACATTGCCTAAGAAGTAAGCGCCCTGCTTAACATTGTAGTCAACGTTGCTGATTTCAGACTGCCATCTACCGCCAAAACCTACTTCAATTTCTGGCGCTTGCGGTACGGTGTAACCTAGTTGGAACGTCACTACATCACGTGGTGCCCATAGGTTAGCGTCGTTACCTTGCTCGTCTTCTACATCAATGTTGGTGTAAGACGCGTTAATGCGCAGATCATCAGTTAACTGACCCGCTAGCTCAATTTCAAAACCGTCAGACTCTACCGATACGCCTTTGTAGTAGTACTGAAGAGTTTCAGGGTTAGTACCTGCATACGCTGCCAAGTTATCTTGTTCAGCGGTGAAATAAGCGAATGTTGTTAGTAGTCTGTCGTCGAACCACTGTGCCTTGAAGCCCGCTTCAAAGTTCTTACCTTTAGTTGGGTCAAGGTATTGGCCGTTTACGTCATACTGTTCTTGTGGCTGGTACACGTCAGAGTAGCTCACGTAAGCATTAACATCTTCTGTTACCGCGTAAGTCGCACCAACATAAGGGCTGGCTTCGCTTTCTGAGTTATCGATAACCGCGCCTGCGTTTTGGCCCGTACGCTCGAAGTCGATCGCGTTAAAACCAGCAATGATGTGCATTGCGTCTGTTACGCTGAATCGAGCAGAGCCGAAGTAACGCGTTAGTGTTTGCTCAATATTTGAGTACTCAGACACACCTAACCACTCTGGCTCAGCAATCGCATCCAAACCGTACGGGAATGCAGGTGTTGGGCCGTATGCAGGAGTAGTAGCGTAGTCAAACGCATGAACAAAAGACACGTCGTCGCTAGTAGCGTGACTTACACCAAAGTTAACTTCATGGCTGCGACCAAACAGCTCGAAATCACCGAATACACGGCCTTCTAACAGGTGAGAGTCAATTTCAGAATCGTAACGACCTGGCCAGCCAACTAAGCCAAGGCCAGTCTCTTTATCAATGGCACCGTAAGCATAAAACAGCTTACTTTCATCTTCGTAGCCACGGAAGTTATAGCTAAGTAGCAATTGCCAATCGTTGTCGAACTCATAGTCTAGCTCAACAAAGGCGTTAGTGGTTTCAGTATCCCACTTGGTCCATTCTTGCGTAGTGGTGTCATTAATATCCCACTCAGCTTGCGTACCGTCGGTATAGTTGAATACTAGCCCGCCCCACGTGTTGCCGTCGGTATTGGCATCTTGGTATGACAAACCGAAGGTTATCGTAGCGTTATCAGTTAGCTGACCATCAATAACGCCGTATACAAAGCCGCGATCGTTTTCTAAACCATCTAGGTGAGACTCTTTATCTTCAAAGCTACCTACTACACGCGCCGCCCAGCTGCCGTCTTCTGTAAGCAGCATAGAGTAATCGCCTTGAACGCGCTTGAAGTTGTAAGAGCCAATGCTTGCACCCACTTCGCCGCCTTCTTCGTTAGTAGGACGCTTGCGCACATAGTTGATGGTGCCTGACGCGTTACCTACACCAGTAAGCAGGCCGTTCGCACCACGAATAACTTCAATTTCTTCGTAGCCGTAAGCTTCAACCGAACCGGTAACAATACCCCAGTCGTTAGGCAGGCCTACACCATCAATTTGGGTGTTTTTAATTTCAAAACCACGTGCGGTGTAGTTAGTACGGTTAGTTTCCCACTCCTCTACGTTAATACCTGGTGCTAGCTTTAGTGCGTCGTTAATGTTGAACGCACCGAACGACTGCATAAGGTCTTCAGAAAGAATACTGATAGACTGAGGCGTTTCACTGATTTCCATGGTTAAGCCAGTTGCACCGCGGCTAACACGGTTTTGGCGAACACCTACAATACGAATTTTTTCTACGTCTGCTTCTTTAACTTCTACTGTATCGCTTTGAGTTGTTTGCGCATTTACCGACAAAGCAAACGCGATAGGCGTTAGTGCAAATAAACTGCTTAATTTCATGGTTTTCTCTGTTATTTGGTTATGAAGGGTTAAGAACTTTACGGCGGGGGAGTATAAGATAAATTAAAGCTAATTTAAATGATAATTATTGCTATTTACAAACGCGCATTGCAAGGGTGCATCCAGATAATGGCAAGATGAAGAAAGTAGCTGAATAAATTGTGAGGACTAGTGCATAAACCTAGCCTTGAATTACTAGTCAATACAATTAAATACTGATACTCTCCGCGCCCATTTTTGTCACGTTCAATCTGTGGAGTATCTAATTGAAAATCAGCTCTTTTTTTAAGCTACCGCTAGGCGTTTCTTCTCTTATTCTTTTAGCGGGCTGTATTGCTACACCAAAACATCTCACTTCTCCTATCCATAACGTTTTTTACAATATGGACGACAGCGAAATTATTTCAAAGACAAAAGAGTTAATGACCTATGTGCTTAAAGACCCAAGCTCAGCGGAGTATAGAAATATTCGCATAGCTGAAATTACTACAGACTCAGTTAAACAAAATCCTGAACTCTTAGAAGGCGCTATCCAATATGTGTGTTTTGATGTGAATGCCAAAAATAGCTTCGGTGGTTACACCGGCTTCAAATCATGGGGCCTATATGGTGATGGTAATGTGATAGCCGACTCACACGTAGACTTATTCTGTAATAGTGAATACAAAACCTACAGATACTTGGAAGTTAAGTAGCTTTTCCTTAAGACAACTTTTTCGTTTGAAATTAGTTGAGCGCTTCATTGCGCTCAACCACGTACAAAAATCTACAACACTTTATTCAATTCAATTCTCGGTATTCGCTTCCATTCAACAGCACTGACAATGCCATAATTTCCAGCCGCATTAGGCCTACGCCATTTTGCGTGCGGCATGTTTATTAAATAGTCCAGGGCCTCATCAAAAGACTCAACTTTAATTTCATCGCCTTTTTCACCAACGGTATAACCGCCTCTTTTATAAGCACAAGTATAAGAAAAATAAGTGCCGTCTGAGGCAACCGGAACATTAACATACTCTTTTTCTAATCCCGTCATCCCTGACAAATTTTTAGTTGGCTTATATTCTTTGCGCGACTTCAGCCATTCAGATGCTTCTTCAATTTTCAATAATTGCTTACCTGTGGCTTCTTTACTAAAAGCACTGGCTGGCATCTTAGACAGCTCATTTCGTACAGAACCTTCACTAGTGTTCGAAAGAGCAACTAGTTCTCTAACAGAAAGCGCATTTTCATGGCTGATATGAAACGTTGTATCGTAAATATCTTCGATTGGAATTCCTTCGTGTAGGCATAGTTTTAGCCGCCCTGATAAGGCATGGAATAGAGTGGCGCAAGTGCCATTTTGTGTAAGAACATCTATGACACTCTCTAGCTTCGCAAACTTCTCAATGTCATCTAAGTCATTGGGGGCAAGATCCCCCTCAATAACCTGCCCATTAATCCCACATCGGTACAACCGCTCTAACATATCAAGAAATTGTTCATTTCCAACAGCTTCATAGTCAATACGAGGAGTTTCGTATCCAGAGTATTCATTTAGGCAATAGGTGAAGTAAGTTAATAATGACTTTGCAACCATCGTGAAAGCTTGCTCGTTTAAATTTTGATGCTTTTCCATTCCAAATCTCAACATTACTTTAAAAATCATACACAGGTTAAGTTAAAATAAAACAAAGTCAACCTTAAAGTGATTATGGAAATAATGTTTAGAGTTAATTATTGTTTTGTCATATACCCAAGAGTCTTAAAATGAAATATGATGGATCGTATGCACAAATTGAATAGCCAAGAAACTGCACAAGCATTGAACATCAGCGACTGCGAGCTAATGCACCTACGCGAACGAGGTGGCATTGCCTATGAGAAACGCGGTCGAGCATTCTTCTACTCTTTACCTGCTGGCTATTCAATACTTGATCATCCACTAGGTCAAAGCTTATTAAACTGGTACAAAAGCAAGCACGACTTTTTACAATCTAATGAACCTATTATTGATAGCTCGTTACTCGCACTAGAAGAATTGGTCGGTGAAGTACTTCTACCTATCAACCGCACCTTGGGAAAACCAATAATCACTTACGGCTTCACTTCTTTCTCTCTCAAAAAATTTATACAGAAAGCATCACCTAGCGGCACCGCGCCTACACTCGACCAGCATTCATCATACGAAACCAATAGTGCTGATACCCAAATATGTAGCCGGGGTGGCGCAGCGTGTGATTTCTTTGTGGAAGGAATGCCAACTTCCGATATCGTTCGTTTCATTACGCAAAAGCTTAATTACGACCGAATTTACTACTATGGTAATAACAGGCCACTTCATGTCAGTATTCATTTAACCGACCCGCTTAAACACCTACAGATTATGAGCGAAAGCGAAAATGGTAGACGTTACCCGGGCAAAAAGGCATTTGGTGATCAAGCGGTAATACTGGCAGAGGATTTATAGTGGACGCAGCTTTATTTAAAACATTAGTTGGTGAATTGAAAATTGGGAAGAAGCTTCCCGACGCCATTTATGTTCATGACAGTACATTGCCGCAACTTCCCGACAAACTACGAAATGTTATATTGGCTATTGGTAAGGCGCTTAAGATTCCAAGGGAGCAGTGGAATTTAATAAAGTTGTCTAGGAAACAGTTTTCATTAAGCCTACTGCACTATCCTACCTTCGAAGAAGAATCTTACCCCGCGTTAAAGCAGAGTGTAACGGTAGACCTGCAAAAGCTTACGCACAAAGTAACAGACTATTCTAACTACGATAACCCGCCTATTCTTCATCGTAAAGAAACCATGGTTTTGCCAGACCACCCTCAGTTTGAAGAATTCAAACAAATCACCGAAGAAGGTGAACAAGCAGGCCTTTATGAAAACTCGCGTCACATTGGGTTTAAAGCATCTTGGCAAGCACTGATAAATACCCATGGGTATGAACTGGTTGATGGGCGCTTGTTTCGAAACTCTGCTTTACTGCTAGACAACGATAAGAAAAAAATAGAGCGCGATAAAACAGCAATAGTTCGATACGAACTCTCCGCACCGATGAAGGTATTGGCAAAGCACGGTTTTTTAGAAGGTCAGTACTCAATTTTTGATTATGGTTGTGGCAGAGGCGATGATCTTCGAGAGCTTGAAGCGCATGGGCTTGACGCCCTTGGATGGGACCCGAATTTTCTACCAGACGCAGACAAAGTAAACGCTGACTTGGTTAACATTGGTTTCGTAATTAATGTTATAGAAGAAAGAAACGAGCGCATGGAAGCTATCCAAGGCGCATGGGCCCTTACCGATAAGCTGCTTGTTATCTCGGCCATGCTCGCGAACGAAAACTATCTCGCTAAGTTTACACCATACAAAGATGGCATTATCACTAGTCGAAATACCTTTCAGAAGTACTTCACGCAAAGCGAACTAAAAATGTTCATTGAGCTGAGCTTAGATGAGTCAGCCATTGCAGTAGCCCCTGGCATATATTTCGTTTTCAAAGATAAATACTTAGAACAAGATTATCTTCAGAACCGACATAAGCGAACGCGAACTTGGGAACAGAAGTCTAAACCTATTGATATCAAAGAAGCCAATACACAGCTTCTATTTACCAAGCACAGCGAGCTTTTCGAAGAATACTGGAAAACATGTTTGTTGTTAGGGCGGGCTCCAGCGAAAGACGAGTTTATTAAAGCTGACGAGTTAATAGAACTAGTTGGTACCATGAAAAAAGCGTTTAGGCTGTGCCTAAACTTTTATGGCAATGATGACTTTGCTATTGCGCAGCAAATGCGAACGGAAGACTTGCTAGTTTACTTCGCTGTAGGCCATTTTGGACAAAGAAAGCCATACAAATATCAACCAGAGCAAACCAAACGTGACATAAAAGCTTTCTTCGACACTAACAAAAACGCCCAAAGGTTAGCGAAAGAACTTCTCTTTCAAATAGCAGATGTAGAGATGATTGAGGCCGAATGCTTAGAGGCCCACAAAACCTTGCCTAAAAGCGTATTGGCAGAAGAGTTCGAAAAACCACATTCCCTAACTTTCCATAAGCAATACTTAGACTTACTTTCCCCACTATTGAGAGTTTATGTAAGCTCAGCATTGCAACTTTATGGTGAACTAGAAGACATACAGCTAATTAAAATCCATATAAATTCAGGTAAACTTACACTACTTGGTTATGACAATTTTGAGGAAAGTAACGCTCCTACTTTGAAAGAGCGAGTTAAAATCAAAATGGCTGATCAAGATGTTGATTTCTTTGACTATCACTTGAATGAACATAGCGCTCCGGTGCTAGAAAACAAAAACGAATTCGTCTGACTCCCAAACCAACCCAAGGTCAATAGCAATGATTTATTTCGATTCAGCAGGCTCTTTTCCCGTACTTGATGAAGTGAAAGAGAAAGTCATTGGTACCATTACCTCGCATTACGCAAACCCATCTTCAGACCATGCTGCAGGAGTTATGGCAGCTGATGGAATAGAAAAAGTGCGCGAGCAAATAGCTGAAATGATTGGGGCAACCCCAAGTGAAATCATCTTTACTAGCGGTGCAACTGAATCAAACAACTTAGCGTTAAAAGGCCTGTTAAATTGCGATTTAGCTAAGAATAAAAAACATATTATTACGAGTAAAATAGAGCATAAATGTATTCTGAGTATATGTAGCTACTTAGAGTCTTGCGGCTATGAAGTAACGTACTTGTCGCCAGACTCTACGGGGAAAATTTCAGTAGATACAGTTAAAACCGCGCTCCGAGGTGACACCGCGCTCGTCAGTATCATGCATGTTAATAATGAACTCGGAACTCTAAACCCTATTAGTGAAATAGGTGAGCTATGCTTTCAAAACGGAACCTTGTTTCATACAGATGCAGCGCAAAGCTTTGGCAAAACAGAAATCGATGTCGATGACATGAATATTGATCTCCTGTCTCTGTCCGCCCATAAAATTGGGGGAATTAAAGGTATAGGGGCACTTTATATTAGAGATGCCCGTGATATCGATGTTCTGCCCGTCATTCATGGCGCAGGGCAAGAGATAGGGATAAGAGGTGGAACTGTTGCAACCCCTTTAGTTTCTGGTTTAGGGGAAGCATGCACCATTTTTCCAAAATATTACGTTAGCGCAGATTTTGCCCAAATCAACGCACATCTAGAGCGTGAATTAAAAAGCAAAAGCATCAAATACACTATCAATGGTGAAAACAAACTACCTCACATTGTTTCACTCACATTGCCGGAAGTTGATGTAATTACGTTTTTACTGGCTCACAGCGAAGACTTCTCGTTAGCCCAAGGATCAGCATGTTCCTCAAAAGAGATCGAGGCTTCACACGTATTGAAAGCTATAGGCCTAGATAGAGAAAAAGCTGAGCGAACAATTCGACTCAGCTTTGATTTCAATACAACAAAACACGACATCAGCACTTTAGTTTCGAAATTACAAACTTTTATTGAAGGTGCGTAGTTTATTTATAACAAGTAACACAAGCGCCGCCGCCTTCTGCTTGATCGTAGATTTCATCCATCACGTCTACATCAGAGAAGTAGATTATTTTTTGTAACGGATTCCTAGAACGTTGTCGCTCTTGCTTTTTAATGAAGCGGTCGTAACGCTTTTTATGGTTTTCTAGGATCATCTGCTTTCGTTCTTCATCTTCAAGAACTGAAAGAGGGGTACCTTTACCTAACCAGTAAAACGTTCCATCAGGTCGCTGATCTTCCGCGGCTTTTTCATATTGCTTAGCTTCTTCATATGCATCAGGATAAATTTCCATCAGGCGAAGCCACTCTATTTTTTGCTGATAGAAACAGAAAGTGCAACCGCTTCGCGATCTCCACCCATAATAGCCGGGCTTACCTTGGTCCATGGCACTAACGACTTTAGCCAACGTCTGGACATTTATGTTTGATCTGAAATAAGGATGACTTTCGTCTGCTTTTATCACTTTCAATCGCTGTTCAAAATGTTGTTCTAACAGCTCTTCTGGTAGCTTTTGCTCAATACCATTACAGCCAAGCTTTAACTCTCTAAAAGCTTGTACCTCTTCATCATCACTGTATAAATCTGCCTGCTGCAAAATATTCAGAATATCTTGGCGATTTAAGCCATCCTCTCTGAAAGGCATCTTTATAGTAATATACTCTTCGGTAACGTTATTGGTCAGAAACCCATCCCGGGCCGGTTCATCAGCTCTGATACCCACGTAAGATACTATTTCAGTGTAGCCTTCTTCCTCGATTTTTTTCTTTACCCACTGTTCGAATGGCACTAACTTCATTTGAATGGTACACCAGCGTGCTTGGGGAGAAGGCAGGTAATTTTTATGTTGCTCTAGGTGATAATCGAAGTCCTTCTTTTTACGATTGGACGTAAATACTTCTTCGTAAGGATCGATTATTTCTTTACCTAGGTAACCGCGAAGTTTATCGATAAAAACATTTACTTCAGGCAGCTCCTTGCCAGTATCTGTAAAGTAATAGTGAATATCTAGCTCAGGATAATTGTCACGCATATACATCGCGAGTGCAGCACTATCCTTACCTCCGGAGAGACCTAGTACGTGTAACGTTTTTTGCGAACTCAACTTTTTACAGCTCCATTTTCTAACTCATCAAGTAGGGCAACTAACAACGTCTTCTTCTTCTCGATTTCCAGCCCTTTAAGTGAACTTGTAACTCCTTTTATCTGTTCATTGAATTCTTTTTCAATCTCAGCGAAGTCAAAACCACTAAATTTTGCACGATGAGCTGCTATCTTATATTTCTCAACTAGCTCTGGAAGTGCTACTTGTGCACGTTTAATTGCAAGGTCATCCCAGTTCCTTTCCGATTTAGATGATAGCAACGATATCAAGTTTGAAACCCACCGGTCGTCGCTTTCTTTTCTCTCGCTTAAGCGTTGCGCGAACGATTTCAGTTTATGGTCATCAGTAAAATCAATTACCGCAGTGCATGTACTTTTTTCAATCAAACCAGTTCCTAGCGCTTTTTCAATGGTTTTTTTGAAGTTACTGAGCAACTCATCATGTGCGTTCTTAAGCGTACGCAAGATATCTTCAACATCTTGTACAGAAATACTATCTACGTCGGTTTCTAGTAATTCAGGTAAGGCCTTAAATAAGTAAGCATTAGGGTCAGACGCTTTTTTAGTAATTTCTAAAAACTTCCTAGCCTTTTTAGTTACGTTTTTTGTAGCAACTGTGTAGCTTGATAAAGAAGAATAAAAAGTTACCAGCCCTTCTGCTATGTTTAATGGCGTAACATCCTTAGAATAGTCGTGTCCGGAATTAGTTACGCTATCTAATGCTTCCGCGACCTTATTGAGGTAAGCGGTTTTTTCTTGGTCTATGTGTATGGCCTGAACTGCTACGTTCTGTGGTTTCTGAATAAGTTTTAAAGCAAATTCATCATCAGGTTGCGTAATAAAAATAATTTCACCGGTAGCCTCATTTTTATCGTAAAACGCATAGTTTTTCATGTGCTTCATGACAAAAGCCATTAGCCAAATGGAACGTATTCCTTTGGTTAGACCATAAGGCGCAGCAGCCCAATAATCGTCTATTTCCGACAGCCAGACAGGAGCGTTGGTATCAGCTATTAGCGTTTCGTGAGTTTTTCGAAACAGGTTATTTACGTCACTATTTTCAATCTCAGTTGGATAACCCCAGCCATTCTCGATTGCGCCATGAATTCCAAAGTTTGCTAAGCAAGAAAAGTAGAGCCCTTTTTCAGCTGGAAAAGTATCGCTTGGAAAACCAAGTAATTCTTCGTCATAGTTCTCGGCCATTGCCAATACAAGCTTTTTAATTGCGGCGTTTGCACTACCTGAAGGCTTATTTCTATTGACTAGCTCGTTAATGATTACAGGTGATTCACTATAGATTTCATCAGCGAAGGCAGAAACGGTCGTGCTTAGATTTACATCAGAATATTTGCGCCCTTCATAGCGCCACTCTGACTTATCAAACAAAGCATCTAACTCGTTTTCTAAAGCTCGCTCATTTGCTTGAAGCCTACTCTCCACCTCTTCTCTCGCAATTTTGTCATGCACTAAAGTTTTATTGGTCTCTCTTATATTTCTTAATGCAATTTGCTCGATTGCGAGCGTCCTTAAACTTTCTGAGGCGATGGTTTCGCTAAAAATTACTCGCGGCTGTTCAGCAGCTACCGTTTTGAGAAGTTCTAATGCAGACTTTGAGGTAGGAACATAGAAGTTTACAAACGCATTATTCTCCGAGGCACTTCTAGTCTTTGAAGCTATCAAATTCACGCTACGCTCATTAACTAATTGGACATCAGCCCATCTAAGCGTGCCCTTTCGATGATAATGCGCCGAAGCTAATATGTGTTTAGTTGAGCTAACTTCCGAAACCCAATCGACACCATCTTTGATGGCATCCACTGTCGAAGTAACAAGTTCATTAACGTCAATATCGCTGCCTTGAAATATAGTCAGTGCCTGATGTGAGTCGCGATATATTAGAACCTTCCAGCTTTCTAGTTCTTCTAGTGCAGTAGTTACATTTTTAGCTTCGTAGCCGAGCTGCTCGAAGTAGCTAATTAAAAACTCTCTCGACGCGAACAGTTGATGTTGATAACCAAACATCGTTATTAACGCGACCGTTTTAGTTATCGCTTCGTGAAGCTCTTCACCATCTAACGCAGCTCTATATAGTGCATCTTTGGCTTCCAGCCATATTTTGCCATCTCGGCTAGATGAAATAATGTGATCTAAATTTGTGGTCAGGTACTGCCAAAAAAGGTTGGCGTTATAAAGTTTGAGGGCGTCTGCTGATTCATCATCAGCGTAAAAAGTAGTAATAAACTGATTAAAACTAAGCTTTTCACTGGAAGCTAAGAAACCAAAAAGGCTTCGCTCATTTTGTGAAAATGAGCGTTTAGATATAGGCCCTAGTAATAAACTAACCACAGGATCTATAGGTAACGCATTTTTTAACGAACTAGTTATATTTTTCTCTTGTCCCAAATAATTGGCTACAACATCAACCAAATGGGCGTACTTGTTAACTATTTTTTGCTTTAGGCCATCATCTGCCTTTACTGTTTCACCGATGAGTATTAGCGATTCATCAATTGAAGGCGAATAAGCAATATCTCTATAGCGACCTTGTACTTTCCCCCACTCACGCTGAATGTGAGATGTCATAGAGCGTGCATATTCCGCAAATGACTGATGAAGAAAACCTATTAGGACCACTGGCTTTTTGCTTTTCTCGATAGCATCAGATAGTTCTTGAAAAAAGTGCAGGTCTTTGTTTTCTCGAGATTGATAATCTAGGGCTTTACCCATCTCATCTAGTAAAATCAAAACACCATCAGCGCCCTCATCGTGCGAGTTTAGTGCAGATTTAATAAGCTCGACATAGAAGTGATCGTCTTCGCTAGACGGTGCCATGTTACCTTGTAGGGCACTTAAAACGCTATTTGCTAAGCCTTCTGCAGGAGCGCCTAAGCCGCATACATGCTTTACAACTTTCCAACCTTTTTTTACCTTAAAGTCTTTACTAAAAGTGCTATCAGCACTTGTCGCTAACAACTTTTTGCTGGCTAAACTTCTCACTTTTTTATCTGCAGACAATAGTAGCGACATAAATAGAGCAAACGTAGACTTACCCGTTCCATATGTTCCGGTAAGGGTGAAGCAACGCTGATTAGTATTCTTTACTTCTTTTCCTAACGTTTCCAACGTACTCAGCGCTGTACCATGCAAAACAATATTGTCTATAAATTGCTTTGAATCTACTAAGCCATCAATCCTTGTAGAGCTTTTATAATTTTGCTTTATCGTTATCACTTCGAGCCTCTATAATAATCGTCCAAGATAAATTGGAAGGTTTCTTTTTCATTGAACGTTTTCAAAACCCTCACCTGTCGCATTCCCTGCGTATCTGTTTCTTCGAACAAATTAGGATATTGCTTTACCGCATTGTCTAACTGTACGCCTAAGCCCCTTTCTGAAAGCCTAAAAATCTTACCGGGAGAACACTGATCTGATAACAATGCGTCAAAACCAGCTGTTTCAGATGCTTTGATTTCAGAAACAAAGCGTAATAAAGCATATGAGAAAATTTCGGTAGGCAGGCTTGGCCGCTCATCTAAAATAGATGAATAGTTGCTCTTGCCTAAATCGCGGATAAGGCCTAACTCTATTAGAGGTGAAGCAAAATGGTCTTCACCTATAGAAACATTCTTTTTACCTTTAGATAATGGCTTACTTGAGTAAGTATGAAGGAAACAGTCGACATCTTTTTTAATAGTACCTTCCTTCACTTCCTTATCACACAAGACTTTGATTTCTCTATCAATGTCGTAAACCAACTTAGCTTTTTCAAAATTTTGCATTGATGATAGATTAAAGAAATAGCGATAAGAGGTGAGAACATCCTCATCAAAGTTTAGTAAGAAATGTATCAGCCATATACTTCCAATGCGCTCTAGAAACGGATCATTCGCAACTCCCACTTTTCCTGTAGTAAGTTCATCATTCGAAGCAAGAAATAGATATCTTCCGATATCTGTTAACGATTGAGAAGCATCATTTTTCAGTGTTTTAACTATAGAGCAAGCTTCACTCCAGTATCGAATAGCACTCACCATGTTTTTACCCACGCCGAGTTCGACAATAGCTTCTTGTACATCTTTAGCACTCGAGGTACTCAAATTCCCTTTGATATTCAACAAGTTTGCGGATTTAAATAACCACCCATATCTAAGCGGAAAAGTCTCATGCCCTGAAAACTTAGGTTCCATTCGTTATAACCTCTGGAGAGTTTGTCCAATTATAATTTTATATTGAATAGTGCTTTTTATAAAGTGTAATAAAAAAAACTGTATAAAAGTACATACTTCAAGATATGGGGTTTAACTCTTTAAGTAATAGCTCCAATACTTCCCTTTGTTGTCTCTCTGGTAACTGTATTATTCTTTGAATAATGTCTTCTGCCGATAAATTGTCTAATCGAGACTTCAGCTCTTTTTGGATTTTATCTATTTTCTCCCAACCACTTTCATCCATGCTCGAGGGCACGGCCTCAGCACGCTGAAGCCACTTATTAGTTTCCGCCTGATTAAGGTTTGCAATTCTCTCAGAAGATGGAAATTGGCTGAGCCAATTATGATTGTTTTGAAAATTTTCATCACGCTCTATAGCGTCTAACCTACCATCTAGTTCACTTAGTAAATCTGCTACCGTTTTACGATCGTGCTCTGTCAAAAAGCCTGGAGCTGCTTCAAGTTCACGTTTTAGCTCAACACATTGCAGCTTACTAAGCTGATTAATCTCAGAAATGTTAGTAGTCCTTGATAGCACCCAGTTGTTTGACTGCTTTACGAGATTGTTAATACGCTCATGGGCTAGTATTTCATAGATATTATCAGGCCATGCCGGCTCTAGATCCTGCTCTTCCAATGTTTTTGAAAATATGGCCTCTTGTTGCTGTATTTGTGCTAAAAGTAAAGCTTCTAACCTGTCGGCACTCATCTCACTAGAGGGCCACAAAGTTATGTCATTTATTATGTGCTCTAGTTGATATATGACTTCACTAATATCTGTCTCGTCACGCGTACCGAGAAAGCACTGATGCAACACGCGGGCTCTAGAAAGCAACTCTGCGAGAGCTTGTTCACTTTTAGGTGTTTCATATAGCAACCCTAGCTCCTCACGTCTCTCTTTATCTGCCTTCTTCAGCGTGTCTTGTCTTGCTTTAATTGCTGTAACGTAAGCACTAATCTCTTCACTTGTCAGAACGTTTTTTGCTGATGTGATCGCTTTAATAAGCTCTTCGCCACGAGCAACCTGGTCCCTTAATTCTTTTACTGGTGTTGTACCTGTTGGAGCGGGCTGTCTTGGGTAATCTTCGCACTCTGCGAGTGTTAATTGGTAGCTTTGGAGCTTTTCAACTCGATTTATCGAACTGGTCATTTGAGCATGAAGCGCTTTAGACTCCTTCTCATAACCCAGTTTTTTTATTGTATTAATGTACGACTCCGTCTTAGCACGGAAATCCGCGAGATTTACAACACTTTGACAAACCTGACGAAGGATCCATTCTCTCAGATTACTTGAGATAAGCTCATGCACGAAGTTTAATAAATTATCTGCCTCTGTAATCAGACTTTCAGGCCATAAACCATTGCCAACTAACTCATCACGCGTAAATAATACTTTTTTCGCAGCTTTTAAGGCACCCTCTACACTTCCGGTGCGCTCAGCGTTCGCGAGACTGCGCTCGACATTTTTCAGAAAATCCGTCTTGGCTAGAAGGAGTTCCTTGACCTTTTCGCTCTCATCAAGATGATATCTATAGAGCCCTTCAAGAGTTTCAGGAATAGGGTCGGCTTTGTACAAAGATTTAGCTTCATCTGCGACTTTTAGCTTTTCATCATATGCCTGCGCGGACTCCCATTTTTGTAAAAGTGCACGCCACCTTGTTTCGCCATTTTCAGACAAGAAATGGAGCGTTGTCTTGGCCAACACATCGACTTGCAAGTCATTTGACCTGCCTTGAAAAGCCAGTTTCAGCCAGTCTTCTGACGATTGAAGCTCACCGTTATACTCTAACCGCCTAGGTGGCACATCAAGAGAGATTAGCAAGGAAATCAGTATGCCTGCCGAAGCTGCCGACATACCGTACGGCGGAGATATCAACCATTTGTAACTGGACTCAAGCGTTAAGTCTGTCTTGCTCTTATGCTCTTCAACCAACGTATCGAAAATACTTTTCGTATTGGGCTCTCGAGGAGCGACGAGCGCTCCGGAGGGAAGAAGGCTGCCCCAGGTTTTTGCCAGCAGAGAGTCCACGCGATTATGTAATGATTTCCTTTGAGACTGGACCCAACTACCGTCAACCTGACGCGCAACGAGACCTCTCATTAGCTGCGCACAATCAGCTTTGGCAGTTCCATTTTTTGTCGCAAAACCATCAAAAGGAAAGGGGATTGGATGCGTATAAATAGTAGAGAATATTTCGCTACCAACCCGCTTTTGTCTCTGCTCCGTAAGAGTCGTTATCCCTGGAACCCAGTACAGGCGCTCTTTCAAAGCAGTTTTTAGCGCAGTCTCAAGTGCCTCTTTGCTTCGCTCAACCTCTTCTGGGATAAAGCGACGAAACCTCTCTTGATCACTAGCACTGACTTGTTCTTCGAACAGGTGTAGCTTTGTCAGGTTCGTCCCAATTAATGATTGGTTGTCGCGTATACCAATCACCCAAATCGGCGCTTTAGTTACCCCCCACTTTTGCAATTCTTCGGCGAACATAGCATGCATTTGGCTTTGCAAGTCGTTGCTATTGTCTTCATTGCCAATGTAGAAATAAATGACTTTGCCTTTGGCATCTGTTGGTAAATATGCCTCTGACCAGTTTTTGAAGGCCTGCTTTATACAGGTTGAGATGTTACCAGGGTGAGCCAGTAATGATTCAAATCGCCAGTCTGGTGTCGAAATTTGATTTAGTGCCCCAAAATCTGTGACGATGTCTGCAAGGGGTTGTTCTTTTGCGCCATAACGCATAAATAAGTTATAGATATCACCTATTTTGACATCCTGCTGAAGTTTCCTCAGCCATTGTTGGAATTGGGCTCTGCTTGCTCCGTCAGTTAACAGCTCAAATTGCCCTAAGTCACTATTCCACTCAAGCGCACCTAATTCAGATAGGCTCTTTAATCCATCTTTTACGACCAGGCTATCTAATGATGTGGCCTCACAAATCAGGGCCTCCGCATTTTCTCGAGCTTGGCGGCCAATACGCATTTTTTCTAAGGCCGCAGTACCAGCAAGAATTAACTGAAGAGTTTGATCTAAGTGTCCGCCAAACTTTTCTAGCAATGTTTGTAGTGTCTCAGCAACCGTGCCTCCGGCATCACGCTCAGCAGCCACAAGTTCAGATAACATGTTCTGCAATAACAGCTCAGCAACGCTTACTTGCTGTATCCTACCCTCGTGTGCAGCCTCATCATCTGATACGCGACT
Organism: Alteromonas sp. CyTr2; assembly: GCF_947311905.1. NCBI lineage: Bacteria > Pseudomonadati > Pseudomonadota > Gammaproteobacteria > Alteromonadales > Alteromonadaceae > Alteromonas > Alteromonas sp. CyTr2. Next base: position 24,595 of record NZ_CAMZMZ010000011.1, on the reverse strand, counting down.
TACAATAGCTTTGATAAATGTTAATGCCGAACGTGACTGAACAACATCTTTTTGCCGCGTTAGAAACCAAACCGCTAGAGGATGTAAAGGCCAGCAGCCTCTACCAATTACTTCGTTAAAACGTCTTCCATCTTGCCATACAGGGTACCGGGAGAACCCTGGCAAACAACTCGACAGGCGAATGTGTGCCTGCTGATAAACCACTTCGGCGTTAGTCTTCAACCATAGTTCATCGATTAACGTCTCATCTTTTTTGATCATATGGGCGAAAATGGTTTCGAGATTTGAAGAGAGATACCATTTTTCAGCCGCATCAAATCGTGTGATGTAACGCTGCAACTGTCTCAAACCATTGCCACTAAACCTCTTGAGATAAGTCTTTAGTTCATATTGAATAAAGCCGATAAAACGAACTTTTTCACTATTATCCTGAATGCCTTGAAAAATTTGCTGTAACGCTGCGTCACCAGCTAGGTGTGGCTTATCAGCTGCATACTCAAGATAGCGCCCGAATTCATCGAACATAATAATGACGTGGGAAAACGGCCCATCATCACTGCAATAATAGTTGCACAGAGTATCGATGAGGTCCTGAGCTGACTCCTGACCTTCTACCGGAATAGAATGGCCGTTAGCCTCCTCATAAACCCTATCAACACCTTCGTAAACGCTCTCATCGTTTTCATTCAATTTCTGAATAATTTCATCTTGAGTCAGGCCAGAAAGGACATCGTTAAACTCTTCCTGGCGGACTAAGTAATTTCTTTCAACGAACTGCGCGGCCGTTTTAAACCTGGGGGAGAGGTTACGTATCGGCGTTGGATCAATGTCTAAGAGCTTGAATTGGCTGAAAACGGCTTTGCTTAACGCATTCCCCAAATGAAAGCCTGACATTCCATCGAGAGGAAGAACTAGTGCTGGCTTTTTTAACAGCGCCAGGTCCTCTGAAATTTTGTTTCCTATCTCTGCATCGGCCTGAATAATATGTTGCGCTATGGATGATGCAGCTTCACTTTGGGGCGCTGATAGCAGAGTAGAGCACGTCAGGGCTAAATGTGATTTTCCCGAGCCATATCCGGCAACGACTAGCCAATATGGATTGGTGTCTTGCCCCCTTTCACCGCTTAATAATGAACCAATTAACTCCCGAGTAAAGCTTGCAGTGTCCTTGAGTTGATAACTGCTATCCACACCATCGGTGGCGGCATCGTTAGCACCATGGTAGCGAGGGCCATGAAAGACAAAAGATTGCGCGGCCCGTTGAGCTTGCTCCTTTCTTCTCTCAAACCAACTTAGCTGAACCGCTCCGTCAAAGAAGAGTTCATCATCAAAAGTAACTATGCTTCCAATTTTCACGATTTACTCCTTGCGCCGCTAAACCAACTCACTGTAAATGCTTGCTAATACCACCGTTAAGCTGGCAGTTCTTAACGCCAACGTCTGACCTGTCTGTCTGTCTAGTTGTAAAATGCCGTGATCGGCTGCCCAGTCCAGCCAAGTTTTAGCATCGTTTTGTGACCAATTAAGTGCAATCAAAACCCCTGCTCTTTGAAAAAACTCATCGAGCTGAAGCTGCTCTCGCTCAGGATATAACTGCTCCCAGAGCAATATCAGATATGCTGTATAAGCGGGATAGAACTCAATGTCTTTTGGGGCGGGGTTTCTGGCGTATATCTCTTCATTTCCAGACAAGCTGACCCTAAGAGCACGAGTTAAACCCAGACAACTGTCTTCTATATAGCTTTTAAGAATCAGGTTAACCATGCCCTTGCGGTTGGATGAGTCTCCAAAGCATTCTCTCATAAACGCCAGATAATCCTCTGCACTGAAACTTGCTCCCATCCTGGTAACACCCTCTATAAAGAGGTTGTACCAAGGAGGGACCACGCCAACCTGTTTAGAGGAGTCTTCGGCAAGTGGGCGACAGAGCATTAAGTGTAGTAACCATAAACTCACTCTTTCACTTAAAAAGGGATCCTCTCTCAATACCACATTACCTAAATCCGTTAATGTGAGCTGCCACTCATTTCCCTTCTTTCTTGACTCTATCAAGCCCATCCCCGTTGCGTAGTAGATCATCGGTTCTACTTTTCCAGAACTTTGGCCTGTAGGAATTCCCGTTTGGTTACTGATATAGTGTTTGTCGCCAGAACCATCATCCCGTACAAACGCCAGCAGTTTTGCGATTAGCATTCTCTCGGGCTTAAAATCCTGCATGAAACTTAATGGTAACGTCTGTGCTTTGAAGCTCATCAGTCTAACCGCCAAACCCGCGTTCAGTCAGCGCTGTTACCGAAACAAGTACAGGCTCGTCAACCAGTGCGCCATTTGATTTTTCTACTGGCCCTAAAGACCAACATTGACCTTTTTCTAATTTATTAAGTCGTTGTACCCACTCCGCTTTTGGTATCCCCGTAGTCGCTTGGCTTAAAATTTGAGCAAACCTTTCCACTTCGGTATTAGCAGGTTTGAAAAACAATTTATGGCCAGCTTGAAATAGTCTGTCGCGTTGCTCTTGATTAAACTGGCTGGTTGTCTGCGTTGCCAAAATCATAGACAGGCCAAATTTTCGACCTTCTCTTAGCATTTTATCGATTGGGGAATCACTGCGGTGATCGAGGTTCTGTATTTCGTCGAGCACCACGGGAATAGGTTTATCTTTAGTGCCAAAGTTCTGAGCGTAATCCCACAGATCCCATAAAGTGAACTCGGTAATAATTTTTTGTATGTCCCGATTTAGGGCAACTAACTGAAGAACATGGACCCAGTGTCCTTCAGTTAATAACATCTCTTCCCATGCTTTGTTTTGACTTTCGCTAAATAATCTAGAATCAACGAAAGGCTGCAACTTATTCGCTAGTGACTCACCTTGACTACCCTCAGCTCGCAGCAGCGGTAACAGCTTGTCAAAACTAAAGTGTTCATCAGAATCAAGCCCTTTGGTAAAGGCTCTATTCAATGCAGCAGATTGTTGGTCACCCATAGTGGGATAAACACTTGTGAATATGCTTGTAATTCTGCTTGCCACATCAAATGTGCTCTCTTCCATGGCTGGAAGAGACGGGTCTATTAGCTGTTGCTGCTTTCTAAAAGGGTTCAGTGGCAGTTTGTCTGTTTTGACAAGATGATTTCTAGGTTTCCCTACTTTGTTAAATTCATGTTCGACTTGGGAGGGTAAAAAGCCGTTAGTATAGTCAATGATGAACGACCGAACCTGCTGCGCTGCCAATTCAGATAGCAAGCATTGAATACCATAGGTTTTACCTGAGCCCGATGCACCAAAAATCAACATATGTCTGTTTGCTAATTTTGGGTGCCCAAAATGCCAATAGACGGGTTCATTATTTCGCCGTGTCCCGATTAACACCCTATCAGGCACCTTGAAACTAGGCAATAAATCAGTAGACGAGGTAGGTGTTGTAACTTCCCCATTACCTGCCGGTACTATTGCTATCTCTTCATCTTGGTCAGTGCTGCCATAATCAACCGTTGTCGGCGCCACTTCCACATCAGGCTTTAATAATCCGTTATCAGCTTCATCCTTTATTCGGGTAGTGTCTGAGTTTTCTCCGGTACAAGGTGCACTTTCGTGATCCTCACTTGAGGTGTCTTCCTGGTTTAAACCTGTTGAGTCAATGCCTGAATTTGCATCATCCGCTTTCTGTTCAATATCTGAATTAAATTTAGATCTATTTGAATTCGGTTTGAGCGAAATTTTACTCTCGCTTAGTTTTAAAAGCGGAGCAGGGCATTTCTCTTCAAACAGTGAAGTTAAAACCTTATAACCGACTGATATATGCTGGATAGTGAAATTTTCATCAACTACAAAGGGGTCGTTTACAATCCCGGAGGGAAGTAACAATTGATCCACGGTCGCCTGGGTCGAATCGTCATCCGTCCAAAATGTAAAAATTGATGCTCTCCAGTGAATTTCGTACAGTCCTTCTGCAATATTTTCTAAAGCATGATCTAGGTTACGCCACTCGTTTTCAGGTAAATTCACAGAGGCTCTCGAGCTAATTGCCCTGTGCAATTGTGCCCACCAGTAACGCCGGTCAAAATCAGTGCTTTTCAGGCCTTTAACTTTCGGTGCCAACAGGATTGGCAGATAGCGCAGACCCGATTGAATTTGTTCGTAGGCCTTCTCAACATGGTCTTCATTCTTCAAGGCCAACTTGCATTCCACCAAGTTTGCATGAATAAGCGGTACATCGTTATCCCGCATCTCAAGCGTCAACTGCAGAAGATCCTGACGCATATTCGTATCGTTATCCGAATACCAGTGCTGCATATCATCAAGCGGCACGAACTGAGACATATGACCACAGGGAATTTGCAGTGCCCGTCGTATGGCAGCAAACCCAATAACATCCCTGACCCTTTGGTCTTCACCGATCACAGCGCTGATTGAGGACAGCCCGACAATGTTTTCCAGTTCATTAACGACGCGGACCGCCATAACATTTACTGTTTCACTGGACTCAAAAGAGAACAGCATGTTAAGCCTATCGGATACCTTCTTAGTAAGCTGTTTAAGCGTATCCTGCTGAGTGGATATCGTGAGGTTTAACTCTCCATAAGTGCCGAGTCCTGAAGCAAACCCAACAATCCTGGTTGTTAGGTCTTCATCATCAGACAACAGCTTTTTGTCGACAAAAGGGTCGACACATACAACCCAATGACCCGCACCATGAAGCGCTTCAATTGTTTTTTTCCATGGTTGAAAATCGACCTTACCAAAAATTATATGGTCATATCCCTGTGAGCCTCCAAAGCATAGCCGAGCTGACATATCTCCGTGTCGCGTTTGTGCACGCAATCTTCGGTTACTAATCAGGTTATAGCGAACGCTGGCATCACCCGCATTAACTGGCCTGGGGTGCTCTGCTATGGGGAAAAAAGAGCAATTATCGAACGCAAACTTATAAGGCTGTGCAAGGTCAGCACGACCTACTAACCCATCCTTTAAAAAGTGAAACAAGAAAGCGATGTCATAACGTAAACGCTCCTTTTTCAAGAGATCCTCTACATTTTCATGCGAAGCGAATTTGTGTCCTACGGTTACTTTCAATCTTCTGAATTTGCCATCGAAAGTTTCGTTTAGTTGCTCTCTCCAAGCGCTTAATAGCTTTTCCATTACCATCGGAGAAGATGAGGACGTATAAACCATCAAGTAAAGGTGAAACGGAGGTAACGATGTCCCCGGCAAGGTATTTTTGAGATATTTAGTGAGAAAGTGTTGCAGACCCGAAAGAATGGTCTGAAGTTCTTTGACGTTCACCGCTAATACTCGAATACCGTCGTGTGCGTGCGGATACAATGACAAATATTGTTCAAACACTCGAGATACGGCTTTCGTTTCCTGACAGGGTCTAACTGCTTCTTTGACGTTATCTCCGTCCTCTTCATCACTCTCCCGAAGCAGTGTTTGAACTGCCAAACTCATCTCACTAGTAGGCTCTGCACCTAAATAGTGAATGAGCCCATATGAGCTTAAGTCTGCAGTTAATTGGTTTTCTTCAGTTACCAAGCCAGCGATTGGCCTGTGAATTTGTGATAAATCAATCAGGCGGTCAAATGTCTCCGAATGCGCTTCACCTAAAGCTAGCTTCGCGATCACTTCTGGAAATCCATCGATTAAAAAGCGAACTTTTGCCTTTATTTGCTCTAATACCGCGGGAGAAAGCCCCCACGCTACGCCGGCTTGTAAATATGCATCATTAGCTTTACTGTGCTGATCGACAATGAAGAAAGCTTTATAAAAACGACGCAAAAACTCCGAACTGCCCAACAAGTTTTTATCAAGCGCCATTTCCGCTAAGGCCACATATTTTTGTAGCATGGTGCTTAATTCCGTGAATAAAGCACTGTGAAATCCGTCATTGAATGATTTTTCTAACCAGTCCCGATACGCGAGAATAAATTGGCTAATCTCCAAATTTAGCGACGCCGCAAAATCACTTGAGCCGCAGCCTTCTAGTAGGTTGAGTATCTCCATATCGGTCATTGACTGACTGACCAAACGATTGGCCTCAGTTTCGTCTGCAGCGTAATACAGAGCAGTCATGTTCACTTCAGGAATCTGAAAAGCGGGCATTAACTTAGCGGGGTCTTCGGCAGCCTCCCACTTAGTGCGAGCAAACCGAATACTATCGACGAAGACTCTTTCAGATTGTGTAGGTGAAAGCTGCCAATAAAACAACTGCTCGATAGACTCTTCTTCGGTATACCCAACCGCCTCAACTTTGAATTTAACTCTAGGATTGGAACGACTTGCCATATAAAGCACAGAGTCTTTGTCGAAGCCAAACTTAATGGGAAGCTGCACACTCCAATTGTCAGTCTGTAGTAAAACCTCTTCTTCGTCTTTGGGAAGCCGGCAATCGAGTTCGGTAAAAACCTGTTCAAGCCCGCCTAAACAACCAACCAACAAGATTTTGGCTAAATCCCCGCCTCCTAAACTGCTGTCTTCGTCGAAAGACAGATCGTGTTCAAAGCTAATAACTTCGACATGAATACTTTGAAGACTCTCAACTAAGCTCTGGCTTTCGCATGACTTTTTAAAGTCCGTTACTGCTTCCTCAACCCCTTGCAGAATGGACTCTAACGCAAAGCCCTTAAATGATTTAATGGACTTTTTGCTAGACCTTTTCTTTCGCTCTTTTTTAGCAAGCGTGTCGAGTAAGGGACGAATATCTAGCTGTAGTAAGTGTCTTTTAGCAGATGCATCTGCCCTAAATATAAATCGCTGAAGAATATCCTTATATTCATCAACTGTACTTAGTGAAAATTCAGAAGACGTGGCTGCTGGTAGGTCTAAAAGTGGATCTTCGAGCCATTTCTCTATTTTTGCCCACTCTTTTTTCTGCGTAGATTTGTTCTTAAATTGTTGGTGGGAGATGAACCTGTCCGCATTCTTAATTAACGATATGACATTTGAGCTAAACGTGCTGACATTAAGAATAGGTGGAATACCCCAATAGGGTAATTCAGCCAATAGCTGTTCTTGTAACTGCTCCACCGAGGTATAGCTCTGTGTAAGTAACCTTTCCTCAATAAAACGTGCAAGTTTGCTAAGCTGTAGTGGTCGAATTTCAAAAAGTTGCTGAAAAATCTTTTCTAAGCTCTCGATTTGCGTTGGGCCTGCAGTGTGACCAATATCTCTATGGTCGCAGATTGCTTCTATCCAGAACTTAAAGCTTTTTTGCAGATACGCCCATACACTGGATTCATCAACAATATGGAAGTCTGACAGGCCGCCCTGATCAGTAGCATGATTTAACCCCACTAACACAACGATAAGGGTATCTACTTTTTCATCACTAACTGTACGATTCCGATACCAAGTCAGCTTATCCTCTTCATCAATCCAGAGACGCTCACGGTTTGGCCCAATTGCACCATAACCCTCCATAACCTTTTGCAGTTCATCTTCCTGGCCATCTACTTTACACCAATCTTTCCAAAGACCACTGGCAATACGGAAATAGCACTTTAGTGAATGCTGTTGCTGTTGCTGGCACTTGTATTCTTCTAGCGAGGAAAATAATTCGAATACTTCTGAGGGCCCCATACTCTGTATAATGAAGCGAGCCTCTAGGGAGCCTGGTTCATGTCTCTGGGTTTCGCTCCATTCTTTTTTTAGATAGCTATCTAGCGTTTTTACAAGAAGATTCATAACAATTACTCCTTACTGCCTGGGTTATGAACCATAGACACGGCATCCGAAAGCTCTACCAGGAAACCGCCTTGCTTGAGTCCTTCCTCTAGCCAAAGTGAATCCTTATTAACCGAATAATCAACTAATTCATCCTCTTCGGACAGCCACGTCATGGCTTGAGATAATTGCTGGTCTGCCAATGCAATGCCAAAATGGGCAAACACTCTCTCATAAAAAGTAGTCAGACGGATTCTTTCGGCAGGCCTGACAGTTGCTGCTACCAGCACCCGCATAATCAATGGTGTCATCACGAATCTCTGACCTTGTCCGGTTTTAGGGATTACTAAGCCAATTTCTTTTGCGATTTTTCTGAATATTTTAAAACCGTGGTCATCAGCCTGTGTGAGTTCAGTACCTGCACCTCCCTCATCATAGACTTCATTCACAATTCTAAGGACACGGTAAAGTGTGCTCTCCGTCCGGTCGAATGAGGCTTGAGATAATTTCCGATCGGCGTCACCGGGTGCTGAATCGGGGTTCGAAACTATCCACGTATAATTCCCCACAAACCCGTTTGTGGACTTCTGGACTTCATCCACCCTATGAGCTTGAAAACACAGGCTGCGTAAAACATGCAAACAACACAATGTCTGCAATAACTCGAGTTTGTCTAAGCCGCTCATGGCTGATGAGCATATATTATTGAGTTCGCAGGCAAATAAAAATGCTTCAGGAGCTGTTGCGCGTGATATCCAACCTAATTTTGAGTCTTTAGGCTCACCGAGTCTGTTTATATCAGATAGCGTTTCCTCCACAAAAGCGGAGAGGTGATCGATTTTCTGAATTGAACCCGTAAAAAGCGCACTGATTCCAGTTTCCAGACTTTTCTGTAATTCAGAAACTTTGAGTTCGGTAAGGTGCTCGTAGCCTTTCTTTTCCTTAACAGCTGCTATCAAGTCGCTGCTTGTTGCGTGCTCTGAAAACAGATGTGCCAATTGAAGAAAAAGCACTTCCCCGCCCCTTGCTAAAAACAAATGCCCATTATGCGAAAAATATTGCTTTGCTGAATCCCAGTTAGAGAGAGCAGCATCTTTTTGTGCTTGTGTATGTTTCCAAGCTAACTCTCGTGAAACGAAAGATTCTGCAGCTGGCAAAAAGCTATACGTAACCCAGGTTCGATTCTTAGCGACTCCTGTGAACCCTGAAAAAAGGTTCTGCAAAATTCGAATCGTTTCATCTTTTTCCTCTGATGAGCCTTCTATTTTTTTTCGCAACAGCTCTAGGGCTTCCAGATAGGTTTTTTGATGAATACTGTGCCTCGTCTCTAACTTGGATGAAGGGAAAAATGAAAATAACTTCAGAGCGAGGCGATTTTCAGGCCAGTAGCAAGGCTCTGAGCTCTCATCAAGCATAAATGACTTTTCATATTCCTTCTCATTTCCTTTTGGTGACAAAAAAACCAAGAGGAATTCAGCTAGGTATTCGACAGGAGTTTGATCTTTGTAAAGCCTTCTCCCATAAAGTCTAATTGCGGCATTTGTCTTATCTTTTCCATCTCCTCCAACTGCCGTATTTTGAGGAAAACGTTTACTAAGCATGGTTTTAATACTTTCTTTCATCGATCTACCTCCAACATTCCTTGTTCGGTATCTAATATGAAATTATGTAGCGTTACCTCACCATTGATACCCGCTTTGATAGCGATAATTTCTTCTTCGCTGTCTCCTGAATTATGATGAGTTTTAAGTAGCTCTGAATGAAACCAATCGATTTTTGATTGATGGATAGGCGCCAGTGACGAGCCAATTTCACCATGACTTCTGGCCTTAATGTAATCAAACAGTGGTAGCGATAAAACGAGTTCTGCCGCTTCACCCTTCACAAAAAGTTTGGGTAGATTCACGTTTGTATCGAAAGCGATATCAAACGATTTGAAGGGAATTGACCCAATCACCAGCTGAGTAGGTTGAACAACACTTTCATCTTTCCGTCGCAGGCTAAGATACAACTTATCAGTTGAAGCATATTGATTGGCGCTAAATCCGGTGAAAAATTCCAACAACACCTTGAGACAAAGTTCGCACAGTTTACGCCTGTCTGAGCGGCTGCAATCGAGTGTGCCAAGTTCTTTCCAGCGGTCAAAATCTCTTGCACTTAGGGATTGGAGAAAGTCATCAAAAAACAATTGGCTTTGTAGTGCAAACCCTTCTCTTTCTATGCCGAAAATGTATTGCATTCTCCGAAGTGCAAATCGAGTCCTCACACTTTCCTGTCTTTTAGCTTCGCTGGACCAAGCATTGTATACATCAGCCATTGCGCTGGGCATAGTAAACCAAGATTTGCTTTCACTGCTCTCAAAATTCCGTTCGAACTCAATGCCGATTGGGGCACCGAAGTTCAATCTGCTCAGCAGCGAAACAGCATGAAGCCGTTCAGCTTCATCACACTTCCTTTTATTTCGCATTCCAAAGAAAGACTCACTAAAGAGAACGTCTTGCTGGCTAAACGAGGCCCCCGATGATGAAAGACTATTATCAAGAATATCTATACAATTTTCCCCCCCGGTGATGCTGTAAGCCAGGTGACCAATGATCTGACGAAGGGTCAAACGATGTTCATAAGCGTTAAGCCTAGTGTATAACCAACGGACGCGTCGCTCTGTTGTGTCAAGTGTTTGTGTAAGTGCGTCATGGTTCTTTTTGATTGGGCAGGTGTTTCTTGCCTGGCACCCTTCACATGTACTCCAGGCAGAATGCTCGACTAATTTAGTCAATAATCGAGAACCTACATTTACATTATCAAGCTTGGTGAGATTAAGGATAATTAGGTCTTTTGCGAATCCTTCAATCACATGCTCAGCTGAAGATTCTTGTTCAAGGGGTCTATCGAGAGCGCGCAAAATGTTACTTTCTAAGTGCACGAGTTCGGACTTACTGGCCTCCCCACTTCGTTGTTTAAATTCAAGCAAACCGCTTAAAAGAGGGCCCGTATTACTCACAATAAGCCAACTTCCTGGGCTTAAGAACGCTTCACTAAGCCATTCCACTCTCATTTTTGAACTAAGTTCACTCATATCTTTGACGATATTGACACCGACATCGCTCAACTCTTCGCGCTCTCTTAGCGGTGCTTTTAAGCTGGATTCAAGAGGGAGCTCGCTAAGCCTTTTATAGATATCTAACGCTACCGTAGATTTACCATCACCTGCGTGCCCGGTAAGAATGACAACGTTTTCTCCACCGTTACGTAATAGTTCAGCCACATGATCGACGATGGGTAAAGGCTCATAGACTTCAGGAAAGTAATCGTTTAAAGCTTGAGACTCAGCGAGCGCGTTTGCACCTGAAGGGCTAACATTATGAAGGGAATTTAAGTATTCAATATATCCATTATATTTTGTGGTCATTACTATCCTTAATATTGCTAAAACATCCGAATGTAAACAAAAACGTAGAACAACATATTAGTTTTTAATTATTATCACTAACCACTCAGCATCGTTAACCATCTGTATTAATTACATTATTATGTTAACAATTCAAGCTATCTTTAGCCACAGACTATACTCAGTGAAGTTTATAATTTTCCTTAAGTAATAGCAGTATTTGTGATCAAATTTTAATATTCATAACGGATTAAGACTACAGCTAATAAAAATTAGCTTTGCGGTAAATAGCGTTTCTCACTTGTCTTCAAACAAACGTCTTTGGGTGGAAATTCTCATTAAGAAATTGCGTAGTTAAATATAACTGCACAAAAAAGGCGACTATGGCCGCCCTACCGATTTACCTTTGTAAATTCAATACACTTTTAGTGAACCACTATTGGCTAGAGAGATAAACGTTATTTACAAACTCATGTAGTTCACACAAGGCACTTAGCGCGCTTTTGAATTTTTCGTCGAAGGTGTCTTGGAATTTGTTATAGATATCTTCATAAACATCACCGTCATATTCTGCTTCGAGCTTTTCGCACATATCATTAAGGTGGTACTCTGGACGGTAGCACTCAGTGAAATTATCTAATAGACCTTCCAAGTCTTCTTTATAAAGATCCAACTCACTTAAGGGAGCCTCGTCGATAAGCTCGCCCACATTACAAAGAAATTCTTCAATCTCATGGTCAGCGTCATTTTTCCGTCCAGAGTCGAAACCTTGTTTTTCCATCCAACTATTTAATTCATCATGTCTCTTAGATGCTTCCTCAAACTTCTCCTCAAGTTCTTGCTCCGGAGATTTGAGCTTTACTTTAATTTCACCTATTGACGGTTTCGGTTTAGGTTGAAGCCAGTCATGTCTTAAATCATCTATCGTTGATTCAGGTTTCATTGGCTCTCTCTTTGCATTAAGTAGTTGTGCAGACCCCTCTGGTAGACCGAACACTTTCTCTATTTGCTTTTGAATTGTTGAGATAGACGCGTCTTTTCTCGCTTTTTTATAACGCAATCCCGTTTTGTTTTTTTCAACTTCTTCGTCATCGTCATCAGCAGTTATAGTTAAGCGCCAGATGAATGGCTTAGTGCAATGCTTTTTACTGGGTGTTGAGATTCGCTCAATCTCTACAAGGTAACCATCTTCAGTTAAATCATAATTTATATGTGATTCTATTTTTTCCACATTCTCTGTGTTCCACGATACCCACTTTTTAGACTTTGTAGAAACAGTGATAGTGCATTCAAGAGGCTCAGCTTCGAAGTAATAAAGCATTAACGAGTCGGCAAGATCCAACTTTCCACGGTAGGACGATGCTATTTCCTCATCATCCATGTTATAGCAAGTTATTTTTGATAAGGGAGGCCAATTAAGCATTTTTACATTCCTTTGTTTTAGTAAAAGTTACGAACATAATAGTCAAAGTAGAACAAATTTCTTAAGTTGTGAAAAAACCTGTGTTCGTTTTGAACCTTATCTCGGCATTGGTCTCACATAAATTCACCTTATCCATACCTATGTGAAAAATAATAGACTTTAAGCTAACCATAGACACATGTACTTTACAGGTACAGGCAAAGTTCCAAGGACGAATTAAGAAGTAGCAAGGAAGATGTAACAAGAAACAACTCTGCGCTATAAAGCCTAAAAAATAAGTTGTGGCACTGAAGCGATACCAAGTTTTTGCTTGGTCAAAGGGGACAGATCTTGCCAACGCTCTGCTAACCAATCTACAAGTTGAGTTCCATTCATTAAGTTAACGCTCAATCCGTCCGCGTGCTGTGTTACATCTTCGGCAAAATCTCCTAATGATACTACCCATCGGTAACAATCGTCTTTTTTCTCAACTTTCGCTATCTGCTCGATGGCATGCTTACCTGTATATCCCACGTGATCTTTCACTTGAACCAGCAATTCCTGCGTAATAAATGGATTGCGTGACTGGGCTTCTATATCAACATCTACACCAACCTCGTGACTTTGCTTACTAGGTATAACAGCGGTGTAACCCTCAATTTCAAGCAATTCTTTTACAAGGTGCTCTAAGCCCTGCCCACCAGCTTCCAAGTAATGATTTCTATTTCGAAGGTTATCTAACAGTTTTGCCTTAAATTGCTCTAATTTTTCCCCGGCTTTTTCGTTAATTTTGGATAAAGCACCACTGCTAACATTATTTTTAATGTCATTGTAGCGCTCTATGATTTCGTCTTTGAAGTAGTCTAAATCAGCAACCGTTAAACGTATACGCAGCCTAGATTGTAGACCTTGTTTCAGGTCTGTACGTGCGATAGAAATTGGCTCGTTTTCGGCATCGCAGGGAAACGTAACTTCTATTTGGTTTTCGCCCCATGGTTTATTTGCGCAGAATCGTTTCTCGCCAGTAGCAATACCAATGTATATGCGGGCAGGCGCTGGCACCACGATGATGTCGCCTTGCTTAACTTCAATGAATCGACGCAATTGATTACCACTACGCCCCACACTTTGCTGTGTTCTTTCAAGATGCTTAAAAAACTCATCAGCAACGGTAAATTCACAGAGCTCAAATTGTCCCCATCCAATTCCAGCATATCCCTCGCTGATCAATTCAACAGGTCCCCTCATTAGGAGAACTTTACTATTTTCGAAATCAGGCCCCATACATCCCTCGTATTTTAGGTAAGCTTTAATGATGTTTGGTTTAAAACATCATAGCAATCTAAAGTATTTATCCTTTATTGACCAACCCATGAAAGCCCTCAATAGCCCTATCAAAGCTTTTATTATTCTAGAACACTTTAAACACCTCGCGCTGTGGTTTTACCACCCGCATTTCTTAATACGCTAATTATTGGCGCTAATTGAGTTTATAATAGCGGTTAAACCGTTTTTGAATTACATCGACCAACTTGAGTAGAACATGGCCCATAAAGTACGTTATAAGTTTAAAGGTGTGGCAAAAGAGATAAATTTTTCTTACAGCCGCTATCAAAATATGCACGAAGCTGTGGCCGATGCTGAGGGAATAGACCTTTCCCAGTTCCTGCAAACTGAACAGCAACTTGCCGCTATCAGCAAAGACAAAAAACCGTAAGAAACTTCAGAGATACCGAGTTTGTAAAAATGGGGTTTTCTGATTTGTACTTCTTAAAGAACGGTCAAGAATAATGGTGGGCCGATAGGGTTCGAACCGCTGATTCCGGAGTCTGATAACATCAATCAGCTTTTGATTGATGATCTTCAACCAACCCATGAAAAACCTCTATAGCCATATCAAAGCTTTCATCGTTGTCGAAATAAAGCTGGCTTAATCGGCTTTTCTTTATTTTGTAGGTGGCGCTGGCAAAGGCTAGCGCTTCTCTAAAACTGCTAAACTCTTCGTCGAACACGTTAAACACTTCGCGCTGGGGTTTGGCCACCCGCGTTGTGCTGCCGTTTATTTCATAGTCGAACCCAGCAAATTGAAGGCGTGACAGTGTTTCTTTACCTAATCGCATGCCGCCTTTAAGGCTTATCTGAAATGCCGCGTCCATTTCTTCAATTTCTTCCATACTCCAGTGGTTAAACACCCGAATAGCCTTTTTGTACTTTTCTGCCAAACGCTTTTTTAAGGTGTTTATTCTGGGCTCTAGGGTGCCGTTGTTTTCATCTTTTAGCAGGTCGAAGCATTCATTGCATGAAGGTACGAAAATAAAGTCGGCCTGCAGGTGCCCGCTTTGCCAGTCGTGAATGAATTTTATGGGCGGGATAAAGTCTTGGCGTGCAGTCTCGCAGCCGCAATAGAAGCAGCGCCCGAAGTCTTCTGAATTCACGGCTCTTAGTGGCTGGTAGAATTTTTGGTAATTCTTTACTGACATGCTGCCATTTACTTGAACGTTATTGCAAAAAAATAGGGCTATTCGTGGTGGCTACGTTAACACAGCACGACTTTCGTGAAAGTTAATTGTGCCGCTTCAAAATGAATAAAGCGCCACCTTTTGGTAGCGCTTTGCTTTATAACTTACGGGTCACTTAATCACTATTTAAAAGTTAACCAGTATTTATGACCTGTTCGGTAAAGCCTACAATCGCGATGGCTTACTGTGTGGGTCGCCTTCAATGTGATCTTTCGGCCCGCGCGGTTTGGGTTTTGCGGCTATGGGCACGTCGTCTTCGGCTTCTTCTTCAAGATCCCAGCTGCCCTCTTCGCTCCACGGGTCGTCGTCTGGGAACTCGCCTATGTTAATTTCTTTTACCGAGTAGTCGGGCTGGTAACGCATGTCGTAGTTTGCGGCCCGTACAATTGAAATACACAGCATAAAGGCTACAGCTAATAGCGGTACGCCACCAATTATCGATGCGGTTTGCAGTGTTTCTAATCCGCCCACAAACATAAGCACTATAGGCATGAAAGATAGCGCAAAGGCCCAGAATAAGCGGTTCCAGCGCAGTGGCTCTTCGTCTACTTCTTTTTGTACAACGGCAGCCAAAATGTATGAAATGGAATCGAACGTCGTGGCGGTAAATATTAGCGCCAATAGCGTGAATACAGAAATAACTAAGTAGTCGAGCGGCAGCGTATGCAGCATGGCAAAAATAGCCGCTGTTGGGCTTTGTTGGTTCAGTATAGTAACTACATCTAGTTCACCCGATAGCTGTAGGTACAGGCCGTAATTGCCCATTACCATGAAGAATAAGAAGCACCCCATAGTACCGAAGAACATGGAGCCCGCGACCATAGTGCGAATGGTGCGCCCCCTTGAAATGCGCGCGATAAAAAGCCCTACGCTCGGTGCAAATACCAGCCACCATGCCCAATAGAATATGGTCCAGTCTTGAGGGAAATGCGTGTTTTGAAAGCCATTAAATTCAGCAAAAGGCTCTAGCCAGGTAGCCATTTTAATGATGTTGCTAAGTACTCTGCCCAAAGCATCTAGGCCGGTATTGGCCATAAACAACGTAGGTCCCACAACAAATATAAATAGTAGCAACCCTATGGCCAGCCAAAAGTTAATGTCTGACAGCAGCTTAATGCCCTTCTTTAAACCTACATACGCGCTGTAACCAAAGATAGCTGTACAGGTTACTAGCACCAGAACTTGGGTGGTAAGTGATTTAGGCACGCCGAATAGTTCGTGCACCCCTTCATTTATCATTGGCGCAGCCAAACCTAACGTGGTCGCCCCGCCGCCTAACATTCCGAAGATAAAGCTGATGTCGATAATTTTACCCAGCCAGCCGTGAGCCATTTTCTCGCCAATAACCGGCATGAGTGCTTCAGAGATTTTAAGTACGCTGTGATTGCGCACATAGTAGAAGTACGCAATAGGTACGGCGGGAATGAGGTAAATAGCCCAAGCAAGCGGGCCCCAATGGAAGATACCGTAGGCTGCAGCCCATTTTGCGGCTTCGGGGGTTTCACCTTCTATATGAAACGGTGGCGCTTGGTAGTAGTACACCCATTCAATCATGGACCAATACAAAATAGACGCGCCAATGCCTGCACAAAACAGCATGGCAGCCCATGATACTGGCGAGAACTCGGGCTTCTCTTCCGGGTCGCCTAGTTTTATTTGTCCGATGTCGCTGAACATGATGTAAACCATGAACCCACCAGCGCCAACACCAAGCAAGAGATATAAAACACCAAGTTTACTGGTTACGAAGTCTTTTGCGGCTGCCACCCACTGTGCGCCTTGGTCCGGCCAAATAATTAGGGGAATGGTGACAGAGAGAAGAAGAATTAGAGAGCCAAAAAAAGTGGGCTTGTCGATTACGCTAAACGCGCCTTCCTGTTTAATAATGGCCTTGGAGGAGGCCGCATCTCGGGTATTACTACTCATACACGATCCTTTGTTTTGTTTTTATAGATGCCTTATACGTTTGGCTTTAAACGGGCGATCTTAAAAAACAGTTTATCAGAATTGTGTTAGCTATTGGGCTGCTTCAAATCGATGTGCGTTTATTCATTCGTGCTTTGGTTGTTAGCATGCCCATGCCCAATGCGGCCATAGATACCGCAATAACGCCGTTTAGATAGTTGAAGAACGCATAGGGCACGTAATCGAGCACGTTAACGCCCAGGGTGGCAGAGTAAAACGCACCCGCCGTTGTCCACGGAATAAGGCCTATGGTCATAGTGGCACCTTCTTCTACCGACCGAGATAGCACAGCGGGGTCAAGGTTTTGCTGTTCATATTTCGGTTTAAACAGCTGGCAATTCAAAATGATAGAGGTATAGGCCTCGCCCATGGCCACATTGCCTAGAAAACCAGACGCAATGGTCACAGCAATTAGGGTTGCTGTGCGTTTTACCCGTTCAATAATGCCTGTCAGTAACGCAGCTAGAAAGCCTGCACCGTGCAGTATGCCACCCAATGCGATTACCATTAAGGCGAGGAGCAACGTCCAGCTCATACTGCTGATGCCGCCTCGTCCTAGTAAGGCATCTAAATTTGCGATACCCGTATTTTGAGGGGTGTTTTCCCACAATGCGTTAAGCACGCTAATGGTATTGGTGTCTTGGTAGAAAATAGCAATGATAACGGCAAGCAGAATACTGCACGACATGGTTACTTCAGCCGGCACTTTCTTGATGCTCATTACCGTAAGCAACACCAGCGGTAACAGTGTTATATAGGGTGCAAGGTTATAGTGACTGGCGAGTGCTGCTTTTATTTCAATTATTTCGTCAACATTTAAGCTTTGGTTTGCGTAGCTAAAGCCAATTACCAAGAAAATTACTAAAGTTAGAAGAAAGCTAGGCAGTGTAGTTAGCAGCATGGCGTACATATGCCGATACAGGTTGGTACCCGCGCTCATGGATGCGAGATTGGTGGTATCAGACACCGGGGACATTTTATCGCCAAACGTCGCACCACATACCACCATGCCTGCCACAATGGGGAGTGGTATGTTCATGGCAGCGCCAATACCCATCAGCACTACACCCATAGTGCCCACCGTACCCCATGATGTGCCTGTGGCTACCGACATTACCGCACACAAAATCAATCCCACCACAAGGAAGATACTGGGGTTTAGCCAACTTAAACCGTAAAAAATTAGCGTTGAGATAGTGCCGCTTTGCATAAAGCTGGCGATAACCATACCAATGAGAATAAAAATATAGATTGCAGGCATGGCCCGGGTTAATGCGCTGGTCATTAAATCGCGGATTTGCAGGTACTTGTAACCCAAACTAAAGGCATTGATACCAGTCCATAGCAAACACAGAAATAGTAATACATGCAGGCTAATGCCCAGGCCAAATAATCCGCCTGCTATCAGTGCGACAATAACACCAAAACAAAGTAGTGACTGAGTAAAACTTGGGCGTTGAATAGACTGAGGCGACATTATTGGCACGTTGATACGCTTTAAAATGAACTAGTGAAAAACAGTATAACGACTTTGCTATGCGTTGGAATGACTTTGATGTTGCATTGGATTCGACGTTAGAGTTGCAGCCGCGTCTAAGGTAGGCGTGCTGATTCTGATATAGAAAGGCTGAAGGAGATTATTCCTTCATAGGTCACTAGAAAAGGAAATGGCCCGCCCTAGAGGATTCGAACCTCTGGCCTCGGCCTCCGGAGGGCCGCGCTCTATCCAGCTGAGCTAAGGGCGGATCGTGCTTCGGTTGTAATAACCGTGTACGTTCGCAAAGGAAAAATACGCAGTTAAATGTACGCTGCAGACGGGGCGTAATAATACTTACGCGGTGGGTTAGCTTCAACTCATTTATTAAAATCTCTTTAGGTGGCTTGGAACAAGTGTTAAAAATCCTTACTTTTTATGGGTAATTGGCTTCAAATAGTTGTTCAACCCCAATTAACCGTTATAATCTGGCCAGTTATATTTTAAACAAATTCATCATTGCCTGGAGACAGATGTGAAATTAAAGACTTGGTTAACTGTTGCTGCTACTGCGCTAACTGTTTTTGCAGCACAAGCACAAGAAATGAGTAACGATGAAATTGCCGATCGCATTAAGCCGGTAGGTCAGGTACACGTTGCAGGCGCAGCGGCTGAAGGAAGTGCTGGCGCAGCTGGCGGTGCAAAGTCTGGTGAAGACGTTTACAACTCTGCATGTGTTGCATGTCACTCAGCAGGCGTTTTAGGAGCTCCTAAAGTTCACGTTGCAGCAGACTGGCAACCACGTCTAGACGAGCGCGGTCTTGATGGCGTATGGCAAAACGCATTGAACGGTATTAACGCTATGCCTCCTCGTGGTACATGCGGTAACTGTTCTGATGACGAAATTAAAGCTGCAATCGAGTATATGATTGAAGGTATCTAATACCCGCTAAATCGTAACAACTTGATGGAAAAAGTAGCGTTTTACCCTCTGATCGGGTAATTTAACTCTTTGGGGAAACGTTACTTTTTTACTGGCGAGCGGAATGTCACAAGATTCGACGCAACATGAGTTGACGGAAGAAGAACTGCGCGAACTTATACCGCAGCTTCAGCAACTCACTGACAAGTACAAGCGCGCTGAACGTGTTCAGAAGGCGCTTTTCGACATTTCTGAACTTGCTAGTTCTGTAAGTCACCTTAACCGTCTTTACTCCGCTATTCATGAAATCATTGCCGATTTTATGAATGCCGATAACTTCTTTGTCGCCTTTTACGAACCCGACAGTAACGTTGTCGATTTCGCTTACTTCATTGACGAATTCGACGAACAAACTGTTCGCCAGTTCCCCGCTGAATCGTTAATGGACGGCATGACCGGTTACATACTCAAAACCGGCAATCACCTATTTTACAAACGTGACGACGAAGAAAACTTTGCCTCTCAGCATAATATAAAGCTAGTTGGCTCGCAGCCGTTTGAGCTGCTGGGCGTGCCCCTTAAACGAGGAAGCCAAGTCATAGGTGCCATGGTAGTGCAAACTTATGATGAAGGTGTGCACTATACGCAAGAAGATTTAGAAGTACTGCTGTTCGTTTCTCAACACATTGTTACCACGGTTGATAGAGTAAAAAACCGTGAGCTCACTGAACGCACCATCCGCGAACGCACCCGCCAACTGCGAAAAATTAACGACGACCTTCAAGAAGAAATATTAGAGCGCCAAAAAGTAGAGTCGCTACAGCAGGCTTTATTCGAGATATCTGAGCTGGCCGCTAACCTTGAAGGCGATATGGATGTGTTTTACTCCAGTCTGCACGAAATTTTAGCCAGGCTAATTAGCGCACCTAACTGTTACATTGCCATTCTTGACAAGGAAAAAGAGCTACTCGCATTCCCGTATTTTAGTGACGCACAAGAAAAGAACATAAGTTCAAGGCCTTTGGGGCTTGGTCTAACTGAATTCGTATTGCGAACGGGGCAAGCTGAGCTGGTTAACCCGCCCAGAGTATTGGAGCTTGCAGAGTCTGGCGATTTGGATGTGTCGGTTGCGCAAACTATGCTAAACAGTGCGAACTCGTGGTTAGGTTCGCCGCTTGTTGTAGATGGAGAAATTGCAGGTGTTATTGCCGTACAAACATACGGTAAACACGCTAAATACAATTCTCGCGACCAAGAGCTTTTGCGCTTTGTATCGCACCATATTGCGGTAGCCATTGAGCGTAAGCGCAATACCGAGTCGATGCAGCGCTATAACGTTGAGCTAGAAGAGCGTGTTAAAGAACGCACAGCTGAGCTAAACCGCGCTAATAAATTCTTAAAGCAACAGATTGAAGAGCGTAAAGAGATTGAGCTTAAGCTTATTCACGATGCGCATCACGACTCGTTAACTGATTTGCCTAACCGTGCCATGTTCACTAGCCGCTTAGAGCTGGCTATTGCCAGTAAGCAGCGTTACAGCGAAAACATGTTTGCGGTGCTGTTTATCGACCTAGACCGCTTCAAGGTTATTAACGATACCCTAGGTCATCACGCCGGCGATGAGTTCTTAATTGAAGTAGCCAGACGTATCGCGCTATGTATTCGTGGTCACGACCTGCTAGCGCGCTTAGGCGGTGATGAGTTTGTTGTATTGCTTGATAACTTTGAAGATGAAGCAGACGTAAAAGAAGTGGCTAGCCGTATAATTTCATCTATTTCCGAGCCGTTCTTGCTTGATGGTCGGGAGATGTATTCAGGTGCAAGTATTGGTATTGCGCACTTAGAAACCTACTATCGCGCCGCTGATGAAGTGCTTCGTGATGCCGATGCCGCCATGTATCAAGCGAAAACGCTAGGCCGCGGACGCTTTGTTATGTTTGACAAGAGCATGCGCAACAGGCTTATTGAAGAGCTTGAGCTTGAAAATGAATTCAGACGTGCACTGCGTGAAGAAGAATTCGATTATTTCCTACAGCCCGTTATAAAGCTTAATGACGACAGCACGCTGTATAAAGAGATGTATATTCGCTGGTCGCACCCTGCCTACGGCAAGATTGCAAGAGAGCAGTTTAGACAAGTGGCAGAACATAGTGGCCTTACGCTAGATTTAGACTTGTTCCAGCTGACCAAAGCATGCGAGCTGTTAAACCATTATAAAAACACCGACGACCCGATAAATAAAATAGCAGTTAACGTTTCAATTAATCATTTACTACAGGCTTCTATGATAAACCAGATGATTAATGTGATTGAAACATCAGGTATTACGCCTAGCCAGCTGGTATTTGAGTTTGATGAAAACGACTTAAATCGCCGCTCTCAGTTCATTCTTCCAGCTATTAAGAAGTTAAAACGTGCGGGCGTAACTTTGGTGCTGGATAACTTTGGAAGCGGATTAGCTTCATTGAGTTATTTGTTTGCCTACCCTTTCGACTTCATCAAAATTGATCATCGCTTTGTTAAGTCACTGCCTCGCTCTCAACGAAACTTAAAGCTTATTCAGTCTGTCATGCTTATTTCAGAACATTTGAAGTTTCAGGTTATTGCTGAAGGCGTAGACTCACAGGCGCAGCTAGATGCGCTTAACGAAATTGAATGCATTTATGGCCAAGGCAAAGTATTGAAGCACGCAAAAGTGCTGGATATGACATCGCTAGCAAGCTGATAGTTAGTACTTACTTGCCAGCGTAACCTCGCCTCAATTAGCAGACTACTTTTTCCCTAGAATATCTCGTAGGTTAGCAATTCCCACCTGTGCCTTTTGCTGGCGCTCTTCTTTTGTCGCCTTCGGTTTCTGATTTTCCCACTGTACATCGTCTGGCGGCAGTTCGAATAAAAAGCGGCTTGGCTCTGGGTTAATCACTTCACCAAACTGTCGACGCTCTTTAGCAAGGCTGAATATAAGCTCGCGCTGGGCGCGAGTAATTCCCACATAAGCAAGTCGGCGCTCTTCTTCTACGTTGTCTTCGTCAATGCTGCTTTGGTGCGGCAATAAGCCTTCTTCCATGCCCACTAAGAATACAATGGGGAATTCCAAACCTTTTGAAGCGTGCAGCGTCATTAACTGAACTTGATCCCCTTCCCCGTCGTCTTCGCCGCGCTCCATCATGTCGCGTAATATCAGACGGTTCACCACTTCGGTTAAGGTCATGGGTTGGTCTAGGTCATTGCCTTCCAGCATATCGTTAACCCAGCCGAATAAGGTACTTACGTTGGCCATGGCCATTTCGGCGGCTTTGGGGCTGGCGCTGGTTTCATATAGCCATTCTTCGTAGCCCATCGTGCGGATCATGGTGCGAACCGCGTCAGCGGTGTTGCCCCGTTCCGCATTGTCCGATAGCTCTACTACCCAACGGGCAAAGGTAGAAACCGAATGAAAGGCTTTATCGGGCAGCACGCTATTTAAGTTAGGGTGCGTCGCCGCTTCGAACATAGACACGCCCAAGCTATTTGCAAAGTTACCCAGTTTTTCCAGCGTAGCGCGGCCTATACCGCGCCCTGGCGTGTTAATAATGCGAAGCAAAGCGTTATCGTCGTCTTGGTTCACCAACAACCTTAAATACGCCATGATGTCTTTCACTTCAGCACGACCAAAGAACGACATACCGCCGCTGATTTTGTACGGAATGCGGTTACTCATTAACAGCTTTTCAAAAATACGACTTTGGTGATTCCCGCGATACAAAATGGCGTAGTCTTTAAACTGGGTGCGGTTCATGAACTTGTGCGCCAGCAGTTCTGCCACCACGCGCTCACCTTCATGCTCTTCGTTCTTCGCCTCTATCACTTTTAGCGGCTCGCCGTACTGCAGCTCTGAGAACAGGGTTTTATCGAACAAATGCGGATTGTTCTGAATAAGAATATTCGCGCAATGCAGAATACGGCCTGACGAGCGGTAATTTTGCTGTAGCTTAATGACGTTTAAGCGCGGAAAGTCTTGCTGTAACAGGTGCAAATTCTGCGGCTTAGCGCCACGCCATGAATAGATAGACTGGTCATCGTCGCCCACTACGGTAAAGCGCGCACGCTCACCTACTAATAGCTTTACCAACTCGTACTGACTGGTATTGGTATCTTGGTACTCATCCACCAGCAAGTAGCGAATCTTGCTCTGCCATTTGGCTCTTATTGCTTCGCTACTTTTTAAAAGCAATGTAGGTAATAAAATTAGGTCGTCGAAGTCTAGCGCGTTATATGCCTTAAGGTTGTCTTGGTAACGCTTGTAGGCTTCTGCAAACTCTCTCTCGCCCGTGCTGGTTGCTGATTTTAATAAAGCATCAGGTAAGATAAGATCGTTTTTCCAGTTCGAGATGCAGCTTTGTAAGAGCTGAAGCTGATCTTTATCGCCATCGAGGGTGTCGGACGTCAAATCGTTAAGCAACGCGAACGAGTCTTTATCGTCGAATAACGAGAAACCTGGCTTTAAGCCAAGATCTTTCACATGCGCTTTAATAATGGTTAAGCCCATAGTGTGGAAGGTCGACACTTTTAGCCCGCGCGCCTCCGGCTTGCCCAAGGTCTGCGCTACACGTTCTTTCATTTCACGTGCTGCTTTGTTGGTAAAGGTTACCGCTGCAATGTAGCGAGCTGGCATATCGCAGTTTCTAACTAAATGAGCAATCTTATTGGTAATTACGCGCGTTTTACCACTACCCGCCCCAGCCAGCACCAAACATGGGCCAGACACAAAGGTTACGGCAGACTCTTGAGCTTCATTTAGTTTCATTTAATACCTAGAACAACGTACATTTTTGGCGCGACACAGTTTTCATTGCATGTCGTGTCGATACCGATAGAATAGCTTTCATAATTTGAGCTGCGCATTATAAGGGAATTCCATGTTGGATCCGAAGAAACTCGAAGATTTAGCGAAACAAATTGCTGATGCCGTTCCACCTGGCGTTAAAAACATGGCTGAAGAAGCCGAAGGTCGAGTAAAGGCGGTATTGCAGTCGCAGCTGTCTAAGCTTGATTTAGTGACTCGCGAAGAGTTCGATATTCAAAGCCAAGTGCTTATTCGCACTCGTGAAAAGCTAGACGCTATGGAAAGCCGCATTGCTGAGCTTGAAGCGAAGTTAGCGGAAAAGTAGGCGTTCAAAGCTTACAGAAACTCAAAAAGCGCCTTTATGGCTAATGCCGATCAGTTAAGAATTTAATGATCGGTTGACCGATCTTTTTAAGGCTTCAAAATCCGGTATCAGGTAACTG
>NZ_CAMZMZ010000010.1:0-111486 GCF_947311905.1 Alteromonas sp. CyTr2 | reverse complement strand
TCCCCCTTAGCTCAGTTGGTTAGAGCGACGGACTGTTAATCCGCAGGTCCCCCGTTCGAGTCGGGGAGGGGGAGCCACTTAGTTGGCTCTTAATCGCCTCACCCACTTCATTCTATTTTAATTCCTAAAACAACGCGTTTAGACATTAAATAACCCTAATTCAATCAAGTTGTTAAACCCGTTCTAAAAAGGGATAATAGACCTAATCTGTTTTTCTTTTTAATTCGCGGGCATTGTCCGTCAAAATTCCTCGAAGGAATTGCGTTATTCATGACTGAATTTTTACTGCTATTGATTGGTACAGTACTGGTTAACAATTTTGTGTTGGTTAAGTTTCTCGGCTTATGCCCGTTTATGGGTGTGTCTGGCAAACTTGAAACTGCCATGGGCATGTCTATGGCCACAACATTTGTTCTCACCCTTGCCTCTGCGTCGAGCTACCTAGTGGAAACCTATTTACTTGCACCATTGGGCATCGGTTACCTTAGAACGCTTGCCTTTATTCTTGTTATCGCGGTGGTGGTTCAGTTCACAGAAATGGTCGTGCACAAAACCAGCCCTACCTTATATAGATTATTAGGTATATTCCTTCCTCTTATCACAACCAACTGTGCCGTGCTTGGTGTAGCGCTATTAAACCTTACCGAACAGCATAATTTCATGCAGAGTCTTATTTATGGTTTCGGCGCTGCTGTGGGGTTCTCTCTTGTACTGGTGTTATTTGCGGCCATGCGTGAGCGTTTAGCTGCTGCTGATGTACCTGTATCTTTTAAAGGTGCCTCAATCGCTATGATAACCGCGGGTCTTATGTCCCTAGCATTTATGGGCTTTAGTGGACTGGTGAAAGTGTAATGACGATATCTACCGCTATTATATTCGCCGTTGTTGCCATTGGCGTCCTTGCGCTTATTTTTGGCTTAGTTCTGGGCTACGCGAGCATCCGCTTTAAAGTTGAGGGCGACCCGCTTGTTGAGCAAATAGATGCCGTACTACCACAAACTCAGTGTGGCCAATGCGGATATCCGGGCTGCAAGCCTTATGCTGAGGCAATTGCTGAAGGTGATGATATTAATAAGTGCCCACCTGGTGGCGAGGCAACGATTAAAAAGCTCGCAGACTTGATGGGAGTTGAACCTAAACCCCTTGATGCAGCTCATGGCGAAGAAGACGTTAAAAAAGTCGCGTTTATACGCGAAGACGAATGTATCGGCTGTACCAAATGTATTCAGGCCTGCCCTGTCGACGCCATTTTAGGTGCCGCCAAACACATGCACACGGTTATTACTGATGAATGTACAGGGTGTGACCTATGTGTAGATCCCTGCCCTGTCGACTGTATCGACATGGTGCCAATTGCTCAAACAACTTCTACATGGAAGTGGGATTTTGAATCATCGCCTAAAGGTGATATCCCCATCAAAATGGTGTCGTAATTGTGATGTACCCAAGTTTTGATTCAATTATAGAAACCCTTGAAGCGGGAAAGATGTACTCATTTCCAGGTGGCGTACATCCCGACGATAAGAAATCTCTATCTAATACATCAGTAATAAAGAAACCGTCGTTACCTGAATTATTGATTGTTCCTTTAAGGCAGCACATTGGCTCAGACGGTATCTGCTGCGTAGAAGTTGGCGATACCGTATTGAAAGGCCAAATTCTTTCGCAAAGCTCATCGCCTTTTTCTGTGCCAGTTCATGCGCCAACCTCGGGCGAGGTTGTTGCGATTGCTCCGCATGTTGTAGCGCACCCTAGCGGCCTAACAGAAATGTGTATTTCGATACGTCCTGACGGTAAAGACACATGGTGCGACCTATCTCCAATAGCAAATTATAGCGACATAGATAAGAACAAGCTTATAGAAGCTATTTGCCAAGCAGGAATTTCAGGAATGGGTGGTGCCGGCTTCCCTACCCATATAAAAACCTCAACGTCTAAACCTGTTGAGTTTCTTATTTTAAATGGGATTGAGTGCGAGCCTTACATTACTTCCGATGATCGATTGATGCGTGAGCACGCCTGGCAAATACGCCAGGGTCTAGATATTCTTACTCACCTTATTGGGCCGAAAGCCATAGTAGTTGCGGTTGAAGACAACAAGCCCGAAGCTTTCGAGGCACTCAATATTGCCTGTCAGGATAAGAAAGATTACCGCGTTGTTAGCGTTGAAACTAAATACCCTGCCGGCGGCGAAAAACAGCTGATTCAGGTTCTAACTGGCCGAGAAGTTCCAAGAAATGGATTGCCTGCCGACGTAGGCGTGATGATGTTCAACGTGGGTACCTGCTACGCTATTGCAGATGCCATATTACATGGAAAGCCACTCATAGAACGCATTGTTACCGTAACCGGTGAAGCCGTTGAATCACCAAGCAATTTTAGAGCGTTGTTGGGTACGCCCGTCTCTCATCTATTGGATGAAGCAAACTACAACCCGAAAAAACAGAAAGCACCTAAAGTGATTATGGGCGGGCCTATGATGGGCTTTACCTTATCAGACGCTACGATCCCCGTGGTTAAAACCACAAACTGTTTGCTGGTTCCTGCAAAAAAAGAGCTGGTAGACGACAATGCAGAGCGCCCCTGTATTCGCTGTAGCGCATGCGCCGACGCATGCCCTGCGTCGTTGCTCCCCCAACAAATGTTTTGGCACGCCAAAGCAAAAGAATACGATAAAGCCGAAGAATACGACCTTTTCGACTGTATAGAGTGCGGCGCATGTGCTTACGTTTGCCCCAGTGAAATCCCACTGGTGCATTACTACCGCCAGGCTAAATCCGAAATACGCATTCAGCGTGATGAAAAGAACAAGGCCGAGAAAGCTAAACAGCGTTTTGAAGCACGTAAAGAACGTTTAGAGCGCGAAAAACTTGAGCGCGAAGAAAAACATAGAAAAGCAAAAGAAGCACGATTAGCCGCCAACAAAGCCAAAGAAGAAAGTGCAGTAGCCGATAATGCGAATAGCGCTGTTGATGCTGGCGCAACTGAGGCCAAGGACAAAGTAGCGGCGGCGCTTGCGCGTGCGAAAGCAAAGAAAGCGGCTATGCAGGCCAACGCAAAGGATGAAAGTAATACAACAAATACCAACGAACCAAGCACTGCGGCAGACGATAAAAAAGCACAGGTAGCAGCAGCTATTGCCAGAGCTAAGGCGAAAAAAGCTGCACAAGCCCAGAATGAAGCTCAACTTGAAAGCGCGGATAAGCAAGGTGAACAGGCGTCATCGCCAGAAGATGATAAAAAGGCAAAGGTTGCTGCAGCAATCGCCAGAGCAAAAGCGAAAAAAGCCGCACAAGCTCAAAACGAAACGCAAGATGAAAGTGCTGTCGAACCATCAACCACAGAACGGCCAAGTAACCAGTCATCATCACCAGAAGATGAGAAAAAAGCTAAAGTTGCTGCCGCTATCGCTAGAGCAAAAGCAAAAAAGGCCGCGCAAGCCAGTCAGTCTGAAGCGTCTTCAGCAGAAGAACCTGCGGGCTCTCAAGGCGAAAAGCATACTGAACTTTCCGATACTGAAGCTAATTCAGAGCTAAACGCTGAAGCGCAGAAAAAAGCGCGTATTGCCGCGGCAATCGCTAAAGCTAAAGCGCAAAAAGCTTCTAAAAATAGCGAAAACGGGCAGCCTGATAAGTCAGTTTTAGAGCAAGGTGCGCCAACTCAATTAGATGAGCAAACAGACAGTCACTCCAATGAACAGCTAGATGAAAAGCAGGCTAGGATCGCAGCGGCGGTAGCGAAAGCGAAAGCTAAAAAGGCCGCTTCGCAAAAAACGCAAGCATCTGGCCCTGATGGCGAGGCTGGTATTGAGAATCAAGACGTTAACTCGCCAGAAGAAGCCAGTTTTCAAAGCGTCAGCGATCAAAACAGTAGTGCTCAGAGTGATAGCGCATCAGATCCTGCTAACAACTTGAGCGAAGCGGATGAAAAAAAAGCGCGCATTGCTGCTGCAGTGGCGAAAGCGAAAGCCAAAAAAGCGGCTAAGCAGGAAGAACATCAAGGAAGCGAGCAAACTGATGCTAACCACGCTGCCTCGACAAATGAAGCTGACGAGAAAAAGGCGCGCATTGCTGCCGCAGTGGCAAAGGCCAAAGCAAAGAAACTTGCTCAAGACAGTAATGGCAATTTAGCGACCTCATCAAATACTGCTGAACAGGAAAGTAGTAAAGCACATGAGCAGAGCGAATCGTCTAGCCGTGTAGGTCAAGCAACAAGCACGCAAGCGCCTTCTCAACCGACGGCACAAGATGAAAAAAAAGCGCGCATTGCAGCTGCAGTAGCAAAGGCTAAAGCAAAAAAAGCAGCAGCTGAACAAGAGAAAGAATCATAATGAAGTTAAGTTTATCGAGTTCACCACACCAACGGGTTAAACGCGATACTGGCCAAGTCATGCGTATGGTTATTTATGCCATGCTCCCTGGCATGATTGCACAATCCTTCTTTTTTGGCTGGGGAATGCTCATTCAAGCCATCATTGCAGTAGTGAGTGCACTGGTCATTGAAGGCGTGATTTTATTTTTAAGAAATCGCCCCATCGAGCGCACATTAACAGATTACAGCGCAGTATTAACCGGCTTACTCATCGCAATTAGTATTCCTCCTACCCTACCTTGGTGGATGACGGTAACGGGTGTTTTCTTCGCTATTGCGGTGGCTAAACAGGTTTACGGCGGGCTTGGCTTTAATATTTTCAACCCTGCCATGATAGCGTATGTGGTGCTGCTTATTTCATTCCCTGCGGCTATGAGCCTATGGCTGCCTCCTGCGACTCACGCTGGCATTACGCCAAGTTTCTTTGATTCGGTATCACTCATATTTACTGGTTTTACTACTAGCGGATACGATGTCACTCAACTCAAAACCATTGCCGATGGTGTAACCATGGCTACACCGTTAGACACATTGAAAACCGACCTAACGCAAGGCGTAACATACTCAGAATCATTAGCGAAGCCAATCTTCGATGGCGGGGTATTCGAAGCTGCTGGTGCTGGGTGGGGAATGGTGAGTCTTGCGTATTTACTTGGTGGCCTCTACCTTTGGAAGACCCGCGTTATCAGCTGGCATATCCCGGGAGGTATGCTGCTAAGCGTGTTTGTTTGTGCATCGCTGCTTCATTTAGCAAACGCCGATTACTACGCTTCACCGCTATTTCACCTGTTTAACGGTGCAGTAATGGTAGGCGCCTTCTTTATCGCCACCGACCCGGTTTCAGCGTCAACAACACCAAGAGGCCGCATTATATTTGGTGCAGCAATTGGCTTTTGGGTGGTAATAATCCGTACTTTTGGTGGTTACCCTGATGCTGTAGCGTTTGCGGTTATTATTATGAACATGGCGGTGCCTTTAATTGATTACTATACCCGTCCTCGCGTATACGGCAAAAACGTAAAAGGTCGAGGTAAACACTAATGATGAAAGAAAGCCTGGCCAAAAACGGCCTTATGTTAGGTGCGTTTGCCGTTGTTACCACAGCATTAATAGCACTCACTTTTTTTGGCACCCAAGATAAAATTGAGCAACAAAAGCAGCAAAAACTGCTAAGCGTACTTAATGAAGTCGTGCCTAGCGAATTCCACGACAATGCCCTTTACGCCAACTGCACAGAGGTCAATGCACCTGAACTTGGCAACAAAAAAGCCCGCAAAATATATCGTGCGACGTTAAATGGCCAACCTAGCGCATTAGTATTAGAAGCCACTGCTCCAGACGGATACAGTGGAGATATCGATATCGTAGTTGGTGTAAAAGTGGATGCACACGTTGGTGGAAACACACAAGGCAGCTCGAGTACTGACTCGCTCGACGATGAGAGCGAAAATCTCAATATCACCGCGTTAGCGCTCTCGGAGTTGGCCGAGCTTGATTCAACACCTCAGAGCCCATCAGAGCAAGACGAGAATGCGTCCGATATTTCTGCGCCCAACACTAATAGAATCAGTATGAGGGTGCTTGGCGTGCGCGTTATCGAACACAAAGAAACCCCTGGGCTTGGCGATAAAATAGAGCTTGCCGTTAGCAACTGGATAACGACGTTCAGTGACAAGCCCTTTTCACCCGACAATTTGGCGCCTTGGCAGGTCAAAAAGGACGGTGGTGAGTTCGATCAGTTCACTGGCGCTACCATCACGCCGAGAGCAGTAGTAAGAGCAGTACGCGAAGCCTTGCTTTATGCACAGGCCAACCAATCTGCACTTTTCAACGCCCCTAACACCTGCGCAATTACAGATTCCGTTGAAACAATTGATGCGATTAACGTGAATGAGGCTCAACCTCATAGTGTAGAGGAGCTATAACGTGACTGATTTTCGCGACCTGTCTTTACAAGGGCTTTGGAAGAACAATCCTGCGCTGGTACAACTGTTAGGTTTGTGCCCGCTATTGGCCGTTACCGCGACGTTTATCAATGGTCTCGGGTTAGGCATTGCTACCATGTTAGTACTCATTGGCAGTAACGTTACCGTTTCACTCGTTCGTAATGTGGTAAGAAACGAAATCCGCATTCCCGTTTTTGTTATGATCATTGCTGCGTTCGTTACCATTGTTCAGCTATTAATGAATGCATACACCTATGACCTTTACCTAGCGCTAGGTATTTTCATTCCGCTGATTGTAACTAACTGCGCCATCATAGGCCGCGCAGAAGCCTTTGCGTCGAAAAACGGGCCGCTCGCCTCTGCCTACGACGGATTCATGATGGGTCTGGGTTTTACCGCAGTGCTGGTCATTTTAGGTGGTATGCGTGAGATATTGGGTGCAGGTACATTGCTAGCAGGTGCAGACAGACTGTTTGGCTCAATTGCTGAGAACTGGACCATAACGCTTTTCAACACTGAAAATCCGTTTTTGCTTGCGATACTGCCGCCTGGTGCCTTTTTAGGTATGGGTCTTCTCATTGCTATCAAAAACAGTATTGATGCAAAGTTAGCCGCTAAGCAAACATCGCCTGCAGTGAAGGCTGAACGGGTACGCGTTACAGCTGAAAGCTAAACGCTAAAAATCAAAAACAAAAAAGTATTTAGAAATGAATGATGTAGTTAAGCCGGCCAAGCCGCTTTCTAAGCAGGAAAAAGTAAAAGAAATCATGCGAATACTGGATGACCTTTATCCGGAAATTCCTATCTTTTTAGATCATAAAGACCCATATACGTTACTCATTGCGGTTCTCCTATCGGCACAATGTACAGACGAGCGCGTTAACCAAATTACTCCGAAGCTCTTTGCTCGGGCAGATAATCCTTACGACATGGTATTGATGAGTATTGAAGAAATTCAAGACATTATCCGTCCTTGTGGTTTATCTCCCATGAAGTCCAAGGGCATTTGGCATTTGTCTGACATGATCATCAAGCAGCACAACGGTGAAGTGCCTGCAAACTTTGAAGCGCTGGAAGCCATGCCCGCAGTGGGTCACAAGACTGCCGCTGTGGTTATGTCTCAAGGCTTTGGCATTCCTGCTTTTCCCGTAGATACTCATATCCACCGATTAATGTATCGCTGGGGTTTGTCGAACGGAAAGAGTGTTGAGCAGACAGAGCGTGACGCAAAACGCTTGTTTCCAAAAGAAAGGTGGAACGATTTGCATCTGCAAATCATTCTATATGGCAGAGAATACTGCCCTGCCCGCGGTTTCGACTTAAACAAGTGTGTTATCACACGTGAGTTCGGCAGAAAGAGTTTTATTAACGAAGTGCTGAAAGAACAAGAGAAGAAACAAAAATTGGCGCTTAAGAAGAAGCGTAAATAGAAACTTTCAGAGAGGAGCCTTAGGCTCCTTTTTTATTCTCCATTTATTTTCTCTTAAAAGAAATTTTGCGACTAACACACGACTTACGCTTGTGGTTTGCCTCGAAAGGGACTACCAAATTGGCTATGATGGATGGGTTAGAGTTTTGCTCGCGCAAATAAAAAAAGAAATATAAAAATAAATCCATGGAGAACACATGTCTCGATTGAATACTATCGCTAGAAGGCTAGCGTTTGGTGCATTAGTAAGTGCATGCAGTTTTGGTGTTTTTGCAGAAACTTCCCCCATTACTGACGAGCAAAAGAAAAATGCGGAAGCATTAATTCAAAAAGCCCTGAAAAGTGATTTAGGCTATAGCATTGTTGAATCACTAACCACTGAGATTGGCCCTCGCCTGGGCGGCTCTGAAGCAGAAAAGCGAGCTAGAGATTGGGGCGTGGTGGTAGGAGAGCGTCTAGGTTTTGATAAAGTCAGCATAGAAGAATTCACTATGCCATTTTGGGATAGAGGCCACCTACACATTTCACTCACGGCGCCTTATGCCCAACCGCTTTACGGCACAGCCCTTGGCGGCGCAGCGCCTTCTGAAAGCGAGATCAATGCAGACATCGTTTATTTCAGAGATATTCACGCGCTAACCGCAGTTAAAGATGGTGCCCTTAAAGGCAAAATTGCATTTGTAGACGGCGACGCCATGGTAAAAAGCCAAACAGGTGCAGGCTATGGTCAAGCGAACCAACGTCGCCGAATTGGTTGGCAACATGCTCAACGCGGCGGCGCTGAAGCGCTGGTCGTGCGCTCAGTAGGATCTGACTCTCATCGTTTTCCTCACTCAGGCATGATGAGCTCAGACGGCGATAATTGGGCAGATATCCCCGTAGTCGCTATCTCAAACCCTGACGCAGACCATTTACGACGTTTACATAACTTAGGTAAACCGCTGTCATTGTCGCTTCACTCTGAATCGAAATGGAAAGGCGAAGTAAACAGCGGCAACGTAATACTGGATTTAGTGGGCAGTGAGAAGCCCGAAGAAATTATCCTTATTGGCGGCCACCTAGACAGCTGGGATTTAGGAACGGGTGCAGTTGATGACGGCGCAGGCGTTGCTATTACCACGGCAGCTGCTGCGTTAATTGCTTCTTTACCAGAGCGCCCCAAACGCACCATTCGTGTGGTCATGTTTGGCGCTGAGGAAGTGGGCTTATTAGGTGCCTTTGCTTACGCTAAACAACACGAAAAGAACCTTGAAAATCACGTTCTGGCCACAGAGTCTGACTTTGGTGCGCAAACTATCTGGCAAGTAGTGTCAAATGTGAATCCCGAAGCGACTGTGCTAGTCGATGAAATCGCGAAGATTTTATCACCGCTAGGTATAGTGCGTGGCGGTTCAGACATTGCTGGCGGCGGCCCTGACATCATTCCGCTAGCAGCGAAAGGCGTACCAACGATTAGGTTAAATCAAAACGGTAGAGATTACTTTGATCTTCACCATACGCCAGATGATACCTTAGATAAAATTGACCCCGATGAGCTTGCGCAAAACATTGCAGCCTACGCAGCAAGTATATACTTGTTAGCCGATTCGGACGTTGACTTAAAAGCTAAACAGTAGTTTCACGTTAGTAATCATCAAACATTGGTCAGTGCATCTCGTGCTGGCCATTGCTTACCAGTACTCTGCTTACCCTCGCCTCTGCTAGTCCGAAATGCTTACGTTTTATTGCGCTTGAATAAGCTGGGCAACAAATCGCTTCGCCTCTTGCCTTGATGGCAGCTCTACATGCCGATACGTATTCGCATGTTTAAAAGCAACGGTTGTTTTATTTATGGAGATATTTGAGATTAACGCACCTGACATGGCGCTATTAAAGGTAGAGATAGAATCTTGAAATTGCATAGTAAATACTTCTTTATTAATGTTGTTTGTTTTGAATTCCTCGCAGGTTGGGTAAAGAAATCGAAAAACGATAA
Organism: Alteromonas sp. CyTr2; assembly: GCF_947311905.1. Taxonomy (NCBI): domain Bacteria; kingdom Pseudomonadati; phylum Pseudomonadota; class Gammaproteobacteria; order Alteromonadales; family Alteromonadaceae; genus Alteromonas; species Alteromonas sp. CyTr2. Next base: position 101,765 of record NZ_CAMZMZ010000010.1, on the reverse strand, counting down.
TTAGGCTCTAGCGTGAACATAGCGTTTCAGAAAGAGCCCACTTTTTTGAGGTCACTTCAGAAAAGAGAAATGACCTTAGATAAGCATAGAGGTCTTATCGAACTACTACGTTAGCAGCTTGTGGACCTTTTTGGCCTTGTTCAACTTCGAAGCTAACTTCTTGGCCTTCTTTCAACGTTTTGAAACCGTCAGAAGCAATTGAACGGAAATGTACGAATACGTCTTTGCCGCCAGCTTCAGGAGTGATGAAACCAAAACCTTTTTCTTCGTTGAACCACTTAACTGTACCGTTTACAGAATTAGACATAATAAAAACCTTTTAAAAAAAATTGATGTGATGGTGGCAAACCACCGAATAGCTATAGACATCTCCAAGCTAGTAAAGCAGTTGTATATCTATATAAAACTTCAATTTGAAGGATTTAAAAAAGAGGTACAGCGCAGTATTAGGTAAAGCAAATAACATATCTAGAGCGATGCGAAAGGTACAGGTTATTGCGAGCAATGTCTACTAGTTTTCCGTTTATTTTTTAACCAAAACACAACTTTTTTACAAAAATGTTTTTTAGAAAGCTGAATACGTATGTTTGTTCAAGGCAGTTGAAAGCTAGGTTAACCTTGCTTTTTTGCTATAGGTTTAAATTATGACAGACACGTATGCGTTAGCAGGTAAAACAGCCATTGTTACTGGAGGCGGAAAAGGACTAGGTAAAACTCTCGCTCGATTTCTACTAGAAGCAGGAATGAACGTGGCCATTTGTGGGCGCACTGAAACTGCGGTTAAGCAGACTGTAGAGCAGTTCGACGCCTTATTCCCAGGTAATATCATTGGCCAAGTTTGTGATGTATCGAAAAGCGCTGATGTTGCCAGTTTTGTTAGAAAGGTCAAAGATACATTTGGCGAGCTACACGTCCTAATTAATAACAGTGGCTTTGGTAAGGAGACCCTTATTTGGGAAACCTCAGAGAAAGCGTGGGACGAAGTAATGGATACTAACGTAAAAGGGACCTTTCTCATGTGTAAAGAGGTCGTGCCTCACATGATTAACAACAAGGAAGGCTACATTATCAATATCGCTTCTCAGGCGGCATTGAACGGCTATGCCAATGCAGGCGTTTACTGTGCATCAAAATTTGCGATGGTGGGGCTTGGAAAAGCGTTGCAAGAAGAGGTTCGCCCCTACGGTATTCACGTCCATTCCCTAAACCCTGCACTGATACAGTCGCAGAAAGCAGAAACAGAGAAAGTGGACGATGGCCTAATTCAAAATGAAGACTTAGGCAACATGGTGGTTTACCTATTGAGCCAACCTCGCCGTCTTAAAATTGATAATATCGGCCTATGGGGCTATTAATACCAGTCCGCATAGATAATTACCCACTCAGCGAGACTTAAAATGTTCGTAATCGCGGCGTGTTACCGCAGGTATAGTACGGTTAACTAGAATTGTAATATTGTCTTAAAGCGTTAACATTTCCTGATTAACATAAAAGCGTGTTGTTTGCGTTTACTCAAATAAAGTACTCATCGTATTTATGTGTACAAAAAGTAACAGCCAACACGCAATCACAGTGCAGTGTGCCATCGAGTAATTCCGATGGCTCAAAATAGGAATCTCTTATGCGAATGCTTCACACCATGCTTCGAGTTGAAAACTTAGAGGCCTCTCTTCACTTTTATACCTCACTCATGGGCATGCGCCTTCTTCGCCAGTCTGAAAACAAAGAGTATGAATACACGCTAGCTTTCGTGGGATATGGCGATGAAACCGAGAGTACCGTTTTAGAGCTTACCTATAACTGGGGCGACAACACCTACGATAAAGGTAACGCGTATGGTCATATTGCGATTGAGGTCGATGATATCTATCAGTTTTGTGAAAACTTAGAAACAAACGGCGCTGATGTATATCGTAAACCGGGGCCAGTAAAAGGCGGTTCCACAGTTATTGCTTTTGTTCGCGACCCCGATGGGTATGCAATAGAACTCATACAAAATAAATCCATTTCGCTATGAAATGGCTCAAAAACAAGAACTGAAGAAGCAGCCAGCGTAGTCAAAGCGATTTGAACGCTTAAGTCGCCAAACTATCAATTTAAAAACGTGCGGCACTGGAAAAAAACGATGAAAAACCACATGGAGTGACACGACATGCTACGTAACCGCTTATTATTTTCGCAAGATGATAAAAACAAAAGCCAAGCTAGAACAGCGATATGTCGGAAGCCTCGAGCAGCGCACAATATAGGCTTGCGCAGTCAGCCAAAAGCAAAACTGGCCGCTATTCTGCCAGCGTTGTTTATCGCTTTTACCGGTGCAGTTGCTGCTGGCAGTGCGTTTTCGGCCATGGCTGCAAATAACGAGAGTGCGCAAACACACGCTGACACAAAAGAAAATGTTGAAACGCACTTTACCGTGATAGCCCATCGCGGCGCGTCGGGCTATTTACCTGAGCATACCCTCGAAGCTGCTACCCTCGCCTTTTCTCTGGGCCCTGATTTTATTGAGCAAGATGTTGTTATCACCAAAGACGACATACCCGTTGTGCTACACGACATCCACTTAGAAACGGTCACCAATGTAGAAGATGTGTTTCCTGCACGCCACCGCGATGACGGACGCTATTACGCGCGTGATTTTACTCTTGAAGAACTGCGACAACTGCAGGTACACGAGCGCGCTAACAGTGACGGGAAGCAAGTTTTTAAAGATAGGTACCGCGGCACGCATGCTAATTTTAAAGTTGCCACGTTAAATGAACACTTTGAGCTAATCAGCGAGCTAAATCGCCAATTTGGAACGTCTGTAGGGGTTTATCCTGAAGTAAAGTCCCCTGCCTTTCACATTAAAGAAGGCGTTGATGCCAGTAAAATCGTTGTAGATGCTTTAAATGCTTACGGGTTTGGTGGAGAGAGCGGTAATAGCTACCTGCAATGCTTCGATTTTAACGAAGTTAAACGCATTCGTGAAACCCTGGGCTATAAAGGCAAAGTTGTGATGCTGATTGGCGAAAACGACTGGGGCGAAAGCGACACAGATTATAACTGGCTGCGCACTCAGGAAGGCATGCAGCAGGTTGCGTTGTATACCGATGGCATAGGCCCTTGGTTAGGCCATTTACTCGATAATGAAGCGATGACTCAAGGAAAAATAGAAGCCGTGGCATGGATTGCCTACGCCCACGAAAATAACCTGACAATCCACCCCTACACCTACCGACATGATGCACTACCAGCAGGTATGAGTTCAGAACAAGTCTTGGAAGTTTTAGACAAGGTTGTAGGTGCTGACGGTGTTTTCACCGATCATTTAGTACCGGTATTAAGGTGGCGAGAAAAATTAAACTAACGCATTTTAAAGCGAGTGTAGGCGCGATAATTAGCGCCTAGGATTTTGAAAGTCGCACCACCACGCGTCTGTTTTGGGCGCGGCTTTCTCGCGTATCGTTTGGCGCAATATGGCGTTTCTCACCGTGGCCTGTCAACTGAATTCGATCTTCAGGTACACCTAGCGTAGTCAAATAGCTTTTTACTTCGTTAGCACGTCGAATAGACAACTGTTCATTATTATAGCGACCGCCGTAGCTATCGGTGTAACCATCAAGAAGCACAAGCTCAAGCTCGCTGTCTTCTTTTAAGTATTCACCTATCATGGTTAAGCGCTTCTGCGAATATTTGGTTAGCTCTGTACTGTTGTTTTGATACGACAATACCGTGTAGGCAATGTCATCAAAACCGAAGGGCAATAAGTTCGATACACACTTCACAAATTCACGATACACACCAGAGAAGTTGCTAGCGTTTAATGCCACACTCACTTGGTCGTATTTGTTATACCAGTCTTGGTAATAGATTGTGGGCCAAAAGCCTTTTTCTAATTCAGACAACATAGTCCAAGCCGCATCCTGCGGAAGGTCGCCATTGTACTGTTTACGAATAGACATGTCGGCAATGGTTTTAGGCGCAACGCCTGGCATCCATTTAGGTGGTACAGAATAAACAGCGGCCATATCAAATTTGCTTGGCAGCAAATACATGTCCAGTTCGAATTCCATATTAAGCTGCTTCGACGCTGAGCTCGTGAACATGGCTTCGCCATAACCGGGTAGCTCGTGGTTCAAGGTACACTGAAGTCGCGTGTCTTTGTCTATTCGCCAGTTGGAGCTTTCTATGGTTGCAGAATATTGCCGCATGGCAGCGTGGGAAGACAATGACCCCAGCATCCCCAATAAAGCGATGTATTTTAATTTCGACACCATTTCGACACCATAACGAAAATCAGACTAACACAGGTAAAAGACAACACTTCGTGCACAAATTACCGAACATAATGAATCAAATTAGCTCACACAAAAAGAAGAAATGTGCCTAATGATTTTTTCACGCTTAATTTGATTATCGTCCAAATTGTAGAAAAGTTTAGCGTTTAATACCATTCGCGTTTTGTACTTTTGCTAGCCCCCTGATTTAACAGTTTATAAATTGCAACTGGCAACTCGAGAGTATCCTTGCGATAATTCTTTTACGCAATATGCTTCGCAGGTTGGTACGCATTTTAGTCACCAACCAATTAACGCAATCGAGTCTTACAAGAGTGTTTATGTCTGCCAACCCGCCCCTTCTCTCCCAGCGCTTTCGAGGTTACTTTCCCGTTGTTATCGACGTTGAAACAGCCGGATTTAATGCAGGCACTGACGCCCTGTTAGAATTAGCCGCGGTAACGGTGAAAATGGATGAAAACGGTATACTTCATCCTGATCAAACTTTTCATTATCACATTGACCCCTTTGAGGGCGCTAACCTAGAGCCAGCAGCCTTAGAATTTAATGGCATCGATCCTAGTTGTGCATTGCGAGGGGCTATTGAAGAAAGCGAAGCCATGAAGGACTTATGTAAAGGCATCCGCAAGGCGCAAAAAAATGCAGACTGCCAACGTTCAGTTATTGTTGCTCACAATGCAACGTTCGATCAGAGTTTCGTCAATGCCGCGATAGAACGCTGCAATATAAAACGCACGCCGTTCCATCCGTTTGTTTCATTTGACACCACCAGCCTTGCTGGATTGGCCTTAGGCCAAACGGTTTTGGTAAAAGCATGCCGTGCAGCGGGGATCGCATTTGACCAAAGTGAAGCGCACAGTGCGCTGTATGACGCCCAAAAGACCACCGAGCTATTTTGCTATATGGTAAATCGCTATAAAGCGCTAGGCGGATGGCCTGTAGAAAATAAAGAGTAGTTTTATTCAAACTGATATAAACAAAAACAGCGCCAAAAGGCGCTGTTTTTTTATAATCTTTAAACAGTTTAGCTTATAGCTTGTCTGCTTCTTCAGATAGGTACTTAGCAACACCTTCAGGCGACGCATCCATACCAGCTTTACCTTCAGTCCAACCCGCTGGGCAAACTTCACCATGCTCTTGGTGGAATGCTAGTGCATCAACCATGCGTAGCATTTCATCAACGTTACGGCCAAGTGGAAGGTCATTGATTACCTGATGACGTACCATACCTTCTTCGTCGATTAGGAATGAACCACGGAACGCAACGCCATCTTCTGGGTGCTCAACATCGTATGCCTGGCAGATGTCGTGCTTAACGTCAGCAACAAGGGTGTACTTAACCGGACCAATACCACCTTGATTTACCGGAGTGTTTCTCCACGCATTGTGTGAGAACTGAGAGTCGATTGAAACACCGATCACTTCAACACCACGCTTTTTGAACTCGTCGAAACGCTTGTCAAAGGCGATAAGCTCTGACGGGCAAACAAACGTAAAATCTAGTGGGTAGAAGAATACAACAGCTTTCTTGCCCTTGATTGCTTCACTTAGTGTGAAAGTGTCAACAATTTCACCACTACCAAGTACCGCTGCTGCAGTAAAGTCAGGTGCTGGACGGCCAACTAATACACTCATGAGTCTCTCCATTTATATTTGGATTGTAATAATAGAAGTGATTACGTTGCGTAACCACTTTGATAAGAAATTTCTTTCAAAGAAAATAGGTACGAATATGGAAATAACAATATTAAACAACGAGTTTTTTTACTGATCATACCAATAACCGCTTAACATCCCCCCACACTGTTCAGTCTTTCTTCAATTACCTTGTATTAAATTTGTCATTATCCACTTGCTAAAGCAAAGAATAACAATTATTATCATTTACAGATTCATTTGGAGTACGTTTAATGTTTGTTTGCATGTGCTATGGGGTAACTGATAAAAGCATTCGCGCAGCGGTTGAAGAAAACGGTGTGGGAAATATGCGAGAGTTACGTCAACATTTAGAGCTTGGCTCACAATGCGGTAAGTGCATCAACATGGCTCAACAGATCATTGACCAAACTATCGTCGATGAGTCCCTATTCAAAGACGTTGGCTAGGCAATTAGCCAACCCGCGTATTCTTAACACGCAACGTCATCGCTCTTAGCATCCTTGGCTAGACTTAAAACACCATATTTATTATCACGATTATTCCTTTAAGTGACCTAAGTCATATTCTAGTTTAATTACCTAAGTAACATTCACATCGTCACCTAAAACGATAGGTTGTTGTCCTTTCAAACTCAGAGCTAGGCTCATTTCCTTACTTTCAATGAGTGCAGCGCGCCATTTAACTACGTAGCTTTGCTGAAGCATGCCCTAGTTAAAGGTGTACTCAATGCCTGCATAATAGAAAGCTCCATTGATACCGCTAGGCGATGTAGGTGGGTAGAGTGCGCCAACTTCACCTTGAAAAGGATTTTCATTAGGCAGCGAATCAAACAGATTTTGGGCGCCGAGGGTAACTTGTGTTTGAGGCAGTACTTTCCATGCAACTTGGGCATCGAATGTGGTTAACGCATTGCCGTATATGTCCATGCCTGCGGACGCATCAAGATGGTCTTCATAAAACTCACCGTAATAGTTAAGTCGCCAAGTAAATGCCCAATTTCCTTTCGATTGCTCGAGCGTGATACTGCCTCGATGAGCAGGCAAGTTATCTTCCAGCATACGAATTCTTGCCTGTGTTAGATTAGGTAGAAGCCGTATTTCGTCCCCCACTTGCGCAGGATAAAGTGTAACCCGCTCTACTTGTGTGTCTGTCCAGTTGAAGGCAAGAAGTAAAGAATTTGACCAATCAGCTAGCGCAAAATTGTAGTTCACAACTAAATCAACACCCTGAGTTTTTGTGTCAAAGTCATTAGTAAAATACTTTGCAGCATTATATTTCGCCGCATCTGGACGCCCTTGGGCAATCAGCGCACTAATGTCGTCGTCGGTCAACGGAATTGCAGATGTCGTACTAATGCGATCAGAAAGGCGAATATTGAAATAGTCGAGCGTTGCAAAAAAGTTCTCGCTTGCCTGCATAACAAGCCCAAGGCTAAAGTTCACCGATTCTTCAGGCGTAAGCGGAGTTGCGCCTAGTTGCAGTGAGATAAGATCAGTTGGAGGCAGCGTTGCTTGGTCTTCCAAACCGTTAACACCGTAGGCGGTAGTTACGTTGATAACATTACTCTGCCCCACTGTTGGCGCCTTAAAACCGGTGTTTACAGATCCGCGTAATGCAAAAATATCATTTAATTTATAGCGAGTACTCAATTTGCCATCAAATGTCGAGCCGAAATCACTGAAATGCTCTACACGTGTGGCCACGCCAAACTGCCATGCTTCGGTAACATAAAATTCCAAATCAGCGTACACAGCCCAATTGCTTCTGCTCCAGTGCCCAGCACTTTGAGGCTGATACCCCGGAAAACCGTTGGAACCGATGGAAAAGCCTTGGTTCAACCCAAGTGGCGGCTCTAGAGCGAAAGGGCCTGCAATATATGACGCTTCATCGCCGGACTTTTGAAAATAGGTTTCTTTACGCCATTCTAAGCCCACGGCAATGCTAACCGGATCGTCGAAAATAGTTTGAATGAGTTTGTTAAAATCTAAGTTAAGCGTTCGCTCTACTTGCGACACACCACCGGGCGAAAACGACGTTGGCGTTTGTGGCCCTAACGATGGATTAACTGTATTTGAGATGGTGTACTCAATGTCACTGTAGCCCAATGTCGCACTGGCATCCATCGCCCAGCCATTAGGTAACTCATGTTTAACGCCCATCGCAACAGAAGCGTCCGTTATCGTCCCCCCAAATTTTGGTGTGAAACCGCCAGGGAACCACTCGTTGAAAGCAAAACAGTTGGCACCAAGCGCCGTTGTGTTATCTGCAATAAGTTGATACGTGGGGTCCAGCAATACACTATTGCTGGACAAGGTTATAGAAGGGCAAGCAATTCCACTTTCCAATCCATCGAGATCGGCTACAATCAGACGACTTTCCGCTGTATTTGGGTCGGTACGGCTGAACACCCCTTCTCGGGTTTGCGGATTTCGAAAGTAAAAACCACCGTTTATTTCTCTTCTTGCTGCAGTGGCAAAGCTGTAAAATTGTGATTTAGACGAAATGTCTGCGCCCGCATTTAGCGCAAGTTTAATATCTTCGTTAACATCAAGCGCTCCCCATACTTGGGACGGTGACGCGATGAACACATTCCCTTGGTCAATCAAGTTCTGCGCATCAATACGCTGTACAGAGCGCGACGTGCCATTTTGCTGACGATACTCTGCCGTTGCATTTAAAAAGCCGTCTTCTCCAATAGCAAAGCCCTTATTCAACTGCACTTGAAACAGTTCGCCGTCACCTTCACTGTATCCGCCCACTTTCAGCGCAACATGCCCTCCTTCACGAGCATCCTTAAGTACGAAGTTAATCACGCCTGCAATGGCGTCTGAGCCATACTGGGCTGCTGCACCATCTCGCAATACTTCGACTTGCTTTAACGCATAGGCAGGAATAACCGATATATCAGGCCCTTGTGCACCGTCAGATAAACCTCCGCCTAAAAACGTGATTACCGCAGAGCGATGGCGTCGCTTTCCGTTAAGCAGCAAAAGCGTGTGATCCGAGGACATGCCTCTAAGGTTCGCCGGCCTTACCAGGCTACTGGCATCATTGATGGGCTGATCGTTTACGTTTAACGAAGGAACCATCACGCTTAACATAGAAAGCACGTCTGAATTTCCCTGTGAGTTAAGGGTTTCAGAACCAATCACATCCAAAGGAACTGGTGAGTCAACAGCACTTCGAGGCGAGTTACGAGTACCGACGACCGCAATTTTTTCAAGTCCATTGCCTCCCTCATCTGTTTTCTTTTCGGTATCTTGTGTCTGTGTTTCCTTCGCCACTAACGATGAACGAGAACGAATACTTACCGCACCGCTTTCATCAGTCACTACCGCCAATTCTGTTCCTTCAAGAAGCTGTGCCAGCGCTTCATTCAGTGTGAACGTACCTTCCAATGCGTTTGTTTTCACTTTTTTTGCTAAATCAAAAGGAAAAAGCAATGTGGTATTTGCCTGTTTAGCTAGTTCGGTTAGCGCTTCATTAGCATTTTGTGCGGGTATTGAAAAGCTGTAAGCACCCAATTTTGGTTCGGTTTGGTCGGGTGATTGCGAAGGGCTGTCTGTTTGTGCATGAAGCGTTGGCGCTGGTGCTATGAAAAGAAAAAAGCCGGACGCTATGTGTAGTGCCGAGAGGGACAAAATACGGGAGAATTTGCACATTCTTTTTTGCGAAAGGCATTGGGCCGAACACGCGAGGGCATGCAGCTTTTCTATTGCCTTTTTGGTTTGCCTGCTTATCGCAAAATTGCTGTATTGCAAGATATAAAATCGATGTGCTTATTATTTTAATTATATTGTCACATTAAAGAAATTGATGCCAACTACGAATAGTAGAAAGCACCTATCTTTCAGAAATATTTAACTTTTCGCTAGCTTAAGCTCAATACTTGTTTCTGTGACTTTCTCGTAGTTGATGTTAAAGCTGCTCTTAAGTGCAGACAACAAACCGTCTATATCGCCTACCTTAAAGTAGCCCGCTACACGTCGCTTGCGCAGACTTTCGTCCGAAATGTTAAAGCGAACGGGTGTATAGCGGCCAATCTCAGCTAATACGGCCTCTAGCGGTTCACCTTTAAATACAATCATACCTTGTTGCCACGCTAAATCGTCATCAATGTCATTTTGAGACATGCTTTCACGGGCTTCCACTTTACCTTGTACAGTGGCTTTTTCACCCGCGAACATAAGAAGCCCTTCTTCAGCAACAGGACGTTTAGTGAAGAGCGATTCATTTGAGGATGAAGCCTTAAAGCGGTCTTTCACCAATACCTTTCCGTCGGTAACCACTAACTCAAACGCATTATCATCCACATATTGCATATTAAAGGCAGTTCCAACAGCGGTAACGGTGTTGTTGCCTGCGGTCACAGAGAAAGGGCGAGACGTGTCGTGAGCCACTTCAAAGTGTGCCTCCCCTTTCAATAAAACGATATTGCGCGCCGTTGATGAGAAATCTACGGTAACGACAGAGTTTGTATTTAGATGAAGTTTAGAGCCATCGGCTAGCGTCACGTTTTTCTGTTCGCCAACACCGGTTTGTACCTTTTGTGTTACCGCTGCGAATTCAGGGGTGCTATTTAGCCACGTGCGCTGAACCACTACCCCAACAGCAATTGCCATCACTAAAAATGTGGCCGCAATGCCCCAAACCGCTGTTTTAGGCATATTGCGTTTTTTCGACGACTGACGTGAGGTAGGCTGCGGGAATAAACCGCTCAATTCATTTAATACCGACATGTCGTCCCACAAGCTAGCGGCGTCGAGCAAAGCTTGACGATGCGCATTACTTTCCGACAACCAAGCATCTAGCTCCGTCTTTTCGTCACTGTTTAAGCCGCGATCGAGACGGCTTATCCATAAGCATGCTTGCTCTTGGATATCTTCTTTGCTTGAAAACTGGCGAATATTATTCATGTTAACTACGGCTTATGTCCTGAGTCGCGTTAGCAGTGGCACGGGGGGATGCACTGTCCTTTGACAGCTCGGCTAAGTACCTAGAGCACATCATTAAACCTTTGGCGACATGCTTCTCAACGGTGCTTTCGCTTAGCCCCACAAGCTCTGCAATCTCTTTTTGTCGCATGCCATATACTTTTTTCAGCAAAAATACGCGTTTTACATCAGCAGACAATGTATCTGTCGCTCGGCAAAAATGAATAAAACGCTCTTTGCTTTCTACATTTTTTTCTAAACTGTGCCCTACAAGTTCATAAGGCAAAATATCCATGTCATCGAGCTGCTGCTTATTTTTGTTTTCAGCTTTCGCAACATGGTTCAGCGCTAGATTACGCGCTGTCTTGAGCATATAGGTACGCTCATACTGTATTTCTTGTTTTAACTCTGCTTCGTAGCTTTTAATAAAAGCTTCTTGCACGATGTCTTCAATGTCGTCGGCGCCAACAATAGAACCTACCGCACGCATTAGCTTTGAGCGGTATTTTAAAAAGGTTTCAGCTACTGTCGACTTTCTCGTCATAATATTAAATGTTGTGTGTTTCGATTTGCTTACATTGGCATCAATAATGCCTGCTTTTTCGTTCTTTTTCACCTAATAAAATAAAAGGGGGCTAATGCCCCCTTAACTTTGAAACATTAAGTGAAAGTTTGGTTTATAGGTAATTGCTTACCTATTAAAAAGTGTAAACACCTCTTAGGTAGTAGAAGCCACCGTTAATACCAATTGGAGATGTTGTCGGATACGCTGAACCGGCAATCTGTGCGTAGGTGATACCACCTGCATCAGTATTGTTTTCGTCAGGGTATTCATCAAACGCGTTCTTAGCACCAACAGTTACTGTGAAATCTTCAGTGAAGTTATATGCCACTTCAAAGTCGAACGTAATTTCAGAACCTACTTTGTCAATCGGCAATGCAGAGTCTAGGTGATCTTCGAAGATGCTACCGTAGTAGTTCATTCTCGCAAGGAAGCGCCAGTCGCCATTAGTGTGGTTAGCTGTTGCACTGTAACGTACCGCTGGAAGGTTATCTTCTAGCATGCGAATACGGAAATCAGAGATATTGTCCGACGCGCGGTCAACTTCTGTAGAAGTCCAGTTATATGCAAGTGAGAACTTAGTTTCACCGCCCATCATATCCATCGAATAGTTCGCTACTACGTCTACACCTTCGGTGGTGGTGTCGAAGTCGTTAGTAAAGAAGCTGATTTCAGAGAAGCTAGACGCATCGTTAATACCTTGCTCAAGCAGCGTGGCAATGTCTTCTTCAGTCAGCGCAATACCAGAGGCAGTACTGATACGGTCAGTCAGTTCGATGTTGTAGTAGTCTGCGGTAATGAATAGACCATTATCGAAATCGGCTACCACACCAAACGTGATACTTTCTGACTCTTCAGGCGTTAACTGCTCACCACCTTTAAGTTGAGACACTGGATCTGTCGGAGGCAGTGTTGCACGGTCAATAAGTTCACCACCTGTACCAAACGCGGTAGTTACGTTACGCACGTTGCTTTGACCAAGGGTAGGTGCTTTAAAGCCTGTTGAGAACGCACCACGGAAAGCGATGTTCTCAAGTGCTTGCCAACGGAAAGCAATCTTACCTTTCGTTGTGTCACCGAAATCAGAGAAGTCTTCATAACGTAGCGCACCGGCTAACATGAAGTTTTCAGTGATATACGCTTCTGCGTCAATGTACAGTGCGATGTTGTTGCGGGACACACGACCTTGGCTATTGGCCGCCAAGCCAGGGAAACCATTTGAGCCAATGCCAAAGCCTTGTGTCGCCAGCGGACCTATTTCATAAGAGGCAGTATCACCTGCAAAGCTCTCATAACTTTCGTTGCGATATTGGAAACCAGTTGCCACGAATAGTGGTTCATATAAACCAACATCGAACGGCTTAGTGAAATCAATATCAAGGGTTTGCTCAGACTGCGTATAGCGACCTGGGCTAAATTCTGTAGGTGTTTCTGGACCTAAAGACGGGTTGATGGTGTTGCTAATAGCAAAGTCAACTTCGTTTTGGCCAAGGTTCAAGCTCACGTCATAAGTAATATCGTGGTCAAGTTCGCCTTTCGTACCAAAGACAAGCGACATATCTGTAACCGTACCACCGAAACGAGGCGTGAAACCACCTGGCAGCATTTCGTTGAACGCCCAACAGTCAGGGTTGTTCTGAACTTCGTTAATATAACGCGGGTTCTCTAGTACGTTATCACCAACTACGATGTCGGTTGGACAGTTACCTGACATATCACCGGTTAAATCACCAACAAGCAGTAGTTGCTCGCCATCGTCATTTGTACCGCCATCGTTCACACCACCACGATTGTGTGGGTTACGGAAGTAGAAACCACCTTCAACCTCACGCTCGGCGTAGTTACCAAACATATAAGCTTCTGAGGTATCAGAAAGCTCTATACCTGCATTAGCGAAAAGTTTGATGTCGTGTTTGATCTCAGGTGAGCCCCAAATTTGCGCAGGATCTGCTACAAAGGTGTTCCCTGCCGCTATCAATGCAGCTGCGTCGGCACGCTGTACACTTCGAGATGTGTCATCTGCAGTGCGGTATTCAGCTGAAAGGTTAATAAAGCCTTTATCAGATAGAGGAAGACCTACGTTACCCGACATTTGAATCATGTCGCCGTCGCCTTCGTAGTAAGAGCCGTAACGGGCTTCAAACGAACCGCCTTCTGATGCATCGTTAAGTACGAAGTTAATTACACCCGCAATCGCATCAGAACCGTATTGTGCTGCTGCACCATCACGAAGTACTTCCACCTGCTTTAATGCCGCTGCAGGGATAACAGAAATATCAGGACCTTGTGCACCGTCAGAAAGACCACCACCAAGGAAAGTGATAACCGCAGAACGGTGACGACGTTTACCATTTACAAGCACAAGCGTGTGGTCTGATGCCATACCGCGAAGGTTAGCAGGACGAACAAGCGTTGAAGCATCGTTGATCGGCTGGTCGTTTACGTTAAAAGACGGAACAACAGTCTGCATCATAGATACCATATCAGTGGCACCCTGCTGCTTAAACTCTTCGTCAGAAATAATATCAATTGGCACCGCTGAGTCAGCGACCGAGCGAGGCGCTGCACGTGAACCAACTACCGCAATTTGTTCAAAATCTTCGGCCTTAGCACTCTCTTCAGCTTCTTGCGCATAAACAGGTGCAGCGGCCATTACTGAAAACGCAGCTGATGCAGCTAATACGCCACGCACGTTTTTGGTCAATAAAGACAAGGTTGTATTCATGGTGGTTTCCCGGAGTTTCTCTAAGACACCTTCAGCGTTTTAAACACATTAAAAAATGCTCAGAGTAGTTGTTATTTTTTACCTTCAACACTGACTCATTTGCGGTCAGATGACGTTTTTTATAGAACGCAAGATGTTAAAAAACAAACCTTTTTCGACAAAATAAAAATATTTTTTCACACCGTAGAGGATTTTAATTTCTGACCTGTCTATATAACTTTTACGGGAATAAAAGTACGGGATTTTTGGCGGGATTTAATAAAAAAAGCCGACTATAAGCCGGCTTTTAAATCGTTTTTTACAAACCTAAAGGTTTGTACATGGAAACAAGATTTACTCTGCTTCTTTGTACTTTTCAGCCGTTTCTTTAATGAGCGGTTGAAGCTCGTTTTGTTGGAACATTTCAATAATGATATCGCAACCGCCTACAAGCTCACCTTCAACCCATAGTTGCGGGAATGTCGGCCAGTTTGCATATTTTGGTAGTTCTGCGCGGATGTCTGGGTTTTGAAGAATATCTACATAAGCAAATGGTTCGCCACATGACATCAACGCTTGCGATGCTTGTGAAGAAAAGCCACAGCTAGGTAGTTTAGGAGAACCCTTCATATACAACAAAATTGGGTTTTCTTCGATTTGCTGCTTAATTCTATCTAGCGTTGATTGATTTTCAGTATTATCCATTTGATTCCTCTGAGCACAAAAGTGTATTCCCAGTTAGATGGGAATGCATGAATGATTTATCAAGGGAAAGGGTATCATAATTTTATGTTTAATTACCCATAGCTGAATTGATCTTTTCAACCTCTGGATCGTTATCTACCCATACATTGCAATACAAATTAGTGTCACATTTTAACTTTTGAAAAAAAATTCACATTTTTGTCATTGAGTTATAGGACTTTATCCCCACATTTGGGATATGCTTTAGCGTCTAAAGCAGTATATTGAGCATAGAATTGATATGCACTTATTGAACAGGCGAAGATAAGTGGGCTTTAGACTACAATACTAAACCAACATGGAGACCGTCATGGCTTTTGAATTACCAGCATTACCATACGAACAAAATGCACTAGAACCGCATATTTCTGCTGAAACGCTTGAGTACCACTATGGCAAGCACCACGCTACTTATGTAACTAAGCTTAACGGCCTAGTTGAAGGTACTGACATGGAAAACAAAAGCCTAGAAGAAATCATCAAATCTTCTGACGGCGGTGTTTTCAATAACGCAGCGCAGGTATGGAACCACACGTTCTACTGGCACTGTCTAAGCCCGAATGGCGGCGGTGAGCCAACAGGCGCGCTAGCAGAAGCTATCAACGCGAAGTGGGGCTCATTCGCAGACTTCCAAGCAGCATTTAACGATAAAGCGGTTAACAACTTCGGTTCAAGCTGGACGTGGTTAGTTAAAACTGCAGACGGCAGCCTAGATATCGTTAACACAAGCAACGCGCAAACGCCTATTTCTGGCGACGACCTTACGCCAGTGCTTACTGTTGACCTTTGGGAACACGCTTACTACATCGACTACCGCAATGCGCGTCCTAAGTACCTAGAAAACTTCTGGGCGCTGGTTAACTGGGAATTCGCAAGCAGCAACTTTGCATAAGCCAAAGACTGAAGCGTTAAGCGCCTTGCGCTCTTAACAGCATAAAGTATCAGTTGTAAAAAGCCCCGCTTCCAAGCGGGGCTTTTTTATGCACTATTGTTCATTAAGTGACACTAAATTCTTATTAAAGTTGCATTTTTCATTAGACGAAAAGATTAAAAACTATACACAATAATTACTATCGTTTTCCCAAATACCTACTAAGCTGAAATTACGGGGTTCCGTATTTAAGGGGTATTCATGGGTATTTTTGAACACTATCAAAGTCGCTATGAAGAGCGAAAACAGGAAGAGTTCACCATTGGGGAGTTCCTTGAAATTTGTAAAGAGGATCAAACCGCTTATGCAAATGCAGCAGAACGTTTGCTACAAGCTATTGGTGAGCCTGAATTAATCGACACTGCCAACGACCCGGCACTTAGCCGCATTTTCTCAAACCGCGTTATTTCTCGTTATCCAGCTTTTTCAGAATTCTATGGCATGGAAGAGGCCATAGAACAAATCGTTTCTTACCTTAAACACGCCGCACAAGGTCTTGAAGAGAAGAAACAAATTCTCTATTTGCTCGGCCCAGTGGGTGGCGGTAAATCGTCTCTGGCAGAGAGACTTAAAGAACTGATGCAGCACGTACCTATTTACATGCTGAAAGGCTCGCCTGTTAACGACCATCCATTCTGTCTGTTTGATGTCAAAGAAGATGGCGACATTTTACAAAAAGAGTACGGCATTCCTAAGCGCTACTTAAAAACCATTATGTCGCCGTGGGCACGCAAACGCCTGCATGAATTCAATGGCGATATTACCCAGTTCAAGGTGGTTCGGGTTTACCCTTCAGTACTCGATCAGGTGGGTATCGCTAAAACCGAACCCGGTGATGAAAACAACCAAGATATTTCATCTTTGGTGGGTAAAGTTGATATTCGCCGCTTAGAACAATATGCACAAAACGACCCTGATGCTTACAGTTATTCAGGTTCACTATGTAAGGCCAATCAGGGCTTAATGGAATTTGTGGAGATGTTCAAAGCACCGATTAAAGTGCTGCATCCACTATTAACCGCAACACAAGAGGGTAACTACAACCCAACAGAGGGCTTCTCTGCCCTTCCCTTCGATGGGCTTATACTTGCGCATTCAAACGAATCTGAGTGGCAATCGTTTAGAAACAATAAGAATAACGAAGCCTTCCTAGACCGTGTCTATATAGTAAAAGTACCGTACTGTTTGCGAGTACGTGAAGAAATTAAGATCTACAAAAAGTTACTAGACAGCAGCGAGCTTAACGGCGCGCCCTGTGCGCCAGACACGCTAGAGTGTTTAGCGCAGTTTACTGTGTTATCGCGCTTGAAAGAGCCAGAGAACTCCAGTCTATTTTCTAAAATGCGCGTGTATGATGGCGAGAGCCTGAAAGACACCGATCCGAAAGCCAAGTCTTATCAAGAGTACCGCGACTACGCCGGTGTCGATGAAGGCATGGAGGGGTTATCCACCCGCTTTGCATTTAAGATTCTCTCTCGGGTTTTTAACTTCGATCACCAAGAAGTGGCGGCAAACCCAGTCCATTTGTTTTATGTACTGGAGCGTCAAATTGAACGGGAGCAGTTCCCTCAAGAAACCGCTGATAAGTATTTGGAGTTTTTGAAAGGCTACCTCATTCCTCGCTACGTTGAATTCATTGGTAAAGAGATTCAAACGGCTTACTTAGAATCGTATTCTGAATATGGGCAAAACCTGTTTGACCGCTATGTAACCTATGCTGATTTCTGGATCCAAGACCAAGAGTATCGCGACCCAGAAACCGGACAGCTGTTCGACAGAGCGTCACTGAATGCTGAGTTAGAAAAAACAGAGAAGCCTGCGGGAATAAGTAATCCGAAAGACTTCCGTAACGAAATCGTTAACTTTGTTTTGAGAGCCCGTGCAAATAACGGCGGCAAAAACCCAGCATGGACCAGTTACGAGAAACTTCGCACCGTGATTGAGAAGAAAATGTTCTCTAACACGGAAGACTTACTGCCGGTTATTTCTTTCAACACCAAAGGTTCTGCAGAGGAGCAGAAAAAACACGACGACTTTGTAAATCGTATGACCGAGAAGGGATATACGCAAAAACAAGTTCGGTTGCTGTGTGAATGGTACCTGCGCGTACGTAAAGCGTCTTAGCGCTATACGCATGTGGTGCTGAAGCGCGTGTAATGCGTGCTTCAGCACGGGTATTTGTAGTTCACAACAAGACAAGCAGGTGTGTATGGCGCATTTTATTGACCGAAGGTTAAACAGCAAAGGTAAGAGTACGGTAAACCGCCAGCGCTTTATTAAGCGTTACAAACAGCAGATAAAGCGCGCTGTTTCTGATGCAGTGGGTAAACGTTCTGTTACCGATTTAGATTCTGGCGAGCAAATTAGCATTCCAGCCAGAGATATCTCTGAACCTATTTTTCATACCGGCCGCGGCGGCAGCAGAGATATTGTCCACCCCGGCAACGACCAGTTCACAGCGGGTGATAAAATTGATAGACCGCCAGGTGGCGGTGGCAAGGGCGCAGGCGAAGGCGACGCTAGCAATGAAGGCGAAGGCCAAGATGAGTTCGTATTTTCTATATCCAAAGACGAATATTTAGACCTACTTTTTGAAGATTTAGCGCTTCCCAACCTAAAGAAAAATCAATTCGATAAAGTCACCCAATACGAAACTTATCGCGCAGGTTATCAGACCGATGGCGTGCCAAGTAATTTAGATATTGTTCGCTCACTCAAAGGCTCTGTGGCAAGGCGTATTGCCTTAAGCGGAAGTGATAGAAAGAAACTAAGAGAACTTGAAAAAAAACTTGCCCTGCTTGTAGAAGACAAGCACGACAATACGTTAGCCATAAATGCATTAAAAGAAGAAATTGAAGCACTTAAAGCCAAAATAGCCCGAGTGCCTTTTATTGATACTTTCGATTTGCGCTTTAAGAACTATGACAAACGCCCGCTTCCCTCAAGCAAAGCCGTAATGTTTTGTTTAATGGATGTATCTGGCTCTATGGACCAAGCCACCAAAGATATGGCTAAACGGTTTTATATCTTGCTGTATCTCTTTTTGACGCGAACCTACGAAAACGTAGACGTGGTGTACATTCGTCATCACACGCAAGCGAAAGAAGTAGACGAGCACGAGTTTTTCTACTCTCAAGAAACCGGCGGCACTATTGTTTCAAGTGCATTGAAGCTAATGGATGAAGTCGTTCGCGAGCGCTACAGCGATGGAAATTGGAATATCTATGCAGCACAAGCGTCAGATGGCGATAATTGGGCTGATGACTCGCCGCAGTGTCGTGACTTGCTTACCGCTAAACTGCTACCCGCAACCCGTTACTATGCCTATATTGAAATAACCGAGAGGCAGCACCAAAGTTTGTGGCGAGAATACGAGAAAGTGGCCGCCACTCACGACAACTTTGTATGTAAGCACATACAAACACAGGCCGACATCTATCCTGTGTTCAGAGAGCTATTCAAACGCTCTGAACAAGATGCGCAGCAAGGAGCCTAATATGACAACCGACGCTATGGCAAAAGAAAGCAGCAAGCCAGAAACATCAAAACGCCACTTATTAAGCGATGGGCCCGACTGGACGTTTCCACTTATCGAAGAGTATGAGCAACATATCGATCGCATCGCCAAAAAATTTAAGTTAGACACCTATCCCAATCAAATTGAGGTGATCACCGCAGAGCAGATGATGGATGCCTACGCCAGCATCGGCATGCCGCTTAACTACACGCACTGGAGCTTTGGCAAAAAGTTTATTCAAACTGAGCAACAATACCGTCGTGGACAAATGGGGCTGGCTTACGAAATCGTCATTAACTCTGACCCCTGCATTGCGTATTTAATGGAAGAGAACACCATTACCATGCAAGCGCTCGTTATGGCTCATGCTTGCTACGGTCACAACTCATTCTTCAAAGGCAACTACTTATTTAAAACCTGGACCGATGCCAGCTCTATCATCGACTACCTGGTCTTTGCTAAAAACTACATTGCTAAATGCGAACAAAAATATGGATTTGATGAAGTCGAAAATATGCTCGACTCGTGCCACGCGCTAATGAATTACGGCGTTGACCGATACAAACGCCCGCAGAAAATTTCGTTACAAGAAGAGAAAAACAGACAAGAAGAGCGCGAGGCCTACCTGCAATCGCAAGTGAACGAGCTTTGGCGCACCCTGCCAAATAGCCCGCATAGCAAACACAAAGAAAAAATTCGTTTTCCACAAGAACCGCAAGAAAACCTGCTTTATTTTATTGAAAAAAACGCACCTTTACTTGAACCTTGGCAACGTGAAATTGTGCGTATTGTACGGAAAGTTTCGCAGTATTTTTATCCGCAAAAACAAACCCAAGTAATGAATGAAGGATGGGCCTGTTTTTGGCACTATCACATTCTAAATGAGATGTATGACGAGGGTTTGGTCAGCGACCGCTTCATGATGGAGTTTTTGCACAGTCATTCAAGCGTCGTAATGCAGCCAGAGTACAACAGCCCTTATTACTCTGGCATCAATCCGTATGCGTTAGGCTTTTCCATGTTCATGGATATTAAACGGGTATGTCAGTCCCCCACTGAAGAAGACTATAAATATCTTCCAAGTATCGCAGGAAAAGACTGGCTTGAGACCGTGCATTTCGCCATGGAAAACTTTAAAGACGAAAGTTTTATCAGTCAGTTTTTATCGCCTAAAGTTATTCGCGACTTTAAGTTATTCGCCCTTGAAGATGACACCACCAAGCCCTTTATTGCGGTGAGCGCTATTCATGACGAAATGGGTTATCAAATTATTAAAGAGAAGCTGTCTGCTCAATACAATTTGAGTAATTTAGAACCCAACATTCAGGTACATAACGTTGATGTGAGGGGCGATCGTTCGCTTACTCTTCGCTATATTCCTCAACGAGGAATTCCGCTAGGCGATTCAAAAGATGAAGTTATGCGCCACCTGCACAGGCTGTGGAAATTTGATGTACGTTTAGAGCAAGACAATGGTGATGATGGTATTGACGTGATATCAGAGTGTAAACGTGCACCGCAGGCGTAAGCCTGCGGTCAGCCCTCAGAACAAGATTTTAAGCCGCCTTTGCACTTTCCATTTCTTTTCTGGAACACAGTAACAATGACAGTGCGCCTATTGCTGCAAAAACGGCTGCGGTAACGAACGTCTCATAGGCGTTAGTGCCTTGCTGCCACTGCTGCCCTGCCAAGTAGTTTCCAAATGCGCCACCTAATCCAAACGCTATACTGATGTATACCGCTTGCCCTCGGCTTTGATACGCCTTCGGCAGGAACTGGTGGATAAAATGCACCGATACTGCATGCGTTAAACCAAAGCTTAACGCATGAATAAGCTGACTCAACACAATCACCATAAAGGTATCAGCGAATGCCGCCATGACATACCAGCGAAGCCCTGTCAGTGCGATGCTCACAAACAATAAATTCCACACGCCAAACTGGCTAATCAGACGGCGGGCAATAAGAAATATCCCCACCTCGGCAAGTACCCCAAGCGCGATAAAGATGCCAGTTTGTTGGCCGCTGTAATCAAGGTCGCGCATGTAAAGTGCGAAAAATCCGTAATACGCACCAAAGCTAATTTGCAAGCACGCTGAAGCGAATATAAAGATGGCGAAAGGTTTTTGTTTGGCGTATTTCCAAATACTTCCCGCCGTAGACGTTTCAGGTGCAGCTTCTTTGGGCGCACGTATGAACAAGGTACTGATGAACAGTAACGCGAGTACGCCAATACTGGCGTGCACTGGCGTGTCGGTAGAAAAAATATCTAGGGCTTTACCCACACCTACCGTCAAACAAATAAAGCCAACGCTCCCCCATAGCCTTACCTGCCCATACGTGGCATTGGTTTTCGCCACCGTGTTCATCGTGATAACTTCAAGTTGAGGCAACACCGCTGTCCAGAACATCATCATCAACCCGAAAGCCAACGTAAGCCCCCAAAAACTGGTGAAGTAAAACACCGAACTGAAAGTTAGTACGGTGAGCAAGCAGCCTAAACGCATTACGCCAATGGCATTACCCGTTTTATCGGCCACGCCAGCCCACAGGCCTGGCCCTAAAATACGCGCTAGCGTTATAACAGCAAAAAGTTCACCGATTTCGGCAGAGGAAAATCCCCGCCCATCAAGGAAGATACCTAAATAAGGCACAAGCACGCCAAGCTGACCGAAGTAAAGCCAGTAGGTGATAGCAAGAATAAAGAGGCCGGTTTTGCTGCTTGCTGGGCTCGCCGCAGTATTGTTGGCATCGTTTAGGCCATTTGGTGACAATTCACATCTCCATATGCAAAAACGCCACTAGCGCAGAACCGGCAGTGGCGAATGATAAAATTAATTAGCGCAACATGCGCTCATGCAGCGTGTATCTTTAATCCGCGTTAACGTCGCAGTCTTGGCATTGCGGTCTTGCGATTTAAAAAACAGCTATGCCTGACCCGCAATTGGTTTCGTGGTCGACTGCACACCGGCATTTTGCGCGCGGTGGCGCAGCAGATGATCCATCAATACCAGCGCCAGCATGGCTTCGGCAATAGGTACAGCACGGATACCCACACACGGGTCGTGACGACCTTTGGTGACGATATCGATTTCCTCATTGTCTTTATTGATAGTTTTACCGGGAACCGAAATACTTGAGGTCGGCTTAAGCGCCATGTGTACTTCAATATCCTGACCGGTAGAGATGCCGCCTAGCACGCCACCTGCATGATTAGATGTGAATCCTTCGGGAGTAAGCGTATCGCGGTGTTCACTGCCTTTTTGATTAATAACATCAAAACCATCACCAATTTCCACGCCTTTCACTGCGTTAATTCCCATCATGGCGTGGGCGATTTCAGCATCTAGCCTATCGAAAACAGGCTCGCCTAGGCCTACAGGCACATTCTTCGCAACAACCGATACTTTCGCGCCAATGCTGTCGCCTGACTTTTTAAGGTCTCGCATGTACTCGTCCAGCGCGTCAAGCTTAGACTCATCAGGGCAGAAAAACGGGTTAGTGTTGGTTACATTGTGATCAACCTTATCTACCGTTACCGGCCCAAGCTGAGACAAATAGCCTAATACCTCAATACCGTGCACTTCTTTAAGGTACTTTTTCGCAATACCACCTGCAGCTACGCGAATAGCCGTTTCACGTGCAGACGAACGCCCACCACCGCGGTAGTCACGGCTTCCGTACTTTTGATCGTAGGTATAGTCAGCGTGGCCTGGACGAAAGCGGTCCTTGATATTGCCGTAATCTTGGCTTCGCTGATCTTTATTTTTAATCAATAAACCAATACTGGTGCCAGTAGTTTTACCTTCAAATACGCCAGATAAAATTTGTACTTCATCGTCTTCTCTTCGCGCCGTAGTATAACGAGAGGTGCCGGGCTTACGTCTGTCTAAATCAACCTGAAGATCTTCTTCTGTGATCTCAAGTCCTGGAGGGCAACCGTCTACCACACCGCCAATTGCAATGCCGTGGCTTTCACCAAACGTGGTTACAGTGAAAAGTTTTCCGAAGCTGTTACCTGACATAATTAACTGTTAATCCTTACTACTAAAATACTGTACTAATGTGTTTTTCTGAATTGCGAAAATACCTGAACCGCCATTTTCGAACTCAAGCCAAATGACTTCTAAGCCAGGGAACCTTTCGCTCATGTGCACTTCGCTATTTCCAACTTCAACGAATAACCAGCCACCGTCATTAAGGTAAGTTGGCGCCTCTTTAAGCATGATATCAACCAGTTCCAGACCGTCTTCACCTGCGGCAAGGGCAAGCTCAGGCTCGTGGTGATACTCTTCAGGCAAGTCAGCCATGTCCTCTGCGTCAACATAAGGCGGATTAGACACGATAAGGTCGTATTTCTGCCCTTCTAAACTTGAAAACAGGTTAGACTGAATGGGATAAACACGGTGACTAAGACCATGCTCCTGAATATTGATATCGGCCACTTCCAATGCATCTGTGCTGATATCAACGGCATCTACCTGCGCCTCTGGGTATGCATGAGCAAGCGCAATAGCAATACACGCGCCGCCCGTGCACATATCAAGAATACTGTTAGGCGTAGATTCTACAAATGGCGCAAACTCTTTTTGAATAAGTTCAGCAAATGGAGAGCGAGGAATGAGCACTCGCTCGTCTACGTAGAACGGCATACCGCAGAACCAGGCTTCGTTTGTGATATAAGGCAATGGCATGCGAGTTTGCACGCGCTTTAAAACAAGCTCTGCAATCTTCTCTCGCTCGCTTTTCGTTAAGCGAGACGTCATTACGCTGTCCCCAACTTGCTCCAATATAGGATGAGGCAAATGTAAGGCTTGCATAACTAGGCTTGTCGCTTCATCCCATGCATTGTCAGTACCATGACCAAAGTACAAGGCCGCATCGTTAAAACGGCTGGTTGCCCATCGTGTCATATCTAACAGGGTATGCAGATCTTCAATGGCTTCTTCAAGGTAAAACTTATCGGTCATGGCGTTTGGGTACATCAAAAATTTTAAAGCTGGTATCATACCCAAACTTCATACCGATTCACATAATTAACTACGTACCGAATCTTTCTATTCGTTATAATTTAGGCGTTTTGAATCGTTAAACTCGAGTGTATTTACCCAAGCTGTTGTTGATGAAAACCTTTAAAAAAGAACTCAAAGCATTAAAGAAGCAACTTTCTGAACCTCATCGCCATAAAAGTCAGGCGAGACAGGAAGGCGCCCGTAATGGAAATATGTCTACGAATACCGAGGAAGAGACCTTTTCATTTGCCGATGCAATGCAGGGAGTGACGCCTTTATCACAAGATAAAGTTGAGCCTGATAAGCAAGTTGAGTTATTTAAGAAGTCACAGCAGGTAAAAGGTAAACACCTAAAACACAGCAAGCAATTAGCGGCAAGCTTCGACTTTTCTGATATGTACCAGGCAGCGTTGCCGCAAGAAGGACCCATGCGCTTTTGCCAAGAAGGTGAGTCTACGCATATTTTGAAGCAGCTGCGCCGTGGCGACTACTCGCCAGAAATGACTTTAGATTTACATGGCCTTACCCGAGAGATGGCAAAAGCCGAGCTTGCCGCACTTATTCACACGGCAAGAAAAGAACTGATAGATTGCGTGTGTGTAATGCATGGTTTTGGTCAGGGCGTGCTAAAAGCCGCCCTGCCCCATTACTTAGTTCAGCACCCACACGTACGTGCATTTCATCAAGCGCCCCTCGAATACGGTGGACAAGCAGCACTACTGGTACTCATCGACATACCGCTTCAAAACAACAAGCGTTAATTTGCGCCTGGACAGCCATGCATGGTGACTTATTTGTCTTCATCTGCACTGTTGTGCATAAACAAATAAGTGTAATACATCATCATCGCTACAATAATGCCTATACCGAGTAGTGAGCCCCATACTACGGGGTCTTTCATCATAGTCCACAACATAAGTAATCTCCTCTTCAACTAAGTAAATAGTAGAAGAGGCGTTAGATAGAGGATATGATCCAGATCAAATTCGATTTCTAGTCGTTAGCTGTCGGCCTAATTATTTGATCCAGGTCAACATACAGTTAATACCAATCCGCATATTTGTCGCGCCATCACAATTGGGGCTTTGCCATACTTAGTTGTAACGATTGAATATGTTCAGGTCTCCCTCATAACCAAGCAACGCCTCCGCATTACGGCACAGCTGCTCCATCGACTCACTAACTTGTATATCAAAATTGGGGGGTGTTGCTCGAAGACTGTGTTGAAAGATTTTGGCGTTTACATGGTTCGCAAGCAAAAGAAACCCCAAACATCCATACGTTCGCAGAAAGGGAAGTCGTGAGCAAAGTTGAGATGCGGCAGTATGTGTAATCGTTAAACTTTTATCGGGTATAGATAGAATTACCCACTTATCAAGTTTCTGACCCTCTCTTGCGATATTCCTAAACCACCCGTCGACAACGCTATCGTCGTATACATTGCTTGGTATATCGAATAGCACATTGTTGACGTTGAAAAAACGGTATTGATGCTGACTACCTACCATGGCTACCTCCTGTTATGCCTTCATTCAATTGATAGAGTGGAGCACTGAGCAAAGATCAGTTTTAACAGGGCGAATTCGCCTAGTTAGGGCTGTTATGGCTATCGTCTGGCATTATTGAACTGATTAACATTGTGGGCCTGCAGACAAGCAAGTACTTTTTCACTCAACCACAGTGTTGCCTGAGCAGTGTCGTCAAAGTATTCGAATGCTAGTGTTGAAGATTCATAAACACGAGACCAAAACTTCTTTTGCATTGCCACACCTTCTGTTTCATGAAGCACCACTGCCGTGGCGATTAGTCCCAATGCTACGGCTTTACTAACAATTTCTTGCCCAGCGTTAGTAGCCTCCATGGGCGCAAGCGCTAGACCATGCACATTTACTAAGCTTCCCCAACACGGTGTATCAATATTCTTTCTTTGTGCGCCAACCACACGCTCATACTTTTGCATGAACTCAAGATTAAACGGACCTACTAAGTTTATATGTAGAATATTTTGCTCTGCTTGAAAATGAGCGTGAACCTCTCCATGCGCACTAAACTTGTCTATATCCATACGTTCCTCCACTCGAAAAGTATAGAACAAGATCAGGGCCAGATAAATTTGTTGCATATTGAGGGATAAAATTAATTTACAAAAAGGTATTGCAAATCATTCTCATTTACACTATCTTGTAAATGCCTGTTCGACGTTGGGTAAAAAACGGTCTTGGCTTAGCGTCGCTGAGGGATAGACGCCCGTCTATCCCTCAATTTTTTCTTCAATATAGTTTTCTACTTATTTTAATCAACGTTCATAGACGCATAAAAAAAGCGACGATAACGTCGCTTCTTTAATTTAGCTAAACAGCTTCATAAACCAACCTTTTTGAAGATCTTCCTCGCAGGTTTTAAGTTGCGTAGCATAGCGCAGCGAGCGCGCTTTAACTTTTGACGCCACTTTCTTCAGCCACGGCTTTCTATCATAGCTTCTGCGTTTGTACCCGCCCCATCCTTCGTGATAGTTAAGGTATTGCGCGTAGGCGTCCCATTTAGAAATACCGTTCACTTTTTGCGACTTGTAAATAAACCATCCCATAAAGTCGATAGCGTCCTCGAAATCATCACGATCCGCACCACTGTTATCTGTTTCTCTCATATAGTCAGACCAGGTAGGTGTTTTCGCTTGTGAATAGCCATAAGCCGAACTAACACGCCCCCAAGGAATAAGCCCGAAGAAAACGTAATCACGCGGTGGAAGCGCATCGTGGCGGAAGGAACTTTCTTGATACATCATGGCCATTGGAACATGTATAGGCACACCCCATTTATCGCGGGCATCAGCAGCTGCATCATACCAATCGTCCTTTTCGTAGAATATTTCGCACAAATTACTGATGTCTTTAGGAGGCGTAGTTGCACACCCAGCGATAAACAGCGGAAAAAGAACGATGAGAGTTGATAAAAAAACAACCAATTTTTTGAACTTTTGGTTCATAGCTTGTCTTAACTAATGTTCTAGTAAAATGTGTGTTTCCCTGGAACCCTTCGATGCCTGACCTATGTCAGGCATTTTTTTTTGCTGGGGCCTCAGCGAAATAATCACGAATAAATGTATCAAAGTCTTTAACATCAGTAGCTTCTATTTCTTTTTGAGCAGCAAACGACACGTCAGCTTGGGCAGCAAAACCAGCAGCATCCGTATCCGTGTATTCAAAAGACTTCATCTCAGCTTGATAAGCTTGTGCCAGTTCTAAGCCCAACACGCCATTATCTTTGTCGCTTTCTAGCAAAGTAGCAAGTAGTTTACCTGACGGCGTTAGCGCCGGATCCGCCACTTTTTCAGCCTCGAGGTTCACCGCTTGTGTGTAACGCGACGTATCATTGGCCAAGTCGAGTAATTCGGCCGCTTGCTCGAAGGACTTAAACAGCGAGGCACACCAGTTAGGTAGTGAAATATTTTCTCCGCCATTTTGCAGGAGCAAATCAGGGTTTCGCCCTTCTAACACCACTTTATTCATATTCTCTTTAGCTTCTTTAAGCTGCGCTTCGTCAAGTTCTGCACTTGGCATTAGTAAGCACGCCACTAAAAAAACATCTAAGAAATCGAATTGCGTCTGTGAAATACCAATTGCCGAAAATGGATTTACATCTAGAGCGCGCACTTCAATGTAGCTGATACCGCGTCTAACCAAAGCGTCTGTTGGCTTTTCCATTGACTGAGTGGGCTGCTTAGGGCGTATAGGCGAGTACAGTTCATTTTCAATTTGAATGATGTTGCGACTTAACTGTTGATAATTGCCCTCTTCGCCTGCAGCAAACTGGCTGAACCGGGATGACGGCGTATTCATCGCATCGCGCAGCAAGGTGACATAGTTGTCTAGCTTGTTGTAACAAATCTTAAGCGACGATTGCTCTGCACTTGTGTAGCCTAAATCACTCATGCGAAGTGATGTCGCGTATGGCATGTATACCGTGCCCTTACCTACCTTTTTAAAAGGTAACGCATGCTGCTTTCCTTTTAAAAACGATCCACATAATGCAGGGGATGCACCGTACAAATAAGGAATAAGCCAACACAACCTGCGGTAGTTGCGGATAAGCCCAAAATAATCGGCTGAAGTCTGCTCTTGAGAATGTTCTTTTCCGTTCAGTTCAGCCCATAGCTTCCAAAACGTTTCGGGAAGAGAAAAGTTGAAATGCACGCCGGCAATTGCCTGCATCATACTGCCGTAGCGGTTTTTCAGACCAATGCGATATACACGCTTCATCTTGCCCACATTTGACTCACCAAAATAGGCGATGGGAATGTGCGCTTCATCATCTATAAAGCATGGCATACTTAGCGGCCATATTTGCTCTTCACCAATATTATCAATAACGAATTTATGGATATCTTTTAACTGAGAAATCGTTTTGGCAGCACTGTTTTCTGGCGGCGTAATGAATTCAAGCAACGATTCAGAAAAGTCTGTGGTGATTGAATCATGGGTTAGCGCAGATCCCAGCGGTTTAGGATGGGGTGTTTGTGCCAACGTACCGTTCGGGTTTATACGAAGGGCTTCGCGCTCAACGCCGCGCTTAATATCTTTTAGCGCAGCGAGAAATTCGGGTGACTTAAGCGCAGCAATGCGCGCTTCAAAACGGGATGAGTCTACAGTCAAAATGGTGGTCCGTTATGTCAATATAGCCCCCTGTTATGGGGGGCAATAATGTAAATTCAACAAAAATCAATCTATCAGTTTAACGTTTCTCGGGTATTACTCTCTACTGATAACTCGATAATTGGCATCGATAGCGCGTTTAACTGAGGCAAAATTTTAGCTTTATCGCCTACTACAATAATTTGCATCTTATCAAGATTCAAATATTGCTTTGCCAAGGTATCCATCGTTTTCTTATCAATATTGTTGATAATAGCAAGCTGCTCTTCACGATAGCCTTTATCAAGACCATAGCTAAGCAATTGCCTTAAAAAGCGCGCTTTACTGGTAGGTGTTTCAAATTCAAGTGCGTCGCTTAACGTAAAGGCATTGCGCATGAACGCAATTTCTTCCTCGGTTACACCTTCAGTGCGGTAGCGATTAATCTCTTTTAAAATTTCAGCGATACCTTCACCTGTGTTAGCAGCAGTGAGATCGGTACTTGCTTCAAACCAGCCAAGGGTTTTGCCACCAACGAAACCACTATTTGCTCCATAGGTGTAGCCTTTATCTTCTCGAAGGTTCAGATTTATGCGGCTATTAAATGCTCCCCCTAATGGGAAGTTCATAAGGCGAGACTTAAAGTGATCGCCTGTCGCATCAAAAGGTAAACTTCTATCAACAATAAATACTACCGACTGAACCGCTTCTGGGCTATCCACTAGGAAAATTTGGTTTTCTTCGTACTTGGGAAAGTCGCTGTAATCAGCAAATTCATAGGTATTCCCCTTCCACTGACCAATAAAGTCTAGTGTATTCACCATGTCTTTTTTCGGTAAGTTACCAACAACGACGATACTCGCTTTATCTGGCGAATAGTAATTGGCATAAAACGTTTTAACATCTTCCAACGTGATATTCTGCACAGTTTGCAGCGTGCCTTCATCCGGCAGGCTCACGCGGTTATCTTCACCAAAAAGAACGAGGTCACGCGCGCGGCGAGCTAAGCTAGACGGCGTTTTCGCTTGTTGCTGCAAGCCTTGTACAACACGCTCTTTCATGCGGTCGAAATCTTCTTGAGTGAACGCAGGTTTGAACAGCTTTTCTTTTAACAGCGCTAGGGTTTCATCTAAATGCTTGGTTAAAGTAGACACGTAAACTTGTGAGTATCTACCTGCAGTACTAAATCGGATAGCGCTACCCAGTTTTGCAAGTTCGCTAGCTAATTCTTCATTGCTGTAATGCTTTGTAGTTTCATTCATAAGTAACGCGGTTAAGTAGGCCGTACCCGCTTTACCTTCAGGGTCTAGCAACATGCCGCCATCCATACCTAATGTAAGTGTTACCGTTGGCGTTTCGGTGCTCATTACGCCAAGTATTTCAATGCCGTTAGCAAGTTCAGATTCCCAATAATCAGGAACTTCCACAACCGGTGCCTCACCGGCTTTCGGCATTACGCTTCTATCAAAGCTAGGGGCGGTATTGGTAGATAGGGCACTGGAAAAGGCTTCGTCATCAGACACATCTACCGTATCGATTTCAATATTTCTCACCGGACGTTCAAAGGTCTGCTTAGCCGCAGCGAGCTGAACCTGCCCTTTGGGCACCACGCTTAATACAACGCTATTGGCGTCTTTAATGTATTTATTGTAAACACGCATAACGTCTTCAGCAGTTACGGCGTTATAACGCGCAATATCTTCGGCAATCAAATCTGGCGTTTGGTAAAAGGTTTCGTTAGCAGCGAGGGCTGACACTTTGCCAGACACACTTTGTAAGCCAAATACCGTACGCGCTTCAATTTGTCCTTTTGTACGCGCTAAATCATCTGCCGTTACACCACGTGTCTCAAACTCTTTTAGGGTTTCATTCAGTACGTTCTGGAGAGTAGAAAGTGAGGTAATTTTTGCAGGGTTAGCCAAAGCGAGTAGCTGGAATTCACAGGCAAGTTCGCGGCAAGGGTGGGACACCACAGCTTGTACAGCCATGCCCTCTTTCACTAGATTTTTGTAAAACAGTGAGGTTTTTCCACCGCCTAAAATATCGGCCAACACGTCCAGTGGCGCTTCGTCTTCATGGCGACCATACACAGTAGGATAAGTTATTTGCAGAAGCGGAAGATGAACTTTATCTTCTAACGTTACATAACGGGTTTCGTCTAACGTTACTGGCTGAGGCTCGGGCTCTTCTACTTTAGGTCCTGTTGGGATTTCCCCAAAGTACTTGTTCACCCACGCTTTGGTTTTGGCTACGTCGATATCGCCACCAATAGTTAGGACCGCATTGTTCGGGCCATACCAGCGCTTAAAAAAGGCTTTTAGGTCATTGACGTCAACGCGGTCTAAATCTTCTACATAGCCGATAGTCATCCACGAGTATGGATGCCCTTCAGGATATAGCGCTTCACCATTAAGCTCGAAACGCAATCCATACGGCTGATTGTCCACACGCTGCGCACGCTCGTTTTTAACCGTTTCTCTTTGGTTTTCAAACTTAGTTTGGTCTACGGCTTCTAACAGATAGCCCATTCTGTCAGATTCTAGCCAAAGGACTTTCTCCAATTGGTTAGCCGGTACGGTTTCAAAATAGTTTGTGCGATCGGTATTGGTTGTGCCGTTTAAGTTACCGCCCGATTCCGTAATAACCTTAAAATGCTGCTCATCGGCAACGTGTTTTGAGCCTTGAAACATCATGTGCTCAAAAAAGTGAGCAAAACCCGATTTACCTACCTCTTCTCGCGCAGAGCCAACGTGATAGGTAACGTCAACATGAACCAGTGGATCAGAATGGTCTTCGTGGAGAATGACGGTAAGTCCGTTTTCTAATGTGTACTTTTCGTAAGGAATAGACACGGTGTTCGACGAATCAGCTACTGTGTTTAGTTGGTTATTCGTCTTCTCTTCCTGTACGTGCTGACACGCTGTTACTGCAATGACGCCTATGGTCATAACGAAGGTACGTAGGGTCAGTTTTCCTGACATGATGATTCCTTTTAAATTACTACACATTCTTCACTCTGCCTTTTCACTCTATATTCACTGAGTGGTACTTGGCTTATTGGGTGAAAACAGAGGTTGCTATCTCTATAGCGCAAGCGAATTTTCGAAGACTACCAGACTTTTTAGCGCTTTACTTGCTTCGACTTTGCTATGATTGTATTAATTTGTGTATTTCTGAAATACACTTACACTTCATAGTCTTTTGTAAAATAGGCTTTAGCCAGTTGAATTCGCTAAGTGGTACGAATGAACTGACAAACGGTTTCCATTTGGAATAGAAATAGCCCAATAGAAGTTGCGAAATAAAAAGGATAGTTGCATGGATCAGTCAACAACAGTAGTCGATATTGATTTTGGAATGTCACAGCTAAGTGGTAACAAAAAACTGTTGTTCACCCTACTTGGTAAGTTTACGGACGAATACCGTTCTCTTGATGCTGACTTGCAGGCGCATGTTGCTAAGGGTGATTTTAATGAGGCTTACTCTCTTGTTCACACACTAAAAGGCGTGACAGGAAACCTAGGGCTTTTTGCTTTGCACAATGCGAGCAAGCCTGTAGAAAGCGGCTTTAGAAACGACAAACGCGTTGCTGAACAATACCCTGCTTTTATCGCAGTACTTGATGAAACCATTGCTGCGGTTGATGCGTTGATCAAAGAGCCAGAAGTCACAGCTTCTGCCCCGGCACCGGCGAATGGAGCAGCAGCTGAGCAAGCGCGAAAACAGTTAATGACAGCGCTGAAAGCGAGCGAGTTTATCGCCCAGGACAAACTGGATGAATGGCTAGATGCCCTTGCCCTACCACAAGAAAAGCGCTCGGCTATTATCGATGCGGTAGACGAACTTGACTATGAAGAAGCCATTTCAGAGTTAGAAAATAGCTAGTGCAGCCGATCCCCGTTCTCTTTGAAAATACAGACCTCATTATTGTTAACAAGCCTATTGGCATTGCTATGCACGATGCCACTAATGAGGCAGATGTTAGAGAAAATATTGCCGAAAACGGCGAACCAGAAAAAATAGACGGCATTGTCACCCGATTAAAAAAGCAGTTAGCCGTAACAGAACTGCATCTATGCCACCGCTTAGATACGGGCACGTCGGGCTGCTTGTGTCTTGCTAAAAATGCAGCTGTAGCCGGAGAAATTGGCGAGCTTTTCTCATCACGACGTGTGAGCAAATACTACTTGGCGCTAAGTGATCACAAGCCTAAAAAGAAACAAGGCATGATAATGGGCGATATGAAAAATCGTCGAGGCGGCCAGCGGATTTTGCTAAAAACCACAGAAAACCCGGCTATCACTCAGTTTTTCAGTAGCGCGGCTAAGCCCGGTACCCGAGGGTTTATCGTTAAGCCTCACTCGGGGAAAACCCATCAAATTCGTGTGGCGCTTAAAAGTATTGGCGCACCTATTTTGGGTGATACACTTTATGGGGGTGAGACATCAGACAGGCTGTATCTTCATGCATGGCATTTGCGCCTACCTTTGTCTTCTGGTGAATTATCGGTTACTGCACCTTTCGATACAGGTGAAGTCATAAACGAAGCCGATGTGCAGACTTGGTACAACGGGCTTAATGCGCCTGAGACTTATCCATGGCCTTCCCTGCCCGCACGCTTTTTGCCGGCGTGCTAGGGGAAAACGCGAACGGCCTAATAGGTGCTAACCTAATAGGTGCTAATAGTCATAAGAAAATAGAAGCTACTTTGAATGTTTAATAGGTGCTAATGGGTAAACTACATATAGTTGGCGGCGGTGCCATAGGAAGCCTGATTGCTGCGAGCTCCCAGAAAAATGGCGTGCCGTATGACTGCTACCCCAGAGACATGAAAACCATGCCCTCTTGCGCACACTGGCAAAACGGCCAAACCACTGCGCTAAAACCTGCGAAGCCTTCACCTATCGTGTTACCTAAAAGTGATGTGCTGATAATCCCCTTGAAAGTATATCAACTTAAAGCAGCCCTATTGCAATGGCTTCCCTATCTCACACAACAACCTACCGTTGTGCTGCTTCACAACGGTATGGGCGGACTTGAGATCGCAAGAGATTTACTAGGCGGCGATTATCCGTTGCTTCTTGCTACAACCAGTCATGGCGCGTTAAAAGTAAGCGCGTCGAGCGGCGATTTTCATGTTAAGTATACTGGCGTTGGCGCAACGCAAATTGGCGCGCCTAATGTAGATAAGCCATCACCTCAAACATTGGCCGCCCTCTCACAAATAGCGCCACAGCTAGCCAGCGCAATTGCGACGTTAGATAACGCACTTCCGCCGGTGCAATACCAAAGTAATATTCTAAAAGCACTATGGACGAAGCTTTCCGTTAATGTTGTGATTAACCCACTAACGGCGCTTCACAATATCCAAAATAAGCACATTGCTAAGCCTGAATTTGAACAAAGCCGTATTTCAATTTGCAATGAGTTTACTCAGGTAGCGGATGCTTACGGGCTAGATTTTGATGCACTGTCAGTTCATGAAAATGTGCTGTCTGTAGCCAAGGCGACCGGAGAAAACTACTCAAGTATGCATCAGGATGTTGCTCACGGTAGACAAACAGAAATAGACGCCATCAACGGTTACATTGTAGATATGGCAACAAAAAAGGGTATTCCCGTTCCCGAGAATACCCTTTTAGTAGAGCGTGTTAAGGCGCTGAAGCTTTAACAGCGCCGAGCACCTAAATCACCCTATTTAAGGGTTAAGATTATTCTTGTTCACCCGCTTCTTGCGCGTCTTTTGGCGCCTGAGGCTTCATGTGTGGGAACAAGATAACATCTTTAATTGTTGAGCTATCAGTAAATAGCATAGCTAGACGGTCAATCCCGATACCTTCACCCGCCGTTGGCGGCAAGCCATATTCAAGGGCGCGGATGTAGTCATCGTCAAAGTGCATGGCTTCATCGTCGCCAGCGTCTTTCTCTTCAACCTGCTTTGCAAAACGTTCCGCCTGATCTTCCGGGTCGTTAAGCTCGCTAAAGCCATTCGCTAATTCGCGTCCACCTACAAAGAACTCGAAGCGGTCTGTAATGAATGGGTTGTTGTCGTTACGGCGCGCAAGCGGCGATACTTCCCACGGATATTCTGTAATAAACGTAGGTTGGATAAGCTTCTCTTCTGCTGTTGCTTCGAAGATTTCGCAAAGGTACTTACCCGCACCCCAAATGCCGTCAACTTCAGGCTCTTTAATGTGAAGCTGTTTTGCCATTGCTTTAAGCGCGTCAAGGTTCGCCTCTGGGTCGCGAATAGCTTCTTCGTTAGCTTCTGGCCAGTACTTAAGAATAGCTTCGCCCATACTTAAGCGGTCAAACGGCTTACCAAAATCGTATTCAACTTCAAACGTTACGTTGCCTTCAGCGTCTTTAGTTGTGTTTTTGATAATGCTTGTACCAAGAATATCTTCTGCCAGCGTGCGCAGCATATCTTCGGTAAGGTTCATCAGGTCGTTGTAGTCTGCATACGCTTGATAGAACTCAAGCATAGTAAACTCTGGGTTGTGACGGGTTGATAAGCCTTCATTACGGAAGTTACGGTTAATTTCGAACACACGCTCAAAACCACCAACCACTAGGCGCTTAAGATAAAGCTCTGGTGCAATACGCAGGTACATATCGATGTCTAACGCATTGTGGTGAGTCACAAACGGCTTCGCCGTCGCGCCGCCAGGAATAACCTGAAGCATCGGTGTTTCTACTTCAAGGTAGTCACGTTCGGTAAGATAATTGCGAATACCGTTTACGATCTTGCTACGGATCATGAACGTTTTGCGCGTTTGTTCACTTGTGATCAAATCAACGTAGCGCTGGCGATATTTCGTTTCTTGGTCACTCAAACCGTGGAATTTTTCTGGCAATGGACGAAGTGCTTTGGTTAGCAACTCGTATTGCTCCATGTTCACGTAAAGATCGCCTTTACCTGACTTATGCAGGTCACCCGCCACGCCAATAATGTCGCCAATATCTAGTGCGCCATATTTTGCTTTAAGGGCTTTTTGCGTGTCTTTATCTGCATATGCCTGAATACGGCCAGTCATATCTTGAAGCAACATGAAAGGACCACGCTTTGCCATAATACGGCCAGCGATGCTTACTTTGTTACCCTGCTCTTGTAGCGTTTCTTTGTCGAATTCACCGAACTTAGCTTGAAGCTCATCCGCATAGTTTTCGCGACGGAAGCTGTTTGGGAAACCGTTTGCACGGCACTGCTCGCGAATAGCGCTTAGCTTAGCACGGCGCTCTGCAATCAATTTGTTATCGTCTGTTTGTTGGTCAGTCATAACCTTTCACTTCGTTGTTCGGTTTACAGCCCGGATTTCAGGCTGGCTTCAATAAATTTGTCCAAGTCGCCATCCAGCACGGCTTGAGTGTTGCGTGTTTCCACGCCAGTACGCAAATCTTTAATGCGGGAGTCGTCCAAAACGTAAGAGCGTATTTGGCTTCCCCAGCCGATATCAGACTTGCTGTCTTCCATCGCTTGTTTTTCAGCGTTTTGTTTTTGCAGTTCAAACTCATAAAGTTTGGCTTTTAACTGCTTCATCGCCTGATCTTTGTTTTTGTGCTGCGAGCGGTCGTTCTGACACTGCACCACAATGCCCGTAGGTTCATGGGTAATACGTACCGCTGAATCTGTTCTGTTTACGTGCTGGCCACCCGCGCCCGATGCGCGATAGGTGTCTATACGTAAATCAGACGGGTTAATTTCAATATCGATATCGTCATCAATCTCAGGATATACAAACGCAGATGAAAACGACGTATGACGGCGGTTGCCCGAGTCAAACGGCGATTTACGTACTAAGCGGTGCACGCCTGTTTCTGTACGTAGCCAGCCAAACGCATATTCGCCCTGAACGCGCAGCGTCGCGCTTTTAATGCCCGCGACTTCGCCTTCCGACACTTCAATAAGTTCCGTTTTAAAACCATGCGCTTCGCCCCAACGCAAATACATGCGCAGCAGCATATTGGCCCAATCTTGCGCTTCTGTACCACCAGAGCCCGACTGAATATCAATATAGCAGTCGTTTTCGTCGTTAGGGCCAGAAAACATGCGGCGAAACTCAAGCACTTCTAGCTGCTCAATTAAGCCTTCAAGCTCACTTTGGGCCTCAACGAAGGTATCTTCATCTTCGGCTTCAACAGCCAATTCAACAAGACCTTCAACGTCTTCAGTTCCCTGATCGAGCTTGTGGATCGTCTCTACGATTTGCTCTAGGGTGACTTTTTCTTTGCCGAGGGCCTGCGCTCTGTCTGGCTCATTCCAAACGTCAGGACTTTCTAACTCTCGGCTAACTTCTTCTAAACGCTCTGACTTTGCATCAAAGTCAAAGATACCCCCTAAGCGCTTCAGTGCGCTCGCGGATATCTTTTATCGCATTCATAACGGGGTTTATTTCAAACATAGTCCGCTTATTTCGTTAAAAATTTAAGACCGCGGATAGTACCGAATTTGAAGGAATTTTGATAGGGGGTGGCGCAAATATTGCGACACTGAGCTTGTGCTAATTTTCGTATGGATTTTAAGCACCTTCGTTGAAGCGAGTATTTTCACCGTTCAATGGCGCGCACATACTGTAGGGTAGGCTGTCTTAGCCCATACAAATAGAGTAAATGTTTGAAAAAGCAGCCTTCAGCTGCACTAGTTTGGAGCATTATTGCTTATTGTCGCGTGCGTTTAGTGTGCGAATTGATTGGAAAATCTTTTAGGAAAAGTATGTCGTTCAATAATTTGTCTTATGCCGTTATCGGCGTACTTCTCGGTCTTTTTGTATTGGCCTTGGGTCAACTCGTCGATTGCCAGAACCTTGCGGGGGCAACGATGGCGTTGCAGTGCCCCAACGGCACGCCCATTTCTAAATTGTGGCTTGCCACGTCAATGTTAATAGCGGGAAGCGGAATTTTCACTTGGCTATATCGCAATCGTAAATATTAACCGTAAAGTGCAGAAATGACTCGTTGAGTATCAACGGTGTTAACACATCACTGCGTATAACTGTTACGTAATGAGTCTAACTGCTGACTGACGAAAGTAAGATTTAGAACGAACAACATGTTTTAAGTGCTGTTCGTTCTGGTAAAAAAGAGCCATGCTCACTTTTAATGGATTGCCCCTTTTTCCTGAGCAAAGTGTTTTTTACACACCCGCTGGAATTTCCGGCTATTTAGCAAAAGAATAATCTGTGTAGCCCTTCTCACCACCGCCAAATA
This sequence comes from Alteromonas sp. CyTr2, assembly GCF_947311905.1. Lineage (NCBI taxonomy): Bacteria > Pseudomonadati > Pseudomonadota > Gammaproteobacteria > Alteromonadales > Alteromonadaceae > Alteromonas > Alteromonas sp. CyTr2. The sequence continues at coordinate 63,584 of NZ_CAMZMZ010000010.1, read as the reverse complement.
ACGTATCGGGGTTGTGCTCATTCAGGGGTACATTATTCGCTAGTCTGTAGGGTAAATCTGGGTTCGCCACGAAAGGTCGACCAAAACCAATCATATCTGCCCACCCTTCAGTTAGAGCTTGTTCGGCACGCTCTGTGTCGTACTTTCCGGCATAAATGAGCAGACCGCTATAGGCTTCCCGAATAGCCATCTTGAATGATATTGGCATTTGCGGCGCATCATCCCAGTCGGCTTCAGCAATATGCATATAGCCAATCTTGAAACTATTAAGCATGGAAGCAATAGCAAGATAGGTCTCTTCGGGATTGTCGTCGACCGTCCCGTTTAATGTTGTTAGGGGCGCCAAACGTACACCTACTTTATCAGCGCCAATTTCCTCAGACACAGCCTGCACCACTTCTTTCAAGAATCGAATACGGTTCTGTACACTTCCGCCGTATTCATCAGTTCTTGTATTACTTTGAGAATCAATAAACTGGTTAAGCAAGTAACCATTAGCCGAATGCAACTCAATGCCATCAAATCCGGCATCTACGGCATTGCGCGCCGCAACGCGATACTCTTCCACCACGGCTTTTATATCTTCAATGCTCATTTCTCGGGGCATGACCGACTCAACAAAGCCAGGGTTGCCGCCTTCATCAACAAATACTTTTACGCCTTTTGCTTGAATCGCCGATGCGCTAATTGGCTGCTGCCCCTCTGTATTTGAAGGATGGGATACGCGGCCCACGTGCCAAAGTTGCGCAAACATCACACCACCCGCTTCATGGACTTTATCTGTTACCAACTTCCAGCCATCGATTTGCGCCTTGGTATAAATACCCGGCGTCCACGCATAACCCTTGCCGAGTGCCGAAATTTGTGTGCCTTCACTCACAATAAGCCCTGCACTTGCGCGCTGAGCGTAATATTCAGCCATAAGGGTGTTGGGCACATCTCCCGGCTGTGTTGAGCGGGAGCGGGTCATTGGCGGCATAACAACCCGATTGTTCAGCGTTTTTCCAGCCAGCGATAGGGTTTCGAATAATTTCATAATACAGTCCTTTAAACTTTATTCTTGCAATTTACACGTTTAGATAACGGTAAATATAAGGCCCTATAGCTGGCTTAGAACCCGTACTTTTAACAAAGCACTTTTGCATTTTTCACAAAAGTACCGGTGTATTTCGACGACGTTATCCCAAATTTCATGCATCTCCTCTTGACGCAGAAAAAATTAAGCTTACACTTGTGCGCTGAATTAGCGTACAAGTGTAAGCTAAAATATTTTCATCCTTTTTGTATTTAAGATATTCCGACGAAATACAGGTGTGATTTCTACATTGAGACTATTACTAGATAAATTCACTGATCGCATTTTTCACCATGCCTCTTGGAAGGGCTACTGGGAAGTGCTGATGCAGCAAGTTAGACCCGCGTGGCGCGATGGGTATTTCAGAGCTAGGGTCGTGACCGTAAAAAAACTGAGCACGGATATGCTCGAGGTGTTACTTATACCAGAGAGGTCTTGGCCAACGCATGTTGCAGGGCAACATATCGCATTAACCATAGAAATTAATGGCAGGCTCACCACTCGCGTGTTTACCATAGCGAGTGGTGCTAACACCCGACAAAAAGAAAAGCAGATTCGTCTTGTAACCAAGGTTAAAGCTCAGGGCGCATTAACACCTTATCTTCACTCTTGTGTGCCTAATCAATGGGTAAATATCTCAGCCCCTATGGGGGAATTTATCTGGCCGAAGGTTGAAAAGACCCTACTTATGATAGCGGGCGGCTCGGGTATAACTCCTTTCATTGCCATGCTTGACGATGCCGTCAACAACGCGCAGCTAAACCATACACCGGTACACTTACTTTATTTTGCTAAGCCGGACGAGCATGTATTACTCAATGAATTATCAGCGTTCAGTCAGCGCTGTGAGCACTTCACCTATGATATTTTGAGCAAGCAAAAAGACGGAGACGTAGAAGCGCATCTGTGTAACTTTGCCAATGCACACTGGTTAGTGTGTGGTCCACATGCCATGTTCGAGCAAGTTGAAAGTTATGCAAATACGATCAACGTCCCTGTTTCGAGCGAGCACTTCGCTGCGCTTCCTGTCCTAAGCAGTTCTAGTCTTAGCCAAAGTGAAACCTTTTCCTTGGTACACAACGGCCAATCTTTAACTGTCGACAATCAGCAAACCCTACTTATACAACTTCAGCAAGCAGAACAACCTGTGACTTATGGCTGTGGCATGGGAATTTGTCATCAATGCCAATGTGTTAAGAAACGGGGCGTAGTGAGAGATACCCGCACGGGTGAGCTTTCAGATAGCGCAGAGCAACTTATTCAGCTGTGTGTATCACAAGCCGTTACTGATTTGGAGATTCAACTATGAACACCAGCGTTGCAATAGACAACCAACACCGTGAAGAAGCCATCGAACAGGCGCATTCTCCGATAAGTGAAACCAAAGCTATTCGGTCAACGAGCACTAAAGAGAAACCGAACTACGAGTTACTTGCCGCTCAGCTTGATGAAATTAAAGCTGACATTAAACGAAAAGTGGGCGCTGAAGATGCGGCCTATATCCGACGTATTATTCTTGTTCAGCGAATTTGCGAGTGGAGCGGACGGATACTTTTAATGTTGGGGTTCATTCAACCGCTGCTCTGGGTTGCCGGCGTATTGAGTTTAGCTACAGCAAAAATTCTCGATAATATGGAAATAGGCCACAACGTAATGCACGGCCAGTACGATTGGATGAACGACAAACACATTAATTCGAAAGGCTATGAGTGGGATATTGCCTGCGATGGTGCGAGCTGGAATCGCGTTCATAATTACGAGCATCACACGTATACCAATATTATTGGGAAAGACAGAGACTTTGGCTACGGCTTGCTTCGCCTGTCTAACGATTTTAGATGGCGTGTAAAAAACCTATGGCAGTTTGCGACTTACATCGTACTTAGTGTTTTATTTCAGTGGGGTGTGTCGTATCACGAAATGGCCGCTGAGCGGGTCTTTTTTGGAAAAAAGAAGGACAACCGTAAGAATCAGGTTACCCATAATGAACTTAAGAAACGCTTTTTTAGTAAAGGCGCACGTCAGTTAGTAAAAGATTATGTACTATTTCCTTTGTTAGCTGGGCCGTTATTTTTATGGGTATTTACCGGCAACCTTATCGCCAATTTACTACGCAATTTATGGACATCTACTATTATCTTTTGCGGCCATTTCACTGGCGACGTGGAAACATTTAAACAAGAAGATTGTGTTAATGAAACCCGAGGGCAATGGTACTACCGACAAGCGCTGGGCTCGTCGAACATAAAGGGCGGAAACCTGTTTCACGTGCTTACTGGGCATTTAAGCTTTCAAATTGAGCACCACCTGTTTCCAGATATCCCAGCCAGACGCTACCGAGAGATGGCCCCCAAGGTAAAAGCCGTATTCGAAGAACACGGCATGCACTACAACACTGGCAGCTTTTTAAAACAATACGCCAGCGTGTTAAAACGCATTATTCGCTACTCTTTCCCTTAACCAGTTGAAACCCTAACCAGCCGGCCATGGCGCTTGCGCTGGTTAGGCACGTGCCCCACGCCCAGTCAATTAACATAATAAACAAAGTAAAACCTTCAATAATGCTGTACGCCGTTAAATTGTAGGCGCCATAACTGGCCAACCCTAGAAGCGCGCCATCGATCCCTGCATAAAGTAACGACTTATCTCTGTTCGCCACCACAGCAAGTACAAACACCACACATCCATACATGAGGTAAAAAACCACCCAAGGCCACGTGATAAATTGACTTCTAAGCAGAGGAGCCATTTCACTTTGATACCAGCCATCCGCAATAACGCCAAGCCACAAGAAGTCGAGCACACCAAAACACACAAAGATTGCAATTAACGACACGACGATGTTTTTCGCAAAGCGAATGATGTTGGAAAGCATGGAACCTATCCCTGTAAATAAGCAAATTGCGGATGCAAGTGATTTAAAATATGAATACGCAAGTGTTGCACAATAAGCGCATCACTTGAATGATAATTCAAGGTAATGCGCATGGGGTGGTAATTCACTTAGCTTTTAAATACTCAGCTTTTCATTTTCGCAGCAAGTGTTGCACGCAGAGTTGCAGTTGGACGACCAAGTAGTGATGATAAGGTGCCGCTGTTATCTTGGAGCCACCCCGAGGCGGCGTAATGCTCTGAATCTGCTAACGCTGCTGCCATACCTTCAGGCAGCCCAGCTTTAATGAGTGCTTCTCTATAAGCGCTCTCATCCATGTCTAAAAAACCAATATCTTCGCCGGTAATTTCAGATAGGGTGGAAGCATACTCCATTAGCGTAAAGCCCGTGTCGCCAGCAAGCTCATAAATTTTGCCTGTTTGATTTTGCGATGATAGAAGAACGGCCACTGCGGCGTCTGCATAATCTTGTCGGCTAGCGGTAGACAAAACTCCCTGCTTTGCAGCGCCTGCCACCGCTCCCATCTGCAGTACGCTGTCTACATTATCGGTGTAATTTTCCGTGTACCACCCATTTCGAAGAAACACGAAAGGCGCTGACACATTTTTAAAGTAAGCCTCGGTTTGTTTATGTTCTTGCGCTAACAGCAAAGGAGACGTATCTGCTTTCAACAAACTGGTATAAGCAATGAGGCTAACGTTTTGTGCCATAGCTGCATCTATTACCGCTTTGTGCTGCTCAAAGCGTTTCCCAAACTCTGTACCTGATATTAGCAACAACTTCTCAACACCCTCAAAAGCTGACTTAAGCGTTTCCGGGTTATTATAGTCGGCCTGCCGTACTACTACTCCCAACTGCTTTAATACGTGTGCGTTATCAGGGTTGCGCACTAGTGCAACAATTGTGTTTGCCTTCTCTGTATTAAGCAGTGTTTGAATAACTTTTTGACCTAATTGTCCGTTAGAGCCGGTTACTGCAATCATAATCTATCCTCTATCAATTAAATGAGTACTGGTTGAACACAGAGGTGATTATGTGCGTGAAACACTGTTATGATAAGTAGACATATACAGAACAAATTGTCACGAATATGAGTACAATTAACTATTCACATCTTAAGGCACTCGCCATATTTGCCAGCGTAGTAGAATGTGGAAGCTTTGCGGAAGCTGCCCGCCGTTTAGGCACCAGTCGATCTAGAGTTAGCGAGCAAGTGGCAGGTTTAGAAGCATCTCTTGACGTGCGATTACTGCAAAGAACTACTCGACAGCTCATGCTTACTGACGAGGGAAATGCTGTATTTTCCCATGCGAAAAAGTGCCACGAGATTTTGCATGGTATTGATGAAGAGCTGCGTCAAACAGCGCCAAAAGGAAGAGTATCAATAACAGTCACCAACGACATTGCACACAAGTTTTTATTACCGTTGCTGCCTGAGTTCAAGCGCCGCTATCCTGAAATAGATTTACACATAGTGAGCAGTGACGATAAGCTCGACCTTATCGCTCAGAATATTGATGTAGGACTTCGAATTGGTTTGCCACGAGACGACTCGCTCGTCGGTAGGGTCTTATATCAAGAACAATTCGCCTTATATGCTAGCCCTGATTATCTCAAGAAATATGGTGAACCTAAGACTATTGCAGAACTGAATAATCATACCTGGATTTTGCTATCTCAGTTAAATTCACGAATCATGCATTACCTAATGCTGGACAACACACCAATCGACATTACACCCAAACATTACGAGCTGTGTAATTCTCCTCACCTTGTTCAAGAAATGGTCAAAGCAGGGTTGGGAATATCTACGCTGCTACCTTCAACTGTGCAAAAAGAAGTCGCATCTAACGAACTGGTACGAATTTTCCCTTCACTTGGAAGTGAAACATTGTTGTTTACCTTGGTTTATCCTTCTCGTAAGCATGTGCCAAGCCGTACCCGAGCACTTATTGACTATCTGGTTGAGACTTGTCGCTTCGGCAATGCCGCTTCTTTTTGACGTAAAATGCATAACGTAATGAGTGTTGCTTGTAACGATACGCTCGTTATGAAGTTTGCATACCGAAATGCTTTACTTAAAACTTACACTGGGTGCTGCAACTAAAGAGGCGTTTGAATCTCAAAGTGACGTGGTTCAAATAAGCGTTAAATAAAATGAATAAAACACTATTAGTAATAACGACCTCTTTGATTGTCAGTGCGTGCGCTCATAGGCCACCACCTCTAGACATGGATGAAATATTTTTTGAAACGAAGATCAAGCAAGACGGTACCAAGCTCTTCGCGTTTAGCATTCCGTTAATGCAGCATCGTGACGGTGCCAAAGGTGGCGGTAAAGGCGGCCGTGGTCAGGGAGGCGAACGAAATGGACGTGGCGGTCGCCAAGGACAGGAAAGTCGGGAAGGCTCGTCACATAGCAGCGATAGAATGACTGAGCAACTTTATACATCTCTAGATGAGAAACTGGATGAGACCGGTTACTGCCAAACGGGCTTTCTAGAAATAGATACACACCAAACCGAAGATAGGCTTCACCTATTAGGTGAGTGCAATGAAACGGCGAGCGAACTGGACAAAATCGAGTTCCCCAACGTTAATTAACCCCGCGTTGTTGTGAAGCGCATTGCCGATGGCGTGCGCTTCATTCAACGTTCGTTTGCTAAACAACCTCTTAGTCAACACACAAGGTATGCTCCACAACGCCGTTAGACACATAGGCTCTACAGCCGAATAAGTCCGTACTTTCTAAACACACGCCGCGCGCCTTTTCTCCCGCTTCCATGTTATTGTTTTCCGTAACACAAGCCACTTCGCACTCGCTGCTGTCATTACACGCATTATCAGCATCGTTTGCTGGTAGCACACAAGCATGCGCCTGCTGTCGGCCTACTTTCTTCCAGTTACCACCGTGTTTATCGCACACTTTTTCGGACTCAATGGAATAGGCCTGCTGTACCAAAGGCAATGAGGTATCAACAACTTGCTCTAATCTTTCGACGTCTTCAACACTCGCGATTGGCTCATCAATAGGTTCTGGGGGCTGAGCGCCACAAGCAGACAACGCTGCACACACGCCTGCTATTAACCAGATCCTAAAACGCTTCTGTGCTCTACTGCTTGCTTGTTTCATTTTTTCTCTCAATTTATTTTACTTTTTAAACCACTACTATTTAAGCCCCACATTACTTAAGACCTAATTTATTAAGACCGCTGCTACTTATGACAACCGCTATTAGATAAGTTCTTATTTTGTCGATAAATCCTTATTTGCTTATTGCGCTATGCCTAATAAATTATCAAACCTATGAAATTTTAGTGCTACCTCGACGGGTCTCTACATACACTTCGCAAAACTAGCAGTATTTACGGACGCTTTATGACACTAAACCAAACCGAAAACATGGTCACCGCATTGCTCACTTTTAGCTTCGCAGTTCTTGGCCTAACATTTTTATTGGGTGCAAACCCCAATGCACTTATCGCTACATTTAATTTCTACTCGTTAGACACTGTGTTGAGCGAGAGTGCCCTTGGTGCTTTTTCAGGTATCGCATTGCTGTTACTACCGTTAATGACCATTGCAGCACGTTTTGACCTTGTATCAGCAAAAGCAGTAACACTATATGCCGCTTTTGTAACTGCCATTCCATTGCTGACGTTATTATCACCAACAAGATGGATGGCCGATTTAGGGGGCTTCCCGATTATTGGCAGCGGTCAAGGCATCATCAAGTACTTCGCAGTATTACCGCTTTTCCTATTCTTGTTTTATCGCGAAAAATTTTCGCACAAGCAACTGACATACCTCAACTTTGCTCCTGTAGCCATGGTCTTATTATGGATAGGAGGCATGAAGTTTTTCGAGTTTGAAGCTAATGCAATTGTGGGGCTAGTTGAAACATCACCGTTTATGTCGTGGCTATATGCTGTGTTTAGCGTACAGGGGGCATCGAATGTAATTGGTGGATTTGATGTCCTCTTTGCATTGCTATTGGGCGCGGGCATCTTTTCTAAGAACAAGCCGGTGATCATTGCGAGCGGACTGGCTTGTTTATCGGTTTTTCTGATGACACAAACGTTTTTGTTTACTGTACCGGATACCTTTAACAGCACGACTATCGTCAACCGCCTAGGTCAGTTCGTTATTAAAGACCTTTGGTTTGTCGCTAATCTTGCTGTGGTGGCTTACTTTACGCTGTTCGAGGCAGTTTCACGAGAACGCGAGGAAGCGCAGTTGGGCCAATCGCCACAGTAAGGCTTTACGGCAAAGTCAGGTTAAAGATGTTGTAGTAATTAACCACTACCCCACTTATCTTTTATTCGAAAATGGTCACTTGGTTGCGGCCATTTTCTTTTGCAGTGTAAAGTGCTTGGTCGGCATGGGTTAACATTCTGTCGTGATCTCTCGCGCCATCTGCACTTGCTACACCAATACTGATTGTGACTTTCAGCGTTTGCGCTATAAAACTGAAATCATGTGCTGCCACGATTTTTCGAACATGATCCATAGCTACCCTTGCATTTACCAAGTCATATTCAGGTAACAACACAGTAAACTCTTCGCCGCCCCACCTTGCACATTTAGCATAATGCGGAACTTCGCGATTTAATATACGGGCCACCTCAGTAATGACTTTATCCCCTACTAAGTGAGAGTACTGATCATTTACCTGTTTGAAATGGTCAATATCGATAACGGCAAGACATAGAGGAGATTGTTTCGCTTTAGCCTCTTCAAAATATTGTACAAGCCAGCGGTCGAATGCTCGTCTATTTGCAATACCGGTTAGATCATCGTGAGTTGCTTGGAACTCGAACCGCTTGGTTTGTAATTCTAGTGATCTGGTTTGTTCATCGACCCTTTGTTTTAAAATCATTTCTGATTTTTTCAAGTGATGAAAACGTACTTTATAAAGTGCATAGATAACAAAACAGAAGAAAAGAAAAACCGAGAATTTAAAAGCAAATGTCTGATAAATACTGGGTAACACGCGAATAGAAAATGGTGACGTAATCTCTTGCCAGGGACCACCAATATAACGAGCACGTACTTTAAACTGATAACGACCAGGTGCTAAATTAGTGTATTCAGTCATTCTAAATTGATGACGGTTAACCCAATCTTGGTCATATCCTACTAACATAGCCTGATACTCTATACGCGAAGGCATAGCGAAACCCAACCCTGCATACTGAAACGCAACTCGCGTGGTTAACGGCGTTACGTCTACTTCCCTTTTATCCGTATCAAATTGCTGGTCAGCACCGTCCAGTAGTACCGCCTCTATACTTACCGGAATAGGGAATTCACTCAACATGGCAAGGTTTGCAGGCGTCACTGTAGCGAGCCCTTTCGCAGTAGGAAGCCAAACATTTCCGTCTACATCGACAATCTGAGATGGCTGTGATCCACCATTGATTTGAATACTCGCCAGGCCATTTTCTTCCTTAAAATGTTCAAATTCCAATAATGCACTTGGATATGTCAGACACTCCTTAAGACTTGATAGTGAAGTGAGAATGACCCCTTGGTTTGAACTTAGCCATACACCGCTGTTGTGATCTATACCGATTGAAAACAGTTTATCTACGGGAAGCCCCTGCGACTTTTCGATTACACTAAGTGCCTGAGTAGCATTGTCAAAATACGCAAGTCCTCGATCGGTTGTAATCCAAGTTCCCTTTTCAACAACGCTAAAACTGAACGCGTGCTGCGCATCTGAATGTTCAGGAAACGAAACTACGTGCACAATACCCTGTTGGATATAGGCGAGCCCTATCCCTGTAGCAATCCAGATTCGTCCTTCACGATCTTCTGCCAAGCCCATCGAAAAATGGGCAGGTAGCCCATTTTGTTCATTAAAATGGCTTAGCTTTCCATCTGGTGTTTGTTGAACTACACCTTGCGCCGTGGCATACCAAACACTGTTATCACTCGCTAAAAGAATGGCCCTTACTTCATTACTCGGTAACCCTAAATGTCTATTGAGGTACGGAGTAAGTTGGTCATTTTCATATCGCAGCACACCTTTTGTGTAGGTGCCGACTAACGTTACCTCTTCAGTTACCGCTGCCAAACTGAGTACAGAGAAAGCTTCACCTGTAGTGAGCGATGCGCTGGAAAACGCATCATTGGAAAATATATCTAATCCAGCACTTCCACCTGATAAAAGTTTGCCATCAGACGTTTGCAAAACAGTTCGCAAAAAGTCTCCACTCATTCCTTGGCTTTGCGAGAATGTGGTAAATAGCGCACGACGCAGCCTAAACAAACCACCATTAGTGCCAATCCAGATATTTTTTTCCAAATCTTCAAGCAGTGAAAAAACGCGGTTATTGGGAAGACCTGCTGTCGCATCCAGTTTTTCTAGGCCTAAGTCACTTAGACGATAAAGGCCATGATTGATGGTGCCTACCCAAATGCTATTTTGATGATCAAGCAAAATACTACTAATTGATTTGTCGGCAAGTGAGCTGTGAAGTAGCGCAAAGGTACCGTTTTTTTGCTGCCAAACACCGTGTTCTGTGCCAACTAAAACACGTTTTTTGCTATCAAGAGCGAGAGTAAATGATGGACCAGAGAGTATGTTGTGGTCGGGTACAGCTAGCTGAAATTTATCGTTTATGTATTTGAACAAGCCTTGATTTGTTGCAAACCAGATTACGCCAAATCCGTCTTCGATTATGCGGTAAGCACTCGAATTTACAATGTATTCTTTTTGCGTGCCGTCAGGCGTTCTCATTGCAATCCCCGTGTCTTCCAGCGCAAACCACAACACGTTATTACTGTCTCTGAATGCATGATTAACCATTGAAGACAGAGGTGCTTGAGCATGCCACTGCTCTGCGATAAGCGACGTTACACCGCCTCGGTTTCCTGCCACCAGTAGCTCGTCGCGGGGCTTGTTGTAATACAAGCTTCGAATGCCGGAGTCTGGTAATCCTGTTTGCGCGCCGCGGGTAAATACAGTGAACTGCTGACCATTAAACCGAGCTACACCTTCCCAGGTACCCGCCCATAGATACCCATTGGACGTTTGTGCTAATGCGTGAATACTATTGTGAGGAAGCCCGTCTTTCGTTCCCCACGATTGAGGGAAATACCGATTGAGCGGCATGAGCTGAGAAGACTCTACCGAAAAGCCATCTATGGGTATCACCCACAGCAAACACATCACAAAAGTGCGAGACACAAACTTCAATGGCTTCTCGGTACGTTATTAGATAGACAGTGTAATAATACCTCTATCTATTAACTAACACAAAAATTGTGGTTTTTAGTTATCTTCGGTCAACGACAAGCTAATCCAGACTAACCTGTGATCTGAGCTGGCTTCACGGTCTTTAACTAATTGATATAGGTCACTGGTTTTTGCAGGCCAGAAAACGCCAGCATCGTTCACATCGAAGCCAAATCGAGATGGCAAAACATAGTCAGCTCTGGCTCCCCAATAGGCAGTAAAGCGGTTACTAAACTCTGCACCTGACGCGCCTGCACCGCCTGCGCTTGTTGGAATGATGTCGTTATTAACTAACGGGTGCTCGGTCAACTGTTCAATAACACCCTCGCGATGTTTATCTCCAATATCCGCCGCGTTAAAATCACCAACAAGTACAAAACGCGCGTTCTCTGACAGGCTGACTTTCTCGCCATTATCATCGTAGATGTAGGCTCCTTTATCCGGAGAAAGGTAATCTGCCATAAGCCTAATTTCGTCAAAGTTGCGCTTGCCGTTGCGGTCCTCGCTCCCATCGAAATTAGGTGGTGTTGGATGCATAGCAAGTATGTGTACGGTTTTACCTCCTACTTTCACCGGCACATCCCAGTGAGACTTAGAACTCAACCTTAGCGCGGCCCACTCTTCTACGTCGTACCATGGCTTGCCCTTATCAGTACTTCCGCTCTCATCGGGAATAATAGGAACCTGTGGATGAGGCATGTGATGCCATTTAAACGTCTGAAAGGTGCGAATACCATCAACATCAATAGGGTATTTCGACAAAAGCGCCATGCCATATTGCCCGGGATAAAGCCCAAAGCCATATGCATCGCCACCAAAACCTTCTGCTTTGCCATTGTTATCTAAGTCGAATTTCGTGGGCTCCCCTGTGTTGACTGTGGCCACATACGTATATGGGTAATCCACAGGCTCAAGGCCGCCTTGTGAAACATTCAGGTAGTTCTTAACAAATGCATCTACCCCTTTACGCTTATCTGCAATGTAGTCAAATTCATTCAACATCAAGATATCGGGGTTAACGCGTTGAATAATTTCAGCAATGTTTTTAACTTGGCTATGCTCACCCGTTGAAAGAACGTATTGAAGTACCTGATCGCTCGGCTTCATACCCAACGCTTTGTAGTTAGTGGCTTCCATACTTACATTAAACGTTGCAACTTTAAGCATTTGCTCTTCTTGCGAGCTAGCTAGCGTAGATACGAATAATGCGGGTAGAAGAGCTATCGCATAGAAAAGCGCCCTATTTTTCATGTTGTTATCTGTAAGTAAAAGCGAAATGCAAAGATAGCAACTTTAGCGGCTTATCTGAACTTTTTTGTTTTATTAAAGACCGTTGTATCAACAAGATGGTCATGCTCTCGCCCTTACATAAAAACGGAATTTATTTTCATAAATGAGACCCATTAAAGAAATATTTTTTACTATAAAGCACTAATACTAAAATAATAGAATCAAATACTCGTTCTTAACTGATATTCTAATTTTGTTTTATACAGCTAGCGTCAAGCGAACTACGCTTAACGTTTCACATTTTGGGTGAATGAGAGAAAGTTATGAAAAGCTGGGTTTCAAAAGCGATCAATATTATCAATGCAGATTATCAACGTTCGGCTGATACGCACTTAATCAAATTAGAGCAGATCGCTTTTAGAGATATTGATATCTACCTTAAAGATGAAAGCACCCATCCAACAGGCAGCCTAAAGCACCGTCTAGCCCGGTCCCTTTTTCTGTACGCCCTTTGTAATGGAAAAATTGTAGAAGGAACTACTGTGGTTGAAGCCTCGTCAGGCAGCACAGCGGTGTCTGAAGCTTATTTTGCTAAAATGATTGGCGTTCCGTTTGTTGCGGTTATGCCTAAATCTACCGCCCAAAGTAAAATCGCGCTTATTGAGCGATATGGCGGGCAGTGTCACTTTGTAGATTGCCCTACGCAAATGCACAGCGAAGCAACCAAAGTAGCTCACGAGCTTAATGGTTATTTTATGGATCAGTTCCTTTTCGCAGAGCGCGCTACAGACTGGCGAGGCAATAACAATATTGCTGAGAGTATCTTTGAGCAAATGAAAGCCGAGCCCCACCCTATTCCACACACCGTGGTTATGAGTGCAGGTACAGGTGGAACATCAGCCACCATTGGGCGCTACATTCGCTACAAAGGTCTCTCTTCTCAGCTTGTCGTGGTAGATCCAGAATTCAGTGTGTTTTTTGATAGCTTCAAAAACAACGATCGTACACTTACTGCTACCCGTGGAAGCCGCATAGAAGGGATAGGACGCCCTAAAGTGGAAGCCTCTTTTCAACATGACGTTATAGATGACATGATTACCGTTCCCGATGCCGCCAGTATTGCAACCATGCATTGGTTAAACAACACCATGGGAATTAAAGCCGGCCCGTCTACTGGCACTAACCTATGGGGCGCATTAAGTACTGCTGAACAAATGAAGCAGCGAGGAAAAGTGGGATCGATCGTAACGCTTATGTGCGACAGCGGAGAGCGGTATGGTGAAACTTACTATAATGCTGGTTGGGTAGAAAAGACCATTGGCTCATTCGCTGAATACACCACCAAACTAGAGGCCATCGGAGCCCCTGTTTAAATAGCCTGTTTCTGCTGTTTAAAGTGCTGGGGCGTTATGTATCGCGCAGCACTTTATTCAAAGCGTTTATCTCTATACATTGGCGATATACTTCTCATTGATAAAGCGCGCAAAATTATGATCAAAATAAAAAACGTTGTTAGCTGTACAGTTGCATTTGCCACAGCGTTTGCTGCACACACTGCCTTTGCTACCAGTACGTCGACTGTTGAAACTGCGAACACAAGCAACACTAGTATTAACCGAGCCGCAGACGCGACCGCCAACACTGACATTCCTAACAACAATTACGAAAGCGTTTTTGCTAACCTCGCGCTTCATTGTATTCATCAAGAGTTTCCAAATGTAGTGAAACACATGATGAATAACGGCGATGACGTTAAGGCACCCAATCAACTCTACCCTTCATTTTATGGTTGTTTAGACTGGCACTCGTCGGTTCATGGCCATTGGCTTTTAGTAAGAATGCTAAACACTGCGCAAGATGCAGTGGATAAGGATGAGATCATTGAAAAGCTCAACATCAGCTTTACGCCTAAAAATATCCAAGGTGAATTGACGAGCCTTAAGCGTGAAAACAATGCCTCATTTGAACGCCCCTATGGTCTTGCTTGGTTCCTGCAGCTAACCGCTGAACTACGTCAATCTTCCCTTCCTGAAGCAACAAAATGGCTAAATACTTTACGTCCTCTCGAGGACGAAATTGTAGCCAGAGTAAGCGCATGGTTACCCAAATTAGCTTACCCAATCCGAACGGGTGAGCATAGCCAAACCGCCTTTGCTTTTGGCTTAATGTTGGATTGGGCGAAAACAGCAGGTAATAAGGAGTTTGAAGCGCTGTTAACGTCCAGGGTGCAAGACTACTATCAAGACGATACACAGTGCCCTCTTGCCTACGAGCCTTCGGGACAAGATTTCTTATCACCGTGTTTGGCCGAAGCTGATTTAATGCGAAGAGTAATGTCTAAAAAGGACTATAGCCAATGGCTTTCAGCGTTCTTTCCAAGCCTCACAGCTAGAACATCAAATTGGCTAGCTCCCGCTACAGTGACTGACAAGACGGATGGTAAACTCGCTCACCTAGACGGGCTGAACATCAGCCGAGCGTGGATGATAGAAGGCATAATGCAAGCTTTGCCTGAAGGTGACAAACGCTTACCTGTGCTTAAGAAAGCATTAAGTTCACATCGTGAGGCCGGGCTCAACGCGGTGTTTGGTGACATGCACTATATGGGCAGCCATTGGCTTGGCAGCTTTGCCAGCTACTTAGAAACACAGCGCGGTTTGAATTAACTTATATCCTACTAAAGTGTGAGATGAATGAGCACTAAAGTGCTATTCGTCTCACACGCCTACCGTGGCATGCTCATTCTATGGTGATATGAATAAAGCGCAGCTATGAAAATTTTACTTGTTGATGATCACGCAATAGTGAGAGAAGGCTTTTCTACGCTGTTATCTTCGGTACTCGAAGGCGCTGTCGTCACCAATGCAAAAAATGCGCAGCAAGCCACAAATGCACTTCGTGCGAACCACTTCGACCTCATTATTTTAGACATTAATTTAGGAGCCACTAGCGGACTCACGCTAGCGGAATATATTGTTCAGCGCTGGGAGCACGCAAAAGTACTTATGTTCAGCATGTTCGATGATATTTCCATCATCGATAGAGCTATGAAACTAGGGGCAATGGGGTATGTTAGTAAACAAAGTGAACCTGATGTACTGATAAGCGCGGTGACATCTATCATTAAAGGCCGCCGTTATTTAGAACACAATACTGCCATTGAGCTCGCTACATTCAACCTGTCACATTCCGGAGGCAACTTAACAGATCTGACACAAAGAGAGTTGGATATATTCCTTGGTATAGCGAACGGGCTTTGCCGAAAACAGGTCGCTGAAAGCCTCAACATTTCTGAAAAGACGGTCTCAAACGTTATCACCCAGCTCAAGCGAAAACTTGAGCTACAGACAAATGCCGAGTTTGTTCACCTTGCCATAAAGCAGGGTTATATCAAAATTGCCAGCTAAACAAGCGCCACTAAACAAGGTCGGGAAAACTTCCCTGTACTTTCGTATCTTTTTTATACCCCTTTGGTACTAACTTTGTCTCATGATAAAGATACCTCATGTAAATCAATATATTAGCGTTTTCATTACACTTCAATCTAAGGGAATTTTTCCCGTATTTTGAAGGACGGAATCCGTTTATCAGGGACTCTACTTAGTTACATACTGTTAACACAACATCAAGGTAACAGTGGAAATAAAACTATGGCTAAGTTCTATTCAAAGGCTTCATTGGCCTTAAGCGTAATTATTGGTTTAGGTACGAGTTCACATTTATATGCGGACGATGGCGTGACATGGGCAGACATTGAAAATGATGCCAAGACGCCTGAGAACGTGCTGATGTATGGTATGGGTCCAGAAGCTCAGCGTTACAGCGGACTTGATCAAATCAACAAAGAAAATGTACACATGCTATCTCCGGCTTGGGTGATGAGTTTTGGTGATGAAAAGCAACGGGGTCAAGAGTCCCAAGCAATCGTGTACGACGGTATTGTCTATGTAACCGGTAGCTACTCCCGTATCTACGCCTATGAGGCAAAAACAGGTAAGAAGTTGTGGGACTACGCCCACCGCCTTCCAGAAGGGATTCGACCGTGTTGTGACGTGGTAAATCGCGGCGCAGCAATTTATGGTGACTTAGTCTTTTTCGGTACGCTGGATGCTGGCGTTGTTGCCCTTGACCGGCTAACGGGCAAAGTAAAATGGAAGAAGCGCTTTGAAGACTATCGTGCAGGCTACACCATGACGGGGGCACCTACGATTGTTAAAGACCAAAAGTCAGGAAAGGTCATGCTTATTCACGGTTCATCAGGTGATGAGTTTGGTGTTGTAGGAAAACTGTTTGCACGCGATCCTGAAACCGGTGAAGAGATTTGGATGCGTCCATTTGTTGAAGGGCACATGGGCAGATTAAATGGAAAAGACAGCACACCCACGGGTGGTTCATACGAAGTGACAACGTGGCCAAAGGATGAAAACGGCGAAATGGTTGAGGCTTGGCACCACGGTGGTGGCGCACCATGGCAGAGTGCAAGCTTCGATGTTGAAACTAACACTATCATCATAGGTGCAGGTAACCCCGCTCCTTGGAATACATGGAAACGCACCGCCAAAGGTGGAGATCCGCGAGATTGGGATAACCTTTATACTTCCGGACAAGTGGGTGTAGATGCAACCACTGGTGAGGTTAAATGGTTCTATCAACATACACCTAACGACGCATGGGATTTCTCTGGCAACAATGAACTTGTTCTATTCGACTATTACGATAATGGAAAGCTCATAAAAGCGACGGCTCATGCAGACAGAAATGGCTTTTTCTATGTAGTTAACAGACAAAACGGTGAATTCATCAGAGGATTTCCCTTTGTAGATAACATTACGTGGGCCACACACATTGACCCTGACACGGGTCGCCCAGTTGAAGTAGACGGACAGCGCCCGCCACTGCCTGAGCCGGGTGAAAAACGAGGAAAGTCAATAGAGGTATCGCCTCCATTCTTGGGCGGAAAGAACTGGAACCCGATGGCCTACAGCCAGAATACCGGCTGGTTCTATATGGGCGCAAACCACTGGAAAGAAGACTACTGGACGGAAGAAGTGACCTATAAAAAAGGTGCCGCTTACCTAGGACAGGGTTTTAGAATTAAGCGCATGTATGACGACCACGTGGGCGTACTTCGTGCCGTAGACCCCATTTCAGGTGAAATTAAATGGACACACAAAGAGAAACTTCCTATGTGGGCTGGGGTACTGGCGACGAAAGGCGGACTCATTATTACCGGAACGGGCGATGGCTATGTCAAAGCTTTCGACGAAGAAACCGGTGAAGAACTTTGGAAGTTCCAAACGGGCTCGGGCATCATTTCATGCCCTATAACCTGGGAAGAAGATGGTGAGCAATACATTGGCTTAGCGTCAGGGTATGGTGGTGCAGTACCTCTATGGGGTGGAGATATGGCCGAACTCACCAAACCTGTCGCGCAAGGTGGTTCGTTCTGGGTATTTAAACTTCCTAATCACAATAAAAAGCAAAACGTCGCTAAACAATAGCTTTATCTTTGCAACAAACCAAACCGAGAGGCGGTGAAAACGCCTCTCGGCATTAAGGAGCTCTCATGCGCTTACGTTTTCAAGCAACCAAACAACTCCCCATATTATTAGTTGTCCTATATTCAGCAACTGCCAGTGCCATTCCCGATTTCGAAGATGACGTGAAAATTATTAACGGATGTGAAATAAAACCAAAGACAGTGTGTAGCGATACAGACTTAAGCGGTGCTGATTTGAGCCATGCAAATTTGCACGGGGCAGTATTCACCAACGTTAAGTTCAACAAAACAGATTTAAGGCACGCCAACTTAAGCTATGCGACGTTTAAGAAAAGTAACCTAGATCACGCTGATTTAGCTACCGCCAACTTAAAACACGCAGATTTACGCAGCTCAAAAGTTCGCAACGCTAACTTAGAAGGCGTAGATGGCTGGGCGCTTTTCGGTCAAGGGGTTGATTTCACTAACTCCAACTTTTCAGGTGCTAACCTGGACCAAGCGCGTTTATCAGGTGCGACAATGGTAAACACCAACTTACGTGCCGCACGCTTAGAGCGGGTTTGGATGAACAAAGCAAACTTTGAAGGTGCTTCACTGATTAACGCCAATATTCAGGAAGCAAAACTGAACGATGCAAGTTTGTATCGAGCAAACCTAACCGGCACGCGCATCCACTACGCAACATTTCAGGGCACTTTCATGGACGAATGTATAAACTGTCCTATTAACTGGTAACTGTAATTGGGTGGAAAGAAAACATTGAGCCGTTCGATATAGCCAGCGCCCATTACCTTCGCTAACACCCATTCATACTTACTTTCTTAATATCCCCACTTTTGCTCCCATTCATCTAAAAGAGGGGGACATTCAGAGAAAAGCGTTGGATAGTTCTCATACTTTTGCATTGAAGACTTATACACTGGTTGACTAACTTGATAGTAGCTC
The DNA here is from genome assembly GCF_947311905.1 of Alteromonas sp. CyTr2. Taxonomy (NCBI): domain Bacteria; kingdom Pseudomonadati; phylum Pseudomonadota; class Gammaproteobacteria; order Alteromonadales; family Alteromonadaceae; genus Alteromonas; species Alteromonas sp. CyTr2. Next base: position 44,697 of record NZ_CAMZMZ010000010.1, on the reverse strand, counting down.
GGTGTTTGGAACAAAGGCGAACTATTACTTTCTAAGGTCTTAGTCTCCCCTTCTGTCAGCCCTGAAAACTGATATATGGACGCTATAGATGATTCAGGGTCAGCAACAACATCTTCATATTTAATGCTTATTGCTCTGTCCCTTAAAATTGGTTCCATTTTTTCCCAGCACGTGAAGACTTTATTATAAGCCTCAGCGAATTGCTCAACGGTGTACAAGTTTATTTCCTCGAACTGTAAACAACTCAACGCAACTGCCTTCGGGTTACGTAGGCAACAAAGTACTTTTGCGTTAGGAAATAAGGTCAACATTGCAGGTAAATAAGGGAAGTTAAGCGGCATCTTATCTACGATGAGTTTATTGCTGTCAACACTAGGAGAATAAGCCGTTAAATGCTCAAGATAGTCATTTGCCAAAGCGTCTAGTTCACTTTGGTTTGTACGCTTTATATCACCCGTCTCAGGGTCAACAATCTCGCGTTCAACCATCTGGTTATAAAAGGTTTCGACAGCATCTGTTTCTTCTAATAACTCAACATTCGCATTTTTAAGTAACAAACTTTCTATCAATGTCGTTCCCGAACGAGGAAATCCAACAATAAAGAGAATGTTTGTGCTGTTACTTGACGTGTTAACGATAGGAGAAGGTGATACATCAAAACCATTGAGCATGACGCCAGAGAACAAATCTGCGAATTTACTGGAATGAAGGTTATTCACGTTATGTGCGATAAACCTGATGACCTCTTCGGCATCGCTAAAACGCTTAAGCTTTTCAAGGGTTCTAATCTTCTGGTAAAGATGAGGAAGGCTTTTGGGTTGTTTTACTAAGAAGTGCTCGTTAATTCGCAGCCCCTCTTCAAACTCTCCTTTTGCGAAAGCCAACAGCGAACGTTTTAACTCGTGTTGCTCCTTGTCGCCTTCAGCTTGAATTAATTGAATTTTGCCAAGAAACTTCTCAGCTTCAGCTAGCTCACGCCTGTTTTCGTTAATGTTAAAGGCCAGCTCTAGTAACTGAATGTTATCGGTGTTTTCAAACTTTCTATTGAGGACATCAAGGTTGTCTTTAGTGGCATTGAGTAGCCAAGAAACATAGTCTAAATACGTCAGTAACTCTTCTTTATCCGATGAATCAGCGAGGGAAAGTGATTTTTCAAGATGACGCTTTGCATGAACGTAACGCTTCGACTCCAATGCTGACAACGCCAAAAAATAGTGGATCGAATAAGAATCTGAGTACGTTGAACTTAGCATATTACTCTGCTTAGCTAATTCTCCTCTCGAATGAATTCTGTAACATGCTTCTGTATACAGTTCAGCGCTAAGTTTATCGCTTAGATGAAGATCCTCTCTTTTAATATGCGCGACCAACTGAGACCATTTTTCCTGCTGATAAAGACACTTACTCAGGCTTTGTCCGTACTGAATATTTTTAGGATTTTTTGCTATCGCTTTTTCATATGCTAACTGTGCTTCTTCATTTCGGCCAAGCTCAGACATTAAATTTCCAAGTGCATGAAAAGCAACGTGGTAGTTTGGGTTAATTGCTATCGCTTTTGAAAGCTGCTTTTGTGCGTCATCAAACCGCTCAGCTTCTTTTAGCAATAGCCCATAATTATACGCCACATCAGTATTTTGAGGATAATCAGACTGAAGGCTTTCAAATATTTCAAACGACGTAGTAAATTCAGCAACCTTTCCTAGTGCCGTAGCATATACCATTTTTGCCATTGGATGCTGCTCATAGACAGGAGAAAGCGTCGATATGACTCGGCTAAATTCACCGGCACCGAACGCCTGCATTGCTTGATTTATTATTTCTTGAGTAAGTTTCATGGATATTTTATTTTTGGAGATATGTGCGTCTGTAGAAGATTTTGCAGTAATGATTTGTTTTATAGTAACACGCTAAAAGTTGAATTTAAGCACTCTCAACTAACCGTGCACAAAACTAAAACCTCGAACATTCACCGAAGACTAGCCACGTGTAGATACTGCAATTACAAGGTGGCCAGTCTTTATTTAGTAGGCTTCAAATTTGATTACCTACTTTCAGCTATTTTACTTTGGCGGCAAGCTCGGCAGTTTCTTTACCCAAATTTTTAAGCTGCTTAATCGTCTTTTCATCCGTAATTGCGCCATCTTCCATAAGCGTATTTACCTTCGCAATAGCCTTTTGGTTCGGCAGCACCATAGTACCTAGATTTTCAAGTAACATTCTCAGTACCACCAGCACGCGCATGCCGCCTAGCCCACCAGCAGACGCTGCCATAATTCCAGCCACCTTACCGCGATATGCTTGTAATGGCTTTTCGCCTTCTCCCATGCGCGATGCCCAGTCGATGGCATTCTTTAGCAGTGCGGGATAGCTTGAGTTGTATTCTGGTGAAGCAATAAGAAAACCATCATGGCTCATTAGCAATTCTTTGAACGCCTGTGCTTTTTCAGGCATACCAAACTCGGCTTCCTCATCTTCATTAAACAACGGCATTTGAAAGTCAGCGAGGTCTATAACGGTAACCTCTGCGCCAGCCTCACGTGCGCCCTCTGCGGCAACTTTCATAATAGCTTGGTTGAATGAACCTTTACGGGTACTACCTGCAAATGCAAGGATCTTAGTCATTTGAGTTTCCTGTCGTTAATTTAAGTAGTGTTCTAGTTGTCTGATTTATAGGAAGCTATCGCCCTATCGGTTCTAATCGAAATGTCATACCACTGTACCTGCGGTTACACGCCGCGATTACGAACATTTTAAGTCTCGCTGAGTACGCAATAATCTATGCCCACTGGTATAACGATCACGATTAGCGCTAACGAGCGTTGTAGGGTTGACGCTTATGTTTCGCATAAAAAAAGGCTGACAATCAATGTCAGCCTCTTTGTTATCAATATGTATGTTGTACCGCGAACACTACATTTTTTCTAGTGTTTCGATGCCAAGTAGGGTTAATCCTTGCTCTAGCGTCTTGGCAACCAGAGCTGACAACGCTAAACGGCTATCGCGTACAGCTGGCTCAATACCGTCTTTTAACATCGGGCACGCTTCGTAGAATGACATAAATGCTGAAGCCACATCATAGAGGTAAGTACACAGTACATGAGGCGTGGCTTCACGAGATACTGTACCAATCACCTCTTCAAACTGCATAAGTAATACAGCTAGCGCGTGCTCTTGTTTCTCAGCAATATTGATATCTACTGGCATGGTGGCCATATCCACACCCGCTTTTCTGAACAAGCTTTTCACACGGGTATAGGCGTACTGAAGGTAAGGCGCGGTGTTACCTTCAAAGCTTAGCATGGAGTCCCAATTAAACATGTAATCAGTTGTGCGGTTTTTAGATAGGTCAGCGTATTTCACAGCGCCAATACCCACCTTGTGAGCGACTTCTTTAAGCTCGTCTTCACTTAAATCGTTGTCGCGCTCTGCGATAAGCTTACCCGCACGCTCAACGGCTTCATCAAGCAATTCGACCAGTTTAACCGTACCACCAGTACGCGTTTTAAATGGCTTACCGTCACTGCCTAGCATCATTCCAAATGGGCAATGCTCGTAAGTTTGTACTTCTTTCATAAAGCCCGCTTTACGGCCCACAATTTCAGTTTGCTTGAAGTGTAGTGCTTGGCGAGCATCGGTAAGAATCAGCGTACGGTCAGCATTCAACTTGCCGCTGCGATAGCGCATGGCTGCAAGGTCTGTCGTTGCGTAAAGATAGCCGCCGCCCGACTTTTGAACGATGTAAACCGCAGGGTTACCTTCTTTATCAGCAAGCTCAGGTATAAATACTACCTGCGCACCTTGGTCTTCTACTGCAAGGCCTTTCGCTTTAAGGTCACTGATTACGTTGGGTAAATCGTCGTTGTAAGCCGATTCACCCATAATATCTTTACGGGTCAGGCTTACGTTTAGTTTGTCGTACACTTCTTCAGAATGAGCGATAGACACGTCAATGAACTTTTCCCACAGCGCCAAACACTGAGCGTCGCCGCCTTGCAGTTTAACTACGTATTCACGGGCGCGGTCGGCAAAACCTTCTTCTTCGTCAAAGCGTACTTTGGCTTCGCGGTAAAAGTCTTCAAGATCAGAGAGCGCTGTTTCAGCTACTTCGTCTTGAAGCTTGTCTGACAGGTGCGCAAGCAACATGCCGAACTGAGTACCCCAGTCGCCCATGTGGTTTTGACGAATAACGTTATGGCCCAAGAACTCCAGTACTTTAACCACAGCGTCGCCGATGATGGTAGTACGCAGGTGTCCCACGTGCATCTCTTTGGCTAGGTTTGGAGAAGAGTAATCAACAACAATGTTCTGTTCTTTTGACTTCGCAATGCCTAAACGCGGGTCGGTTAGCGACAGCTCACACTGATTAGACAGCCATTCGTCACTTAAATGAACGTTGATAAAACCAGGGCCCGCCACATCTAGCTTGCTGGCAATATCGTCGAGCTTTACAGTCTCAACAATTTTCTCTGCAATATCGCGCGGCTTTTGCTTAAGCTGCTTGGCTAGCGCCATCGCGCCGTTAAACTGATATTCACCAAATTCAGGTCGAGCGCTGCGCGAAACTGGCACTGGCGCATTTTCTACGCCCATTTCTTGTAGAGCTTCAGTGAAACGGTTAACTAATAGTGCATGTATATTCATAATATATTGTGTCTTTGTTTAATCTTTATTAGCTTAATTTTCGCGCGTGTTCTTGAACTGAATATCAGGGTAGCGCTCTTGCGCTAGCTGTAAATTCACCATAGTAGGTGCGATGTACGTCAAGTTATCGCCGCCATCTAGTGCAAGGTTTTGCTCACCTTTACGGCGGAATTCATCAAGCTTCTTCTCATTGTCAGAGTAAACCCAGCGGGCAGTGCTCACGTTAATATGCTCATAAAGCGCGTCTACGTTGTATTCGGCTTTCAAGCGAGCGACAACTACGTCAAACTGAAGCACACCTACTGCGCCCACAATCAAATCGTTGTTGGCAAGCGGTCTAAACACCTGTACCGCCCCTTCCTCAGAAAGCTGGATCAGCCCTTTCAGCAGTTGCTTTTGCTTAAGCGGATCTTTCAAGCGGATGCGTTTAAATAGCTCAGGCGCAAAGTTTGGAATACCCGTAAAGCGGTAGTTATCGCCTGACGTGAAGGTGTCCCCTATGCGAATGGTACCGTGGTTGTGCAAGCCGATGATATCGCCGGCATAGGCTTCTTCTAGCAATGAACGGTCACCAGCCAAGAAGGTTAATGCATCAGAAATACGCACATCTTTACCTAAACGGCTGTTGCGCATTTTCATGCCTTTTTCGTACTTGCCCGACACAATACGACAAAACGCGATGCGGTCACGGTGTTTCGGGTCCATGTTGGCCTGAATTTTAAATACGAAGCCACTGAACTTACCGTCGGTACTTTCGATAGTCCCCTCTTCGGTTTCGCGTCCAAGTGGCGCAGGTGCCCACTCAACCAAACCGTCAAGCATATGATCAACACCGAAGTTACCTAATGCTGTACCGAAAAATACTGGCGTTAACTGGCCTTCCAAGAAAAGCTCTTGTTCAAATTCGTTAGATGCACCGCGTACAAGCTCAAGCTCGTCACGCAAGGTTTCAGCGAGGTCACTTCCTACTGCAGTATCTAACTCAGGGTTATCTAACCCTTTGATGATGCGCACGTCTTGGATAGTGTGACCCTGGCCGCTTTGATACAAAATAGTTTCGTCGCGGTGAAGGTGATATACACCTTTAAAGCTCTTACCACAGCCAATTGGCCAAGTAATTGGTGCACACAGGATATCAAGCTCGGTTTCTACTTCATCGAGCAGTTCCATAGGATCGCGAATATCACGGTCAAGCTTGTTCATGAAAGTCACAATCGGCGTATCGCGCAAACGGGTGACTTCCATAAGTTTACGGGTTCGGTCTTCTACACCTTTCGCTGCGTCGATAACCATAAGGCATGAGTCAACCGCCGTCAGTGTTCGATAGGTATCTTCAGAAAAGTCTTCGTGCCCCGGAGTATCCAGCAGGTTTACTAAGTGATCGCTATATGGAAACTGCATGACCGAGGTGGTTACCGAGATACCACGCTCTTTTTCCATTTCCATCCAGTCAGATTTAGCATGCTGACCTGACTTTTTACCTTTAACGGTACCGGCAGTTTGCAGGGCGCGTCCGAATAACAATACTTTTTCGGTAATCGTGGTTTTACCCGCATCCGGGTGCGATATGATTGCGAACGTACGTCGCTTTTTAATCTCTTCTAGAAGCTTCTTATCTGACATCAATACTTATCTTCGTTATCTATTATCCCTGTAAATCAATTACTTACAGGCGCGTTTCATAACGGATAAGCAATGCTTTTCCGCGCAAATTCAGTATTGCGGTAAAACGCTTGATACGGCTTGGTAATTAATTGCGCGGATTTTAGCATTTTACTGCACGTAACAGTAGAGCGAAATTACATACTCCCTACCGCTTAATTTGCTATGCGACCACTCACTGCTTTTTTTCATGCATACACACTTTCACATCGTTAACCTATTTCAAACATTGTTGTACACACCGTTTACAACACAAGTGACAGACCCTTTTTATAAACCCTATTTATAAAAATAAGGACAACGCCCTGTGATATTGTTTCTAACTTGCGTAGCCGCGCTTATTGCTGGCTACTTTATATATGGCGCCTTTGTTGAGAAGGTATTTGGCGTCACACCAGCACGCCCCACTCCTGCACATAGCCAAAAAGACGGCGTAGACTTTGTTCCCATGTCTACACCGAAGGTGTATCTCGTTCAGCTTCTGAACATTGCTGGCGTAGGCCCTATATTTGGTCCTATTATGGGTGCACTGTATGGCCCAGCTGCCATGCTTTGGATTGTATTAGGGTGCATTTTTGCCGGCGCTGTTCACGACTATTTCTCAGGCATGCTGTCAGTTCGCAACAATGGCGAATCTGTGCCTAGCTTATCTGGCCGTTATTTGGGCCGAGGCGCTAAGCACTTTATGAACTTGTTCGCTATTGTGCTGCTTCTACTGGTAGGTGTAGTTTTTGTCTCAGCGCCCGCAGGCATGATCACAAATCTCGTTAATGATCAGACATCATGGCATGTTGAAGTTGGCACTATGGTCGCCATTATTTTTGCCTACTATATTTTGGCTACCATTGTTCCCGTAGATAAAATTATTGGTCGTTTTTATCCGTTTTTCGGAGCCCTTCTTATTTTCATGTCGGTGGGATTATTAGCCGCGGCCAGCTATTCTGACCAGCACTCGATACTTAGCCAATTCACGGCAAGTGATATGCTGACGAATTTAAATCCTAACGATATGCCTCTTTGGCCAGCGCTCTTTATCACTATCGCTTGTGGCGCTATCTCTGGATTTCATGCCACCCAGTCCCCGCTTATGGCTCGCTGTATGGAGAACGAGAAGAACGGACGTTTTGTGTTTTTTGGTGCAATGATAGGTGAAGGTGTGATTGCCCTTATCTGGTGTGCCATTGCCCTTTCTTACTTCGACAATTTAGAAGGACTATCGGCAGCTATTACCAATGGTGGCCCTGGAAACGTTGTCTATGCCTCATCATTCGGTCTTTTAGGTGTTGTTGGTGGCGTACTGGCTTTTCTTGGCGTGGTTATTCTTCCTATTACGTCTGGCGACACCGCATTTCGCTCAAGTCGTCTTATCATGGCCGAGTACTTTAACGTTGAACAAAAAGGTATACGTAACCGCTTGTTCATGGCCGCCCCATTGTTTGTGCTTGGCGGTATTCTTACCCAAGTCGATTTCGGCGTTATTTGGCGCTACTTCGGATTTGCCAACCAAGCAACAGCCGTCATGATGCTGTGGACCGCATCTGCATACTTACTAAGACATAATAAACTGCACTGGATAACTACGGTACCAGCAATATTTATGACGGCCGTTTGCGTTACCTTTATTCTAAACAACGACACCTTGGGTTTCGGTATGGCGATGAATGTATCGACAACCATCGGGCTTATCGCATCGCTAATAACCACGGTTTACCTCATTCGAATTTCCAAGGGGAAAGGTGAAGCGCCGCTTGAGCCATCATCTGTGAATGTTGAAAAGCCCTCCCAACCGGTAGACGCGTAACTACCTACACTAAACACGTGTAATATGATGAGCCGCCCTTTATATAGGGCGGCTATTTAATTTGTACTTTTGACATGGGTTATAATGAGGCTCATTTTTAACCGGCGGTAATATTGGCAAGCATGGAACTCATACTTTCGCTACTTCAACAAATGTGTGTGTATCTTGTGCTCGCATATATGCTGAGTAAAACACCGCTTTTTCTTCCTATTCTCAGCATTTCTTCTCATCGCAAACACCGCTACTTGGTGTATGTAGTTTTTTCTTCCTTTTGTATTCTGGGCACGTATTTTGGTCTGCAAATAGACGACGCCATTGCCAATACCAGAGCCATTGGGGCAGTTATAGGAGGATTACTAGGCGGTCCAGTAGTTGGGTTTGCCGTAGGATTGACCGGCGGCCTCCATCGTTATTCATTGGGTGGTTTTACTGATGTTGCCTGCGCTATTTCCACCACGCTGGAAGGTCTTATTGGCGGCCTCATGCACGTTTACTATGTTCGCCAGAACAAAAGTCTAGATCTTTTCAACCCATGGAAAGTTGGTGTCATTACCTTCATAGCAGAGTTGTTTCAGATGGCTATACTGCTTACCGTTGCCGAGCCTTTTGAAAAGTCTTACGCACTGGTCAGCGCTATAGCCGCACCTATGGTCATTGCAAATTCTGTGGGGGCCGCACTTTTTATCAGTATCTTATCTGACAAAAAAACGATTTTTGAAAAGTACTCTGCCACTTTTTCACGACGTGCACTATCCATAGCAGATCGCTCAGTGGGCGTGCTCACATCTGGATTCACCCCAGTTAATGCAGAAAAAGTAGCACGTATTATCTATGAAGAAACGAATGTGGGTGCGGTAGCGATTACTGATAAAGAAAAGATTCTGGCGTTTATCGGAACGGGTGCCGATCATCACCTACCAAACACCCCCATATCGTCATCAAGTACAATGGAGTCACTGAACAATAACAAAATAGTCCATTTAGATGGCGCTGAGCGCCCTTATCAGTGCACATTAAACAAAAGTTGTCCGCTGGGTTCAGTGTTGATTATTCCACTTCACTCAGGCTCTGAGGTGGTAGGTACCATTAAGCTTTACGAACCCAAACGGAAGTTTATGTCGACGGTTACCCTGTCAATGGCAGAAGGTATCGCTCAATTACTGTCAAGTCAGATTGTTTACGGCGCGTATCAGCAGCAAAAAGATCTGCTCTCACAGTCTGAAATCAAGCTGCTGCATGCACAGGTCAACCCTCATTTCCTATTTAACGCGCTCAATACGATTAGCGCTATTATTCGTCGCGATCCCAAAAGGGCCAGAGAGCTCGTGCTAAGCTTGTCACGCTTTTTTAGAATAAACTTAAAGCTAAACACCGCGGTGGTGACACTAAAAGAAGAGATTGACCACGTTAATGCTTATCTGGCAATCGAGAAGGCGCGTTTTGCCGAACGCCTACAGGTTACCATCAAGTGTGACGATGCTGCCATGTCAGCGCTTCTACCAAGTTTTACGTTACAGCCACTGGTTGAGAACGCGGTTAAACACGGTATCGCCCAACGAATAGAGGGTGGGCATTTAACTTTGAATGTACGATGTACAACAGATAACCACATTCACATTCTCGTTGAAGATAATGCTGGCTTGTACAAACCTACAAAAAAACAACACGCAGGTTTAGGGATGGATATTGTAGATAAACGGCTTATTCATCAGTTTGGTCAACGAGCAGGCCTGGTGATCGAGTGTCGAACTAACCAGTTCACTCGGATGTCCTTTTCCATTCCACACACTCACTATCATTCTCATCAGGGCTAACAATGACTAAGAACTCAGCATTTCGCGCGCTTGTTATTGACGATGAACCGCTCGCCAGAGAGGAGCTTTGCCAGTTACTCAACGAAACCAATGAAGTACATGTCTTAGGGGAAGCCGCGAACGCCATAGAGGGGTTGGCATTAATTAAACAACACCGTCCGGATGTTATATTTCTTGATATAGAAATGCCCCAGCTCTCTGGACTCGATATGCTGGCTATGCTTGATTTAGACACCATGCCTTATGTTGTGCTGGTCACCGCATTTGAACAGTATGCCCTTCAGGCATTTGAAGATAACGCGTTTGATTACTTGCTCAAACCTGTGGAACCAGAGCGGCTTGATAAAACAGTTGCCAGGCTTAAAAAGAGAACTCAGCCCCAAACTGACATTGACGCTATTGCCTCCCCCACGTTAGTACATATTCCTTGCGTAGGTCATCAGCGCATATTACTGCTACCCGAATCTGATATTCATTTTGCTTACAGCGATGTGGCGGGCGTACATGTTAGATCGCTAGAACAACAAGCAGACACGCAGCTCACATTGAAAACCTTAGAAGAGAGAACCGCGCTTGTTCGATGTCACCGTCAATACTTGGTGAGGTTATCATGCGTTGCGGAAATTAAACTCCTGGATAATGGCCTTGCTACGCTTCTAATGAAGACGGGAGATTCAGTTCCCGTGAGCCGTCGATATCTCAAAAAGCTAAAGTCGTTATTAACGCTTTAATCACTCCACAAAGGCTGCATTAACTTAAAAAGGACTGAGAGAGTATGCCTGATTTTCGGGCACCGTAAGGAAATTTCCCCATTTTCCTGCTCAATGGAGAGCCTTCCCCCGTTCAATTCACGCTCAACTTGCAAAATCTCTTTCTCATCTCAATGCCATTTACTTAGCATGCTAAACAAATAAAATAGTTAGCATGCTAATTAAATTAACGGTTTTTACATGTCATTTTCAGAACCTATGCCACTTCAACTTATTGCGCTTTTTGCCCGCACTGCGCAAAAGTGCAGAAGAACTGTCACTGAATCGGTCGCTCATCTCGACCTTACAGAGTCAAGATGGCGCGTAATGATTCATATGTCATTACTTGGTGAGGGCTGTACGCAACAGATGGTGGCTGAAAGCTTGGAAATAGAAATGCCTAGCTTAACTCGCACAATTAAACAGCTCGAAACTACCGGGTTAATCAAACGCGTTACAGATACTAACGACAAACGAAGTCGCTTACTTTACTTCACAGATATGGGCAAAGGTCGAATGAATGATATCGAAAGTACATTGATGGCGCTGCGAGATGAAGTGTACGCAGGAGTATCTGAAGAAGAGTTACGCATTATGGCTAAATGTGTTCAAAAAATTGAAGTTAATGCCGCAAAATTATTGGAGTCACTTAAGTGAGTCAACGAACCCCAGATCAGGAATTTGCTAGGTACATAAAGCTGGCTTTAGTCGCTTTTGCCATCTGTTTTATCTACTTTATTATTGCAGATATACGCATGCCAATGACACCACAGGCGAGAGTCTATCATCAGGTCACGCAAATCTCTCCTCAGATAAATGGGCCGATAAACGAGGTGCTTGTCAAAAATAACCAAACCGTCAAGGAAGGGCAGGTTTTATTTGTTATAGATGAGACACCTTACCTAATTGCCCTTGAAAAGGCGCAAATTGATTTGGCAAATGTGGAGTTAGAGAATGCTCAGATAGATGCGAAAGCGGAAGCGATTAGAGCAAAGATAGAGGCTGCATCGGCGGTTTACGACGAACGCAACAGTGAATTTCAACGACTTAATTCCTTAGTTCAAACTAGAGCGGTATCTCAACAAAACGTGGACAAAGCGTACGCGCAACTTAAAAGCGCTGAAGCCGAAATTAGTGCGCTTGAAGCCGATCTAAACCAGCAAGTTGTTGCAAGAGGTAAGCAAGGTGACAAAAATCTAAAATATCTAGAAGCGGTAAATGCGGTTAAACGGGCAGAGTTGAACTTAGCCTATACCAAAATTAAAGCACCGCATGACGGCATAATGGCAAACATGCAGGTAACTCAAGGCACTTATGCTAAACAAAGTACGCCCCTTGCCTCAGTTGTCGATAACACGCTAGATGTGGTTGCAGATTTTCGAGAGAAATCACTCGCCAATGTAAAAGAAGGCATTCGCGCTAACGTCGTTTTTGATGCACTACCGGGTAAAGTATTTGAAGCTAAAGTGGAAGAATTTGAAGCTGGTGTAAGCGACGGCCAACTTGCCGCCAACGGCACCCTTGCAAGCGTTGAAAAGTCGAATCGATGGGTACGAGATGCACAGCGCCAACGTGTCCACATTAAGCTTGAAGAACAAGAAATATCGTTAAGCCACCTCACCAGTGGCGCTCGCGCTACCGTGCAGATAGTTCCAGACAACCCTATTGAAAGTGTGGCAGCGAACATTCAAATTCACTTTATAAGCCTGCTGCACTTCATTTATTAGACTTAAATTATGGATTCACAGCTAAGTAAAAATGATGTCCAGCAGATGCTTAGGATCGCCTCCGGCGCCACGTTGGGCTTTGCTATATCGAAAGCGCTGGATTGGCCTAATCCGATATTTTTTACCTTGTACCCTATTTTGTTGCTTGGACTGGTAGCCGTTTTAAATGGTCACATTATTCGACAATTTCTTGCCGCAACTATCTTTCCGGCGGCGGCTGTTTTAGTGGTATACGGCTTGTTCGGAAGCCACCCATTGCTGATCACGCCGCTAATCGCCATCACTTTCGCTTTTCTGTTTTGGCAAATGAGTAAAGGTACGCTGTATTTATTCGGTGCGTTTTCCCTTGTAGGACTTTCGCTGCAGCTACACTTTGCCAGCTACAGCAGCGATGGAATAGATATCTACGCATTAGTGATATCAAACATCAGTGCAATTCTGTTGGCATTAATAATTGCATTCGCTTTGCATATTGTTTTTCCCGATGAGGAGCCGCGCACGCCTTTACCCAAAGCGGCAAAAGATAAAGCAAGTATTCGCCACGAAGTCATATTATGCACCACTGTCGCCACGCTATCGTTTGCTGTATTTCAAACCTTCGACTTAGTAGATTCGATATCAGCACAAGCAGCAAGTGTATTGATTCTTTTTCCACTGTGTTGGAAAGGAGCCACATTGAGTGGCTGGCAGCGAGCGCTGGGCACGCTAATTGGATGTAATCTTGCCCTGCTCGCCCAGCTCATTTTGCTCAACTACAGTGACACGTTGTTTTTCGCAAGTTTCAGCTTATGGATATTGGTATTTTTCATCAGCCGCCAGCATGTACTTAGCGGTGGTGGTGCTGGCACGGGCTTTGGCGTACTTACCACATTTGGCATTTTGTACGGCCAGTCACTCTCTCCACAACAGGATATTTTTTATAGTGCGCTGTATCGCTTTTCATCGGTAGTCGTAGCTATTGCACTTAGCCTGTGCGTTATTTATGTAGTACACAGTCTACTTAACAAATTCCAGCCTACACGACACCACACGTTTACTTAAAAGACCTGTAGTTATAACGCTTACCGGTTAAAATTTGTGGACGAAAAGTTGATTTGCTACTTCTAGGGCCTGTTGACCTTGAAATGTACTGACCCAATAAAAAAGGCTTCGACGATATCGTCGAAGCCTTTAGGCGAGCAGAGGAAGCCCTTTAGATCGCTAAGGATAGAGAAGGACCTTAATCATTCCGGCTTTATGAAACCGCAACCACTGCCTTTCGTTTGTCTTCTTTTGAAAATTGCAGCGCGTTGTTCAAATTATCGAATTCAAACACGTTAGGTATTTCGACAACCAACGTTTGCGCAGCAACTTGCTCAAGTAGAGCCTCACCGTCTTTCACCAAACGCTGCCACTGTGACAAATCGCCATAATCATGCAGCGACAACAACACCCGCACCGTCCACACCGGGAATATACCCTTTTTCCCAGTCGCGCGGGTTATCATCGATAAACTTCCAGTCAACTGGGTTAATGCCAATAGCATAGTTGCGCACGACAATACGCCCTGCCTTTGGCTCAGAAAACTCGCGTACCTGCTGTACCAGTGATGCGCCAGCTTGCTCAAATTGCCAAACGTTAGCTTGCATAAACGCTCCTTAACACAGTGATTTTTCCGATTAGTCCCACGCAGGTGAAAAATCTGGGTTAGCTTGACGGTCGCCACAATCTAGCGCGTCAATCTTTGCGATATCGTCAGCGCCTAAGGTAAGTTCAAGCGCTTTGAAATTGGTTTCCAGGTTCTTGCGCTTAGTCGTTATCTAGCGGAAGCTCTACACCTACTGAGAACGTGTGTTGTGCAAGCTTATCAAAGGTATTTGTCGTCATTATGACCTCCCTACGCGCTCGTTGTGTTATTCGCCGTATTCGCAGTACTGAGTGCGCGCTTGTCTAAGTAGCCGCTGTAACGTGTAACAAGTAACGCTGCAACAGAAATGATTGCGCCAATCCATGCGGTATCAGATAACTGCATGCCGTCTACAATTGCACCGCCCAGAATTGAACCCACTGCTATGCCAATGTTAAATGCCGCGATATTTAAACCTGAAGCGACATCAACAGCATTAGGGGTAAACTTCTCTGCTAATTGAACAACGTACACCTGAAGTCCCGGAACATTGCCAAAGGCAAAGGCGCCCCACACTAAAACGGTGATCACTGCGGCAACTTTACTGCCCATGGTAAACGTCAGGGCAAACAAGATGACTGCAAGGGCTGAAAAGATGATAGTTAACGCGCGGATTGGGCCTTTTTTGTCAGCAAGCTTGCCGCCATAAATATTGCCTACCGCGACAGATACACCGTAAACCAGCATAATTAAGCTGATGGCTGAGGGCGCAAACCCCGCCTCTTCCTGCAATATAGAAGCGAGATAGGTGAATGCCGTAAATGTGCCGCCATAGCCCAATATCGTCATTAGATACACTAATACCAGACGAGGCTGAACCAACACTTTCATTTGTTCACTCAAGGTGGCCGGTTTACTTTGTTTAAGATTGTTCGGTACCAGCAACGCACTGCCTATTAGCGCAAGTGTGCCAAGCGCGGAAACCACAAGGAAGGTTGCTCTCCAACCGAAGTTTTGACCAATCCAGGTACCCAAAGGTACGCCAGTAACCAAGGCTACAGTTAAGCCCGTAAACATAATGGCAATAGCACTGGCTTCTTTTTCTTTCGCCACTAGCCCTGTAGCAATAGTTGACCCTATGGAAAAGAACACACCGTGCGCTAAGCCTGTCAAAATGCGAGCTAAATTTAGCTCTCGTAGCTAGGCGCTTGCCAAGCAAGAATATTACCAGCCACAAATAGCGCCATTAAGCTAAGCAGAACATGCTTTCTATTCCACTTTCCCGTAAGGGCGGTAAGAACCGGTGCGCCAACGGCAACACCAACGGCGTACACGCTTACAAGTAAGCCTGCGCTCGGTAACGTAACGCCAAGATCAGTAGCAATGGTGGGGACAAGCCCCACTATCACGAACTCTGTTGTGCCAATAGCAAACGCACTTAACGTTAACGCAAATAATGCAATAGGCATTTCAATTATCCTCAAAAAGTAATTAACGAGATGGCTTGATTAACAACGCCACCATTGGCTTCTAGAACGAACAACTACACCGTTTTTTGAAAGCCATTAATAAAGTGCGTACAGTTTGACGATAAATTTATTTGCAAAAAACAGCACTAATGACAAAATACTTTTGCGATATTTGAAAATATAAGGTGTGCGATGCCAGTCTCATCAAAAACTGAAGATTTAGAAGCGTTCCTAACCGTTGTGGATACAGGTAGTTTTTCCAGTGCTGCCAATCTACTCAATCAGCAGGTTGCAAAAGTGAGTAGAGCAGTTACCCGTCTTGAAGATGGCTTAGATGTAACCCTATTGAATCGCACTACCAGAAGGCTGGAATTAACAGAAGAAGGTGAGCTTTTCCTGCAATATGCCAGAGACGGGCTAAATATATTAGAAAAAGGTGAAGAAGCATTACGGCTATTAAAACGCGCCCCTTCTGGAAAACTTCGGGTTGATGCTGCGAGCCCCTTTGTGTTCCACCAGCTAGCGCCGTTAGTGGGTGAATTTCGAGAAGCATTTCCTGACATAACACTCGATATCACCAGTCACGACAGCATTATCGACCTGTTGGAACATAAAACCGATATCGCAATACGTATTGGTGATTTAAGCGACTCTAACTTGCACGCTCGACGTTTAGGAAAAAGTAAGCTGCATATTGTGGCAAGCCCACAGTATCTTGAAAAATATCCCATATCTGAAGGTGAGGATGGAATTAGCACGCTAAACAAACACAAACTGATTGGTTTTAGCGACTCACCAAGTCTAAATAAATGGCCGCTCAAGCAAGATATTAACTTGCAGTACAGTCTTCGTGCGTCAAGCGGCGAAACTATTCGCCAGCTGTGCTTGGCAGGTCAAGGTATCGCGTTACTTTCTCACTTTATGGTACACAAAGATATCAGTGCAGGCTCGCTGGTAGCGCTATTTCGCGACGATATCGTCAGTCCAAACCGCAGAGAGTCGGTACAAGCGGTATACTATAAAAATAGTGCAGTATCGTCTCGTATCTCTGCGTTTTTAGATTTTATACAGCCTCGACTAACTCTTTAACTTACCTTTATTTCGCGTGGCCTTTACCTAATATCTTTTTAAGTGTGCTTTGAGGAAGGCCATTTACTATTAGCGCAGCTATCATCAATATTGCACCGGCCATAACCATAGGCAGCAGCGTTTCTTTAAGCAATATCACAGAGCTTACATAACCCACTATCGGCGTGAGTGTACTAATAAGAACAATTTTATCTGGGGGTAATTTAGGCCCCGCCGCTACCATGAGGCCAAAACCGAGACCCGTTGCCACTGGCCCAATGTACGCCAATAGTAACCAATCGCTTATATCGTAAGCCCCAAAATTAGGTGTTGGTTCAACTATCAGTGCAATAGCAAGCATGGCGAAACCTGCGATGGTAAACTGCCAGAAGACAGCTTCAATGACGCTTCCCTTCCACTTATGAAAAGACACTCTTCGAATAGCGACCGCCCACAATGCAGATGCCAGCAACATACTAAAGAGCGGTAGCCATGCGCCCGGTTGTCCCGAAGCAAATAAAATCATTGCACAGCCAATGGTAGATATACCGGTTAGAATTAATCGCTTAGAAGGCGGACGTTGCCGATACCATAGAGTGTCGATAAGCAGCATCCAAAGCGGTGTAGTGTAAATAAGAATACTGGCCGTGCCGGCAGGAATAAACTGCAGTGAGACAGTAATAAGCCCCATTGATAGGATAAACTGGAAAAAGGCAACGACAAACACCACCGAGCGATCTTTACGATTGAGCACCGGTAAACGTTTTTTGGTGATAAGTACAAACAGCGCGAGTACGGGAAGGCTTAACAAGAAGCGCAAGCACACCATCCATACAGGCCCTACAATCTCAAGCCCTAATTTCATGCCTGGCCAGTTAAGTCCTAAACACAACACCGCAACCAAAAGCATTTTAATGCCTTTTGATTGCTCTTTTTCCGCCACCGATGATGAAGACATGCGTTTTAAAAAATCCAATTACACGAACTGCGTTAAGAGAAGTTTCTACCGCCTGGTAAGCTGAATGTAGGCGGAGAATTTTGAGGGCGCAAATATAAGTGAATTAGCAAGGGATTAAAACCTTCCTGACCGTGCAAAGACGCCAATTTATCGACCAAATGGTCAACTTTTTAAAACCTTGTGGAAACTTTGCTATACGGGTGGTTAATCACTGATAAACACTATGACTTATAGGTACAATGCAACAGACAGCAGCTTCCGCTCCCCTTTTTCTATTTTGCTAACGCTGTGCATGTACTTATCTGGCCGAAAAAAGTAAATGCGGTTAAAGAGATTAAAGATGACTTTCTCTGCCCAAAATTGACCGCCGCGCTTCGGCTTTTTTAGTACTACATTAAATTTAAAGTAACGCCCGCTGCCCATAGGGTCATTATGTTCTAACACGCTATGACCCTCTTTGTAGGTAACCACATTTATAGCAAATCGTTTTGATGAGATTAAAGCCTTGTTGAGCACTTTAGCCATGCTATTTCTACCTTGATTGATGGGGACGTGTTCTAATTTAAACACGCACGGCTATGGTCTGGAAGCGTATGCTGAGTTCAGATAATGCTTTGATATACGCGAAACGTATATGCCTAGGATTACAAACACTAGGCTAAGGTGGGATTTGTCCACTTCATGATTTTAGCGTTTTCTTTTTGTGCGCTGTTTCCATTACTCTTGTCATGCCCGTTATCATTATTTTTTACGGTGTAATAATTTTTGCGGGTTTCTATATGCTGAAACCCCGAGCTCTCATAAAGCGCAATAGCAGTATGGTTACTTTCACGCACTTCTAGCCACATTTCACGCATTGCATTTTTTACCGATGTCTCAATGACAAAATCAACTAAAGCGCGACCTACCCCCTTGCCTCTTGCGCCACTGTCTACCGCAATATCCATCAGCGTAGCTTCATCAACGACTTCAAGCATGATGGCATAGCCAACAATCTTGTCATTTTCAAAGGCAAACACCCCATAATAGGGTTTGGTGAAACAATCCGCGAAGGTACTTAGTTTCCAAGGCGACACTTGTGCCTCTTGATGGATAGCATGCGCAAGTTCAATGTGCTCGTTAAAGCCTTGTGGCGGTACGATTGTTAAATTCATCGACGCGACTACTGGCCGTTAGCGGAGTGGTTTAATTCGCGTGCTGCGCTGATAAGCTGCGCCCACAGTTCCCGTTTCTGCACAGTTGAGAGTTTTAGCGGTGTGGCTGGCAATACAATGGCCGTTTCGGTTACCGATAGCGCACGGCCAATCATTATGGTGTTAGCCCACTGTGACGGTATACCCAACTGAACACAGGCTAGCTGCAAGTCCTTCAGCCATTGCTGTGATTTAGCTTTCTGTTCGGCACTTAACGGGATACCTTCAGGCGATACCGGCCCTTTTGCGCCAATAGACTTTGTTAAAGACTCTTGCGAGGTAACCGCATTGTCGAAAGACGGCGAAATGTTGTGTGACTGTGAAGCACCTGTTTCGCTTTGCCCTGCTTTCCCGTCATTGTGCGACCCGCCAGGTGGGGAAAGTTTTGCTGCCCCGCCGTCTTTAGGCTTAGCCTTATCTTTCGCGCTACTGCCAACATTTGCTCTCAACTGAGCAAGCCGTGATTGCTTTTCTTCTTGAGATATTGGCTTTGAAGGCGGCTTATTGGTTTGAGCGTTTTGGCTGTAGGGTAACTGTGTCGATGAACTATTTGTACTGCCGACGTTGCGTTGTGCTGCATTGGCGTTGTTTTGTTTCGCTTGGTCTTCCTGCTTTAGCTCAGTGTAGGCGTCTTTGGTGATCCAAACAGGGATCCCCATTTCCTGTAAAACCGCCTGCTGATATGAAGTAAGAGACATTGCGTAAAAACACCTAACGTGAATAGTTCATTATATTTGTTTAGTTTACTAAAGTTGCAGGCTTGGTTGAATAACTATCGCGTTCTTTTGCTTGGATTGTACTTGCTCTTTGATGCTCAAGCGTTGATTCTTAAGTATTATTCGCGAATTTATAATGCCTAGCCCTTGGTATAAGAGGAAATAAAACAGCTGCAGCAAATTAAGCACTAGCAACAGAAACCAATAAAATTTAAGAAGAATTTAACAAAGAAACGATTTAGGATTTGAACGTAAACGTTCACAAGAAGAGAAAGTGGCAGGGGTGGAGGGACTCGAACCCCCAACCATCGGTTTTGGAGACCGCTGTTCTACCAATTCGAACTACACCCCTAGCGCGCTGTGCATTATACGGATGACATTAAAAAGGTAAAGCCTTTTTATCACTACCATGCACTGCATGCTTAATTAACACGCAATGCGCTGTTTTTTCAATCGAATAACACCAAATAGGCTTTATCCATCACCTGTGTTTTGTCTTATTGCTCGCTGTTAAACCGACTTCTATGCAGCGTCACTTTTAAATGCGGAGCAGTTTATGACAATTAGACCTTATTGGCGTTAAGCGCAGCAAACCACAGGTCATTAGTGATAGCGACAATCTCGGTGTGCAGATCAAATTTCGCTATCGCGTCGTGCTCATCGATATTCATTAGCTTGGCGTAATGTTTAACGAGCTCTCTACTTTCATTGATTTCAAGTTTATTGATAAGGCAGCAACTTGCTAAATCGAAGTAGCGGTTTCCCATGGCGGCATATTCCCAATCAATAATTTTGAGTGAGTTATCTGCGCTCAGTAATAAGTGATTTGTTAGCAAGTCATTATGACATAACACATAGTCGTCATCGTCTTGTTCACTTTTTATTACTTGTTTCCGCAATGATTGGGCTTTTAGATAAAGCTCACTGCTCATATCGAGCTGTGCAACATTAATATAATGCTGCCATCTTGATGCTAAATCTAATGGCCTAGCGGTAATGGGCAAAGAATGAATACGAGCGAGGGTGTTGGCCAGCTCAAGCATTGAAAGCGTCGCACTGTCACTGTGCTCTAGCCACTGCTCAACCCAGATGGTTTCATCATCGCTTAACCATATAGGTTGCGGCGCTACTCCCAACCTATAAAGCTGTTGCTGCAAAGCAAATTGGTGCGCACGATTAACCCCACTAAAGTCATCATCGCCCATCCATTTCACCGCTAAGTCGACAGGGTTATGAGCCGACTTTAGTTGCCCACTACTTTGAAGATTATTTGCTATCAAGGCTAACTGACTATCTGCGAGCTCTTGAACGCGGTAAACGTGATTTACCGCTCCAGCAGGGTGTGACGAAATTTTCGCACTGTCGCTAAGATTAAGCGCCTTTTGCAGCGTGGCGATGATATCCAACCTGTTCACCTTGTTTTTTATATTGTACTAGCCACTGGTAATACCCAAATACCGCAAAACCAACATAGCCTAAGAACAGGCAAGCAGATAATGCATAACCCACTTGCAGGTATAAATAGGCGGACGCTAAATTGATGAAAAACCAATAAACCCAGTTTTGCAGGATTTTATGCGCCACCATAAATGTTGTGACTACACTCAATAAATTAATGCTCGCATCTAATAGTAGGTACTCACTATTGAACTGTGAGCCTGCCACCTCAGACAGAACCCAAGCGAGCAATAACATACTCGGCACAATGAGCAAATGAGCCCAGAACGGCCAATGAAGCACTGGCTTAACATCGCCATCTTCCGCTCCTTTCGACCACTGATAATAACCGTATCCCGCCATTATCATATAAAAGAAGTTAAGCGCAGACTGAAATGGCAAAGTCACCTGCCAAAATAGCCAGGTGTAAATTGCGGTACTCACAAAAGCGCACAGCCAACACCAGCTGTTCTGTTTTGCGGCTAACAGCACATAGGCAATAGCGAGGACAACCGCTACCCACTCTAAAAGCGAAGTAGCGGCAATTTGTGAGGTAAACTCAGAAAAAAAGCTAGCCATTAAGATGATTTTCTAGATTGCATGGCATCGAAGTTTAAGAACTTGGCCACGAAAATAGCTTGCCCCACTTCTTCATGGGTTCTTTGTATTTCTTCACCAAGTACTTTCATAACCACACCATAGTCACCTGTAACCTGCGTGCTGGTTGAACTTGTTGAAACTGCAATATCACTATAGCTATTTAACCTATCAATGAAATCTTGAATAGGTGGAATGTATTCGTTAACCAATGGGTACAACGACAGTTCAACCATAACTTGCATGTCTGTTTCCTTTTATTTTAAAACGCGTACTTAACAGTAACGCCAAACTGACGACCGTTACCTATTTGGTAATATGGCTCATCGAAAGCATACTCATCGCGAGGGTCGTTGCTGAAACCACCGAACCCACGGGTGTAGTACTCACGATCAAACGCATTTTGTACCCACAGTGATGTCTGCCAATCACCGTGTAGCACCACAATCTCCGAATTAACCAGCGTAGTACTTGGCGAGGTTACATCATGGCCGTCAGAAAAACGGTATTCGCTTTTGTAATCTACATCTACACGCCAAAGCATGTTATCTGTAAGTGCGTACTCACTATACAGGTTTGCGGTCCACTTAGGTGATTGAGCCTGTCTTTGCTCAGACACTTCAGTACCGTCTGCAAGCGTATACCCTTCAAAGGTAGCGCTTAGGTAACCAACACTTGCATCAAGCTGCCATGCATCACTAGCAATCCAGCTAAGCTCTAGCTCGGCTCCTTTGTTTGTTCCTAAATCAGCATTATCAATAATATCTACGAACCCTGCCGTACCGTCATCACGAGTGATAACGTCAAAATCGCTCACCTGAGTATCTTTTCTATCCATATAGAAAATTGCAGCGCGAGCAATTAGGTCAGGTGTAAATAATGGGCCCTTAACGCCTACTTCGTAGTTCCAGTTATACTCTTCGTCGAAGAATCGCTGATTGTCATTCACGCGGCTGTCGGGGTTAAAACCTGCACCTTTATATCCGCGTGAAATACTGCCGTAATAGAAGTGATCGCCCTGTGTATACTGAAGCGCGATTTTCCCGCCTACCATGGTGGTGTCGAACGCGCGAGTAAGCTGGTTGTTATCAGCGTAATCAAAATCGTAGTTTTCTACTCTTAACCCTGCTACAAGTACTAAATTTTCGTTCAAACGACTTTCAGTCTGAGCATAGATAGCGGTCGTCGTAGGCGTGTATTCACTGGCAAAGTCACTATCCAAATAAGTGTACTGACGTAGCAGCTTTTCTTCCGTGCTTTTATAAAATACGCCTATTGTCCAGTCAGTCATACCATCAAAAAGTGCGGCACTGTCAGAGGACACGAAACGCATCTCGCCGGTCTGTGTTTCTACATCACGAAAATAGGCGTCAAAAGACGTATAACCCCACGGGTGAAACCCTGTGAATGTCCAGTCTTCATCGTAGCCATAAGCAATATTGTGAGAAGCATGGGTGGCAATTAGAATAAAGTCGCCCGCTGCTGTATTGGTTGTAGAGCGCGCGCTAACAGCGTGGGTTTGGTGTTCGTCAAATCCTGGTTCATCAGACAGCGTTTTGTTGTCATTGTCTAGCGAGAATGCATCGTAACCGTTATCGATATCGTACCAGCGATAAGTAAGTGCAAGTGTGGTTCGCTCATCTACGCTGCCTTCAACGGCAAAGCGCAGTGCGGTTTCATCGATATTCGCGGTATCGCTTCTATTTAAGAACGTATTTTCTACAAAGCCATCACTGCGATTATGAACCAGCGCAACACGATAGCCCCAATCCGTGTTGATATCATCACCAGTGGCGCCTTCAATACGGTAACTCTCTTTGTTCCCAATGCGGGCTTCAACGTAGTCTGGGGCGTCGCTACCCACGTCATTACTGGAGAGTTTAACCGCTCCGGCCAATGCACCTGTGCCGTATAAGGTAGCCTGAGGTCCGCGATATACCTCTAGTTGTTTAGTATCAAAAATAAGACCTGCCGCAGCAAGGCCTGAAAAATCAAATTCATCGACGATAAAGCTTACAGAAGGATTGATAGGCTCGGCGAACTGACTACGCTCTCCAATACCGCGAATTTGCACGAAGCGGCCGCGAGACGCACCAGCTGCAAAGTTTACGTTTGGAATACTGTTTAGCACACTGTCGATATGGCTCGGCTGTCTACTGCGAAGACGCTCTTGATCTAAAATGGTCGCGCTAGCACTTAACTGGTCGAGTGTAGTTTGACGAAAATCACCAGATACGATGACGCGCTCAATATCTGATGGCGTGCTATCTGAAGTGTTACTTACATTGGTTTGTTGCGCATAGGCCGCAACGGAACTAGCAAGCAGTGAAAGTGTGAAAAGTGTTTTATACATGGGATCTCTTATTCTTATTTAAGAAAAAAGATCCGGGTCTAACGGCAGGTGATAAGGCTATATTGTGAACCATCCCTACGCCGGTATTATCCGGATCAGGTTTAAGGGTTCCCACGAATGTGGATCTCAGACCGAAAACGGACACCCCTTGGTATAGTGTTGCGCTGCTCAAACTAGCAAACTCAACTTCTGCGACGGAGTCTACCAGTTCGATACACGCCGTCAAGCAGATAAGACGTTAAGCTAACGTAAGGTTTTATATATGATATAAGGCGTTGAAAGCTGAGGGCTATTCAGCGTCAATATTCATATTTAGGCGACGTACTTCATCGTCAGTTTGTGCTTTTAAAACTTCCAACGTTTTGCCGTGTGCCGTCGGTTGACGCGTATCAGGGTCAACCTTTACGAAAACGATATCGTCTGCAAAACAGATGGTTTTCTTGGTTGCTTTGTTGCGTACCAAGCAGCTTACGGTAATAGACGTACGGCCTACAGCTTTAGTTTCTAGACCAAACTCTACGATATCACCCTGCATAGCCGGTGATTCGAAACTAATTTCACCAATATGCTTAGTTACCAAGCAATTAGTTTCTAGCTGACAAATAGCCCAAATTGCAGCTTCTTCGTCTATCCATTCTAACGCGCGGCCACCGAACAAAGAATTGGCGTAATTAAGGTCGTTTGGCATAACTAGACGCCGAGAAAGAAAGCGCATTCGAATTCCTCATAATAAATCGCTACTATAGCGTTAGATTATACCGAAAAAACTGATTCATGGCGCTAACTCAATTACGCGAATGGCTATTAGCCCCCTACTTTGAAAATAGCGGCGAAAATGGCTGCAAAAAAAGCTCTCACGCTTCGCACTTATCAAACGTGACTTGCCCGCTTCACCGGAGAATGCTTGTAATATCTGGCAATGATGATTTTTGTGAAGCTGCCATACGTAGCGTTCAAGCCTTTGTAGATGAAGTCTCATCTATAAGCGTTGTGAATTTTGCTGGCGATACACTTAAGGGAAAGAACCGCAAACAAGTGCTGGGGAGCGAATGTGACATTGCCACATTAGACTGTCGCGATTCATTCAAACCTGGCGACGTGATGGCAGTGGCGGGTATCGTTAAACGCAGTGGTTGTTTAATACTTATTTGCCCTGTATTGAGTGAATGGGTTAACAATATTTCGGTCTCGTTCCTGTCGGAGGGGTTTACGCTTAAACAGAGTCGATACCTCGAACGTTTTATAAAGCACCTGCGCAACAACGACTACGTGGCATTTCACACTGAAGAAAAAACCACGCTTCCAGATACGGCTATGTACCGCATTAGCCAAGGCGTAACATCAAACGTCTATAGAGGCTCACTATTTAAATCAGAAGAGCAAGAGCAGGCATACAGTCGTTTATATCAAGCACACTCACTTAATAAACTAAACGCGCTAATTACTGCCCCAAGAGGCAGAGGCAAGTCATCATTATTAGGTATATTCATTGAAAGCCTAATCAGACAGGGTAAAAATGTACTATTAACCAGTGAACGCTTTGATAATGTGAAGAACGTGCTTTCACGTATTCAACAGTACGAAATAGCAGGTGTCAGAACACAACAACAATCCACCGCTAACATTCAAACCCAACTAATCCTTGGTGATAAGAATGAGGCAGCGACGTTTGGCAGTGTAAAATGGGTGCCCCCTGACAGTGCCTTGTTATATACCACAGAAGATGAAAAGTACGACGTTGTAATTGTTGATGAAGCGGCTTCAATCCCCCTCCCGGATGTATACCGGATCATAGCCAACCACAAGCAGTGGGTGCTTAGTACTACGCTTTTGGGTTATGAAGGTTCAGGCAGTGGTTTTATTCACAAACTCATCCCTAGTTTACCGCCATCAGCTATCCATTTAAGACTATCAACGCCGTTACGATGGTTCGAACATGATCCCATTGAAGCCTTTTTCAATACGACTTGTTTATTTGAGGACAGAGATGCGGCGCGCAATATTGGCGAGATTAATTTCAAAAACAGTATTAACCCACCGATAGATTACGATTTTTCCATAAGTTCGTTTAAAAGCATTTCCGAAGACGCGCTTCAGCAAATAATGTCGCTACTTTCATTAGCCCATTATCAAACTACGCCCGATGATTTTATGCGCTTGATGGATAGCCCGGATGTACTTGTTGCCATACTTAAATTCAACGACAACGTGATAGGTGCTGCAATCATAAACGCTGAAGGTAGCGACTACCTGAACGATAGCGCATTGGGGATTGCGTCTGGAAAGCGTCGTCCTAAAGGGCATTTAGGTGCACAGCGACTTGCTCTGTTGTCTGCTGATGCAAAAACAGCAACGTTTAGATATTGGCGTATTAACCGTATTGCCGTCGATACGCTTGCGCAGAGTAAGGGTATGGGCAGTTACTTGCTACAAAGAGTTAGTGATGAAGCCAAGAAGCAAAGTATTGACGCTATCTGTACTTCTTATGGAACGACACAAAAGTTAGACAGTTTTTGGACAAGAAATGGATTTGAGATTGTAGACTATGGGCGAAAGCCTAATAAAGCCAGTGGCGAAACCAGTGCACTAGCGTTATATCCTCATTCCAACAGAGCAAAAAAACTGCTTTCTGAATTGGTAGCGCTAAAAGAGAGCTTTAAATTCGATAACCAGTTAGACAACGTGCCCATTAGCATACTGACAATCTATGTAGAAAAGTTAGTACATTTTACCCAAGGCACACGCACTTTAGATGATGTTTGGCCGATATTACATAAAATTGCGCGTTATGCGGAGACTCACCCTACACCAAGCGCAAATACTCAACTGAACAAGCCAAATAACACAATACTGTATACGCTATGGCGTCTTGTTGAAATCATTAACACGAAGCGCTTTCTCAGAAAAGTACTTACACATTCAGATATGAATGCGAAGCAACTTGTTTCTAAATTTAACAAAGAAAACCTAAAAGCAAGTGGGTTAAAAGAAGTCACTATTGTTATAAGAGAAGCACTTCTGCCTGCTTTCAAATAATAGAAAGTCTGTAGCCTGAAAATACAAATAATCAGCTTGGCGTAGAGCCACTATACCTGCGTTAACAAGTCGCGATTACGAACATTTTAAATCTCGTTGAGTGTCTAATGACCAATGCGGACTGGTGTTAAAGCCCTATAAATAAAATCCCATTCGAGAAAAGTTCACTTACTAAATTAAGGGCAAAAAAAAGCCTCCCAAAGGGAGGCTTTTTTGCTAAAACCACATATTAGATACTAATACCGCGGTTCTTCGCTTTTTCCTTGATATAAGGTTCCCACGCTGCAGCGTTGCGGCGTAGAGAGCGATCTTTCTTAGCTTCTTGTACGTGCTTGTAAGCAGACTTGAAGTTACCTGCGTAGAAGTTCGCTTCCATTAACGTGAAGTGAATCTTCTCAGGGTCTTCAGCACCACGCTCTAGAGCATTCTCTAGTGCTTTAATAGCGCCTTTGTAGTCTTCCGCTACAAGTAAAAGTGTACCTTGCTTACGATAATGCTCAGGGTCTGAACTCTTAGCAGCAGCTTGTGCATACAAGTCGGCAGCTGTTTTGAAGTTCTTTGCCTGGTGATAAGCATTAGCTACGTTTGCTAACATATCGGCATCATTTTTTAGCAAGCCTTCTTTCACGTGCTTTTCAAGCAACTTGGCCGCCTTGTAAGGCATACCGTTACTTTGATAAAGCTGAGCAAGCGTCTTTATTTCTGACTCTTTCTCTAGATAGCCCTGCATATAAGCAAGTTCTAGCGTTGAAAGACCTTTCTTATAGTCTTCAACTAAGATGTAGAAAAAGCCAAGACGTGACCACCAAGTTTTTTCCTGAGGGAAAGTTCTAACAAGATCTTCCGCCACAGCAACCGTTTCAGGGTACATCTTACGCTCGTAGTAAGAAGTTAGCTTTAATACATACGGGTTTTTGTTTGGCTCTTCATACAAAGCAATCGCTTTGTCTGCTGGCTCAACCATCTTCGCTAGTTGCTTAGATTCAAAGTAAGCCTGTGCCAAACGCGTATATACGTCTGCGTCTTCTTTACACGTGAAGTCCATCCACTTGTTATACCATTTAATGGCATCAGTGTACTTCTCTTCCTGCATGCTCAAATCACCTAGTAATTTAAGTGTTTGAGAGTGTTCAAGGTCATTTAGAACTTTTGGTTCAACTGATTCAACCAAATACCCTAAAGCTTTACCACCTTGACCTTCTTGCGCAGCAAGTAAGTTACCAATAAAACGCTTTACGTAAGCTCTATCGAAATCGTCAGATGCGTCGATTTCGTAAAGTACGTTTAGTGCTTCATTAACTTGGTCTTCATTGTAGAACTCAAAAGCTTTCTGAACTTTTTTACCGGTACGCTCACCTACAAGCGTTGTTTTTCCTTTCTCATATCCAGGACAAACAACAGGTGCTGACTGCGCTAGGGCAGCGGGTGCTGAAAGCACCGCACCTGCGCCTAGCACTAAAGCAACGGCTGACATTTTGAATGTACGTTTCATCATGATCATTGCTCCAGTTTAAAGTCTAGCTGTACGAACATGCCAGGTTGTTTAACTGGCTTGCCATCAACGATCTTAGGCTTGTATTTCCACTTACGTAGAGCACGACGTGCTTCACGGTCGAATACGCGCTTAGGTTCAGCTTCGATAACTTCGATATCTTCAACACCACCAACTTCGTTGATGGTGAAAGACAGTCTTACCCAACCTTCACGGCCGTCACGGGCTGCATCAGGTGGATATTTCGGGTCGATACGAACGATAGGTGTTGCTTCACCATCACGCTGCATTGCACCAACACCACCGATGTTTACACCAACACCACCTGTGTCGATAGCTGGAATAGCTAAGCTAAAGCCATCTGCATCAGGTTCCGCTGTTTCCGGCTCTACTTGCTCCATTTTAGGAGGCTGTGGAGGCGGAGGTGGCGGTGGTGGTGGAACACGAGTACGCGTCTGCGTCTGGTCGTCTGGTTCCTGCATTACAATATCGATAACCGGTGCAGGCGGTACTTCGTCTGCTGGTCTAGATGAATTTTCAATCAACTTGGCCATTAGAACGAAAAGGGCAAATGCAACACCAGCACCTAAAAGTATAGATACAATTATACGTAACATCTTATCCCCTTGCCGCTACCGAGACTCGGTTAACGCCAGCGGCTTTAACCTGATCCATAATCTCAACTACTAAACCATGCTTCGCTTTTACGTCAGCTTGAATGATTACGTAGTCAGTAGGCTGCTCGGTAAGCAGTCTTTCAATATTCGCTCTTACGCTGTCCGGCGCAACTTCACGCTTATCTAGCCATACATTTCCGTCTTCAGTTACGGCGATGAAAATGTTTGCATTTTTGTGAAGAATCGCCTGGCTCGCATCTGGCTTGTTGACTTCGATCCCTGCTTCTTTAACGAAAACAGTGGTAACGATAAAGAAGATCAGCATGATAAACACGATATCCAACATGGGCGTCATGTCGATCTGTGCATCTTCTTCCTCGGTTCTGACTTTTCGAGCCATAATCTCTCTCTCTAATGATGTGGCAGGCTATCAACTAGCCCTTCTCTTGCCAGCTTCACTTTCGCTTCAAGACGTGAACTGATGAACAGTCCAGATAGCGCGGCTACCATTCCCGCCATTGTCGGGATCGTTGCCATAGAGATACCAGCTGCCATTAGACGAGCGTTGCTGGTGCCCTGTGTTGCCATTGTCTCGAAAACACTGATCATACCGGTTACTGTTCCAAGTAGACCGATTAGTGGACACATTGCAATAATGGTTCTGATAATCAGCATTCTAGCGTTAAGGTCGTCTGACGCTTGAGAAATCCACGCGTCACGGATTCTATGCGCATACCATGATGTGGTATCTGCTCGGGCATCCCAATTCGCGATGATGTTTTTCTTCACCTTTGGGAAGACCGAGGTTAAATACCAGTAACGCTCAATCATTAAAACCCACATGAGAAAGAGCGCGGCAGCAACGAAGTATAGTACGTCACCGCCGGTAGCGATAAAGTCCCTGACCGATTCGAATAATCCAATCAGGTAATTCATATTACGCTTTCTCCGACTCTGAGTGAGCAGCTACGATACCCGCAGTTTGCTCATCAAGAATGTGGATGATTGACTTGCTACGAGAAGCTACGATGCTGTGAGTAAGGATTAGAGGCAGAGCCGCGATAATACCTTGAGCAGTAGTTACAAGAGCCATAGAGATACTTCCTGCCATCATACGTGGGTCACCTGTACCGAATAGTGTGATGGTTTGGAATGTCTCGATCATACCTAGTACTGTACCTAGTAGACCTAGTAGAGGAGCAATCGCTGCGAAGATCTTGATAACGTTGATGCCGCTTTCAATTTTTGGAAGCTCGCGAAGAATCGCTTCATCAAGTTTAAGCTCAAGGTTTTCTGCATCAGCAGTCTTGTTCTCTTGGTAAACTTTAAGGATACGACCTAGTGGGTTACCTTCTGAAGGATTGTTTACGTTCTTAAGCTGTGAACGCATTTTTCCACCAGTTATCGTTAGTGTGATCATTTTGTAGATACCAATTAGTAGGCCAATCGCAAGCATAATTGTGATTGTGTAACCAACTGGACCACCAGCATGATAACGCTCAGACATTGTCGCTTTTTGCTTCAATAGACCAAGGATTGCACCTTGAGAAGGGTCAGCAAAGAAAGGAACAAAACCAGAACTAGCGCCGATTAGTTCGTCAGCAGAAGCTACAAAGTGACCATCTGGTTGACGACCAAGAGGCTGAACAACTTCAGCTTCAGCGTCATACGCTAGGTAACCAGCTTCACCAACAAGGTTGAAAGTACCAACACGAACAACTTCTTGCTGTGAAGAACCGCCGTCAAGGTTAACAACTTCTGTAGTGAACTTAACTACTTCACCGCCTTCAGTCATTTCTTTCTGAAGAGCAAACCATAGGTCTTCAAGTTCTTTAATGTTTGGAAGACCTTTAGAGTCTTCTGACATTTCAGCAAGGAACTGACCACGGCCAGGGAATTGTGCACTTACGATTGATGTAGAGATACGGCCGTAAGCTTCAGAAGATGCTTGACGTACCACACCGAACATTTCACCAAGTGTACCTGTAGCTTGGTCTAGCTCAGCAGCTTTCTCGTTTAATGTAACTTCGTTGTCTGAGAATTGCTTCTGTAGACGGTCACCACGAGCTTGTTCAGCTTTAAGATCTGCTTGTGCTTTGCGAAGAAGTGCTTGCTTGTCAGCACGTGCTGATTGGAACTCAGCTTCGCGTTGCTTATCTAGGCGAGCTTCAGAAACGCGGTTCTGTTGAACCTGGTCTAG
This sequence comes from Alteromonas sp. CyTr2, assembly GCF_947311905.1. Classification (NCBI taxonomy): domain Bacteria; kingdom Pseudomonadati; phylum Pseudomonadota; class Gammaproteobacteria; order Alteromonadales; family Alteromonadaceae; genus Alteromonas; species Alteromonas sp. CyTr2. The sequence continues at coordinate 13,561 of NZ_CAMZMZ010000010.1, read as the reverse complement.
AAGGTCTTTCAGGCTCTTTGCTTCCTGAGCCTGCGCTCCGGTTGCTGCAACTGCAACTGTCGCAGCGGCTAAAAGAGATTTGAATACTGGTTTCATTAACAATTACTCCGCTGCGCTAATTGGTAGTTTAATCAGATCCGCAGGAATGACGTTGTTAGCCATTTTAACTGCGTCAACAACTGAAGACAGATACTCGTCACCCAGTTTTTCCCATGCGCGGCTTTCGTTGTTCCATACCCATGCGTGAGTTTGGTCTAGAGAAAGTGCAACTAGCGCCGTACGACCTAGGTTAAAGAAGTCAACAGTAACTTCTGTGCCTGCGTCGTCGATAGTACCTTGGTAAGAGTTGATCTTAGTACCGTATTCAACTTCTACTAGGTAAGCTTCTAATACCTGACGGAACTGCTCTGAAACAGTTACGTTAGAGTTAGCCATAAGGTCACGAAGACGCTCAACGCGCTGAAGACGCTCGTCTAGGTGAATTGGACGGTCTAGCTTGATGAATTGCTCAAGGCTATCGATCATGCGGAACATAAGAGGAACGATGCCCTGCTTAGTTTGTTCGATGCTGTCGATTTGACGTTGCAACGAATCGATACCGCGCTGCTGATCTGCAACTAGGCTTGCGATGTAATCGTTGTAGATTTTAAGGTTTTCTGTCTCATCTACTGTTTGACGATACTCAACAAGTAGTTCTTGAGATTGTTCAAACAACGTATTGATTTTTTCTTGAGATTTCGCTGCAGCCGCGTGGATTTTCGCTTCTTCTTTATGAAGATCTTCAAGCGTATCTGCAGAGACTGCGCTACCTGTTAGTGCGAATGCACCCATAACAGTAGAAGCAATAAGAGTTCTCTTGCTCATTTTGGACATAGTTCCCAACCAAATTTCTTATTTGAATCCTCGCCGATAGGAAAATATTCGGGCAAGGGGCGTATAAAACTTTCACAATTTTGTTTCAGGAATGTAGCGCCGACGTCAATTGTCAGTACTACGAACTTATTATACTCACATGGAATGTTACGTTTAGTCAAGTAACACACTGTTTACACCTAGTAGATTTTCGATCAACTGCTCGTTTTGCGTTCAGTTAGCTTGAATAAGCGTTCGAAATTCTCCTGCATAATTCTGGCCACTTCTTAATCGATTAATATTCACCCAAAATTGCACTAATTAAATGCACAAAACCAGAAGTTAGGTGTAAAAGTGTGCTTTGCCTTGCACTGATATAGCCCAACCGAGGCCTTCATAGTTACAATATGAGGCGACTTGTCTAAACAATTATTGCTCTTAGATTATTTGTTGTTGCTTTTATTCAAATCTAAAAATGTAAAAAACAACATTGAAAATTAACATTGGCTTGCTATGCACAATTTGTTATTTATACCGCATCTATACATAACAAGAATGATTAAACCATGAGCGCACCTGCATATAGCTACACAATTGATGACAAACCTGTCTGGGTATTCGATGATTTATGCTCCCTTGAAGAAGCAACGGGTATATTTAAAGGTTTAGAACTAAGCGCATTCAAACATACTGAAGTCGCGCGTCCCGACACCGCTCAATACAAACATTGGGCAGTCGAACTTAGCGATACGCAAGTGCGAGCACTGGCCGTTTATCAACATGCTATTAAGGAAATCTTTAGTACCACAGGTAAACATTACAGAGCATATCGTGGCTATGTGAATTATGCATCGTACGGCGACATGCTTTTTACACATACAGACTGTCTGCCAGAAGCTAATGAACTTACTGTATTGGTGTATCTGTGCCCCGAGTGGGATATTGAATGGGGCGGTGAAACGCTTTTTTATAATAGCAAAAACGATTGCGTTTTCGCCTGCACGCCAAAGCCGGGTAGGACTGTGATTTTTCACGGGGCAATCAAGCATGTAGGAAGGCCGCCCAACCGTATTTGCTACACGCCCCGATATACCCTGGCTTTTAAATTAGAGCTAGCTTAATGCGGACACCTAGATGGTAGGATTAGGCACAATGTCAAAAGCGACCGTCAGACGTTGTTGATTAGACAAAATTGGATTTGTACCGTGCCACATATACGAAGGGAAGAAAACAACACTTCCCTCTTGGGGCTTAACAGCATAGTCTTCTGTCATATCGACGCCACTAATATCCGGCCGTCCAAAAACTAGCCAGCCATGCCCGTTAATTTTAACTTCAGCGGGCACATCTACATACAGCACGCCGCTAAGCCATCCTTCTGAATGATAGTGAGATTTGTGAAATCCTTTCTGGCGCAACCTTACCGACCAGCTGCCTATAAAATCGATATCTTGGCTTAGGCGAGATAAGAATGGATGCTTCTTCACACGAGTAAGCGTTGATAAAAACTCTTTGGCTCTTGCCTCAATAGCCCACCTTAACTCTTTAATTACTGGGTGGGTCGAATCGAAAAGGTTTTCAAATGTTTGAGAGCCGTTGCGAAGCGACTGCCCAATTGGGTGTCTTTCGTTGTTGTGAAGCGTAATAAGATGTGCTCTAAGTAGGTTTATAAATTTTGTGTTTGCGTCTTCGTTTCCTAACAAAGACTGTACGCTCACAAAACTTTGATAATCACATAACTGATTATACTTAGCCTCATCGCCATGAGCTTTGTACGCGGTGGATAATAATGTCCAATAACCCTGATTAAGCGGCGCAATTCGGCACACCAACTCTAGTGCTTTTATCGCTTCTTTATACCTTTTGAGACTTAATAAAGAATAGCTTTTCTCAATTATTAACGGGAGCGTCTCTAGAGTGGGATTAGACGCTTTAACACTTACGGTTGCCAGTGCTTTTTCAAATTCTCCAAGCTCTCTTAATGTGTGAGATAAACTGGCCGCTGCAGCAATTTGATAGGTGGGTAACTTAGTTTCGAGGAGCTTTTCTAACCAAAACTTAGCTTTTTCAAATTCCTCTACCCTAATCATCAATTCCGTGTAAGCCAAAATTAAATCCGGATTATCAATTGATAAGTTTGCCTCTAAAAGAGAAAACGGTGCTTCAAGGTTTTGAACCCAGGCTAAATGAGCATATTCTTTGTGCAAATTTACGCTATCAGGAAAGACCCTTATCCCTTCTTTATAAGTAGCAAAGGCCTCATTTAACGAACCGTTTAGAGCAAAGACTGCAGCTAGATTTTGATAAAGCTCTGCGGTAGAACTTCCCCCCGATAGCGCTTGTTTGTAGAGTGATATTGCTTCATCGAACTGGTTATTTCTGCGTTTGATATTTCCTAAGTTATTAAGCGCTTTTTTATTTTGTGGTTCGCTGTCTAATAATCGCTTCAAATAGCGTTCAGCCACATCATCGCGATGGTCCTCTACTAAAATTGATGCCATTAACAGCAAGACTGTGTTTTTGTTTGGCTGTGTTGTTAGTAACTGAAGACATTGCTTTTCAGCCTCGCTAAAGCGCTTAGCATCATAGAAGGCTCTTGCTAAGTTATACTTATAATCAAAGGCATTCGGCTTGATTTTTAGGGCTTTTGAAAACCATAAAATCGCTTTATCACTTTGCATTTTGTCAAGAAACAGATTTCCATAGCTATTCATTAGGTCGGTAGATTGAGGGAACAGCTTTAAACCTTTCTCAAAGACCTTCACGGCGTCATCAAGCTTACCTATTTTTCTTAACGCACTACCATGTAATTGCGAGACTACAGGATCAACACGATTTAACGCCCCACTTTTTTTTACTGTATTGATGACAAAAAGGAAATCACCTCTGTTGAATGCATTAATGAGGTTTGGGATAACAATATTTGGTTGCGATTGCATTATTTATATAACCTTCTATCCAATGAAGCTAGTGCCCCATACTGCAAAGACCACTCGCCATATTTGGAAATAAACTGTGCAACATCCTCCCGCTCAGTAAGCGTTAAATGCGGGTTCCAAATATCAATTATTAAAACTGCTCTGGCCGTTTCGTCCTCATTCTCCGCGCTATGCTGATAGCTGTCGTCAAACAAAATAGCGGTCTTCCCTTCACTCCAATAGCATCGCTCATTAGCAACATGCAAATACGACTTATCATTAATAATCAGTGGGATGTGCAACGTCCACTTTAGATTAGAAATTCCGAAATGAGGTGGGATTTTTGTACGTGGCTGCAGTACAGAAATGACTACCTCAGGTGCGTGTACTGGACAATGGGCCAGGATTGGCGAATTGAATAACGTCTTTACTTCGTCAGGAAGGTTATCACCATTATCAGTAAACTTGCCGCCTTTCATTAGGTGAAGTGAGTTCCATTTTTGGGCTAGCTGTGCCCAATCTTCGGTGTCTGGCACTGCACCTATATCGTGAATATAGCGCTCGTTTGCACCTGACAAACGAGATATGAACACGTCTTTATGGGCACTAAGCGTATTGATAAATGTATCAAGCCCTTCCACTGCACTGACATCTGAAAACGGAGTAGAGGGAAGGTTTGGGATAAATAGAAAGCTTGGAGACTGAAGTGCTTTATCGAACTTCTTTTGTTCAGCGCCGCAAAACATTGAAATGGCGCGCTTAATTCTTTTACTCGAACCAATCGACTGGGTTTTTATAAATAAATCACGCCGAGCTAAATTCGCTGCATTATGAATATGTGTAGCTTGAGATTTAGAAAGCTGTACGCCAGACGCTGGCGACAAATACTCGGGCCATCGCGAGCAAACTTCACCGTAATGAAAAAGAGCTTTATTGTAATCGCCTGCATTTATTGCGTCTGTAATTTGAGCAAGCGTATCGTCAGGGCTATTATTGTTTTCTTTAGTCATACAAAAATGGGAAGCGTTTTGCCTCCCATCTTAAACTAACCTACGGTGTATTTACAGGTCACCGCCGCCGGTTTCTGATCCACGCTGCATACGCAACCACCCTTCACGGCCAGCTTCACGCATGTTCTCTCTTTCTTCCACAGAGTAACAAACGCGCTGCATGCGGTTTGAACCTATCTTTTTCTCCATTTTGCATACCATACCATCGTCTCCGCCGTTGGTATTTGCCTTAGCATACTCAGAACTTTGATTGTCAGTTGAACCACATGCTCCCAATGCTAGTGCTAGGCTTGATGCAAGAATTATTTTTGTTACTCTTTTCATCCGTGTTATCCCTTAGTATAAGTACCGTAGACTACGTTACCATAAATAGTTGTACATTCTCTAATCCATTTTGTAACTATCCATTTATTTTGTGAAATAGATGGCGCGCCAGAATGATAGCTATTTAACAATAGCTTACCGTCTTTGTCTGAGTTGGAAAAAACAACGACAGTTCCGCATCTTGGTACAATACGGATATTTAGCTTAGGAAAAAGAGTCTCCCCTCCCTCATCAACCGTATTCAGGTATACAAGAGCAGTCTTCGTGCGCTGTTTTCCATCTTTAAACATTAATCCATCGTTTATTTCGTTTAGCCCGTCATAGTGGGGTTTGTACTGCTGACCTGGTTCATATCGCAATAAATTTAACGCCTCGCCGTTACGTCTAGGCGTATTCGTAATTTGTGATATTACTTTGTCCAGCTTTCTTGTAATCCAATCGCAATGACTAGGCTCTATAACGGCAACGTAACTTGTTCGCACACTGTCAATTATGCCCTCGCCAGTCCTAGGGTCAACAATCATCGAGGGTTGCAAGAGTGAGCTAAATTTGGTGATTAAGTAATGGCATTCATATTCAGATAGTAGGCTTTCGTACACATTAATAGGTAAAGATGTATCTAACACTTTAGAGGGTTCATATACTCTACCAAGCGATTCAGATATTTCTTCTATAACTTCTTGATTCAGACTTTCGTCATTAGTAACTTGTGACGCTGAATGCAAATTAAGCTGTTTGCTGATATTCGGTGCTAGGTGACACACCCTACTCGCAATATAAGAAAATGTAGTGCTATTTACCGGTAGGTAAGAAAGCGCAACTAAATAAGCCTCTATCACACCTTCGTTCCCGAGTGCGATGAGCGTCTTGGCTACTAACTTCGTATTCGTTATTACGTCACCATAATAGCCAATTTGTAATTTATGGAACTGAACGACGGGGTTATCTGCACACTTTACCCCTTCTAAGAATGCCACTGATTTTCTTGGGTTCTCCCTTGAGCTGAAATAGGCATAATCCAACGCGGCATTAACGTCTCCAAATTCGCCAGCTTGTTTTAACCATTGCATTGCCTCATCAGTGTTGCCTGATGCATGGGCTTCATTAGCATTCTTAATACACTGCTCTACATTCATTACCTGTTGTCCACACTTTATTTAGTACGGCTTCCACATAACAAAAAAGCCTCCGAAGAGGCTTTTTTTCATTCTGTCTACTACAACTTCAATTAGAAGTTAAGATTTACACGTGTGTAGAAGAATTGTCCAGGGATTTCATACATAGACGGGTCGAAGCTGTTAGCAAACGTCGAGTAAGAAACTTCTGGGTCAGTGTCTAACAAGTTGTTCACACCAAGAGTGATGCGTAGGTTATCGTTAACTGCGTAACCTAGTGATACATCGTGGTACGCCATATCTTCAAGTTCGTTGAAGCTATCGCCACCAAGCTCTTCACTTGGATCGCTACATAGTTGCTGATCAAGTGTATCGCCATCAATTGAACACTCCTCAGTAGTGTGGCCGATGAATCGAACTAACCAGTTAGCTGTCCAATCGTCATATGACCAAGTAACCGCTACGTTAGTACGTAGACGTGGAACAACGTCACGGTCGCCTGCACGACCGGCATCGTTAAACTCAGTAGATGTATTTGTTACTGGGTCGATTACGATAGTAGTACGCTCGTCAACATAAGTACCATCCCAGTTAATACGGAAGTCACCGTACTCTGTTTCAAAGTTATATGCTACGTTGTAGTCGAAACCAGATGTTGTCTGTCCACCAAGGTTTACTTGGCCATTAAACAAGTCAACTACGTTACCACCTGAACCACGCTCAATAAGCGAACATAGGTTTACACCAGTTTGAGCACAGGCATTAAGAATGGTTTGTGCGCCAACAGATGATACTGCGTTATCAACTTCGATATCGAAGATATCAAATGTAATTGATAGGCCTTCAACTGCTTCTGGAGAATAAACGAAGCCGTACGTAAAGCTTTCTGCTTCTTCAGCTTCTAGGTTTGCGTTACCACCGACAGTAGTACGGATCTGCGTGTTAGGCTGTTCATAAGTCGCAGGAATTCCAGCACAACCTGGAAGTTCTGGGTTACCTGCCGCGCCGCCGTTACATGGGTCAGTTAGTGGTGCAAAGCTATCGCTGTTACCTGAGAACAATTCGTCAAGCGATGGAGCACGGAAAGCTTCTGACCAAGTACCACGAACGAGTAGGTCTTCATTGATGCGCCACCTAAGACCCACTTTAGAGTTAGTGGTGTCTCCGAAGTTGCTGTAATCAGAATAACGAGTAGCAAGTTCTAGGTCTAGCTGTTCTACTCCAGGCATATCTGAAAGTAGTGGAACAGCAAGTTCTAGGTAAACTTCTTCAACGTCAAACGCACCAGCGGTAGGCTGACGAGCGTTACCTGAAGTAATACCAGCAGCAATGATCGCATCTGGCTGATCATAACCAGACTGCCAACGCTTTTCGTATCCTGCAGCGAATGCTAGATAACCAGCTGGTAATTCAAATACTTCACCAGAGATGTTAGCAGAGTAGCTTTCCAACGTAGAGTTTAGCTCGTCTTGTGCTGTAAACGTAATGTAATCAAGCATTTCTTGCGTGATTGTTCCTTCACCGATAACGTTTGGCGCACCGCCGAACAAGTTAAGCGGCGTACATTCACCTGTACAGTTAGCAGGGTCGCCAATCGCACGTCTTACACGATCCATATTAAGCAGACCGTCGGTAGATGTATTTTGAGTGATATCTGCGTAAGTGTAGTTTGCGTCCCAGAAAAACTCTCTGTCAGCGAACTCGATAACACCTTCAAAACCACCGTTAAACTGGAAATGGTCAACGTTTTGTTTAAAGCTACGGAAACCCGCTTCCATCATACGGCGACCGAACAAAAACATCTCTGATGCATTTGGATCATAAAGCGTTGGATCTAGATTTAGTGTGTCGTAATCTGGCGTAGTTTCTGGGTTCGTGAAATACGAAGCATCCGTGGTAATTCTGCGATTAAACGGGTTAAACGGGTGGTTAGCCGCTAGTGTGAAACCGGAGTCGCCAAATGCAGTACCAATAAACAGTGGAGTAGGCGCTAGAGCCTGCTCTGATTTACGGTTACCGTAGAAGCCAGTCACGTTAACAGACAAGTTATCTGCAAGCTCATAGCGTGCCTGAGTGTAGATGTTAGTACGTTCTTGTGGCGTAGATAGATAGTTAAATGGTGCAAAGTTGAAACGGCTTGTTGGCTCAACCCACGGTGCTAGTCCACCATTGCTATCACCTTCGTTGTTGTTAGAAAGGAACTGAGATGAATCTTCGTCTAGCGGATCAAAATTTGGATTTTGGTCGAAAACGTGGAAGCGGCCTTGAGGTGGAGCTGATGAACCACCGAACCCTTCTGGCGCACCGTAGGTAGGAACCGCAGAGATAGCACGGTCACCCGCTAGCGTTGCTTCTTCTTCTACGTAACTGATATTTACGTATACATTACCTTTGTCGTTAGCTGTACCAAAGCCAATGTCCCATTGTTCTTTCTCGCCATCGCCTTCATCATACTCACCGAAGTAACCAGAAGCGTGAACACCTTCGAAATCTTGACGAGTGATGATGTTTACAACACCAGCTACTGCGTCAGAACCGTATACCGCAGAAGCACCATCTTTAAGCACTTCGATACGCTCAATGATAGACGCTGGGATGTTGTTAAGGTCAACTGAACCACCTAGACCTGGCGCCCAGCGCTTACCGTTAACAAGAACTAGCGTACGGTTTGAACCGATACCACGAATGTTGATAGTCGTTGTACCATTACCACCGTTGTTGTTGTTGGTGTTGATAGCAGAACCTGCAGAAGGAATTGCTTGAAGAACGTCACCGATTGAAGTGATACCGAATTTTTCGATATCAACACGTGACATAACTGTAACTGGGTTTGCACCTTCAATGTCTGTACGACGGATACGAGAACCTGTTACTTCGATTTTTTCTACTGTGTCCGCTGCTTCTTCGGTTTCCTGTGCGTTAACTGCACCAGTGAAGCCGATAGATGATGCTGCACCGAATGCGCACGCCAACTTCACTGACTTAGCCAGCTTAGAGTTTATAAACATGTATTGTCTCCCTGGACCACTAAAAATTCTTAGGGTGTGTTTCTTAAATCGTTTATATAACGAATTATTATTAGTAAGGTCAAAGCCTCATTACGATAATAACCACATCTTGTGCGAAGGGTCAACTGGGATCAGACAGGTACTTCACAAAAGTTCAATTTTTTTTATCTTTTAACTCTAATCTGTAAATATTAACTTACATTTTACAAATAGAGCACAAAAAACGAACTTCCCAGTTCACTTTTCATACTGAGTAGTAAAAAAGCGCAAATTACACCTAAAGTATAAGCCGCACCCGCTTACAAACTTTCTTGTTTCAGCTATCTAAAATGAGTAATTTACGCTGAAACGAACATATCTAGGTGTTTTTCATACGGTCGGCAGACCTAAATATTAATCTGAATACATCGGTCGTTAATTTGCCTATCTGTGCGTGTTAATTTGCTTTAAAGCTACTGCAAATAAAACCCCAATTGCTTTCTCACAGCCTCTGGTAGCTCAGGCAACGCACTTTTAGGCAATAAAAAGGTTGCCATGTTAAAAAAGTCTAAATAGATACGATTAGACTCAGTGGTTTTCTTGAGGTAATGATGTCCTGACGATCCACCAGTGCCAATTTTAGTGCCCAGCATGCGCTGAACCATCATTGCGTGACGATAGCGCCATATAGTGAGTTGCTCGTCTATCTCTGTGAGTGCGGTAATAAGCTGGAACGGCAGATTAAAGATAGGCTCTTCAGAATACTGCTTTATAAATAATGCAGAAAGCAATGCTTTATGACTTAAGCGGAATTTGCCCTCGCCTCTTAACTTTTCAAACTGCGTATCATCAAACAACGCATCAAAGTTCTCCATCGTTGCTTGTAAGTCTTTTAGCTCTTGTCGCCGCTCTGTATCAGACAGCATGTCACTGGTTGAAATTGTATGATGGTCGTCTTTCAACATTTCGTCTGCCGCATCTTTATAATATTGCCAAAAATCGAAACCTTCCGTTTTTAGAAGCGGCATTCTTGAAAGCCATTTGTCGACCAGCTCAAACAAACTGGGTTTGCTTTCAAGGGTTTCCAATAACGCTCTATCTTTATCAGTCAGACGGTTGTAAAAGCTTTGTTTATCAAAGTCGATTCTGAAATCGCGCTTTAGGCCCAGTGATATTTCTAAACGCTTGAACTGTATACTTTGGAAGCCCGACGCGGGCACCAGGTAGTCCCTAAACGACAAAAACTGCTGTGGCGTCATGGTTTCCATGATAGCAATTTGATCGTTCATTAACTTTTGAATTTGTATGACTCGCTGTAAGCGATGCACCACTAGCGTTAGCTGCTGATCTTTAACTGTTTCTTGATTAAACGTATCAATTACTGCATTTAATTCATGAAGAACCTGCTTGAACCAAAGCTCATAAACTTGGTGAACAATAATGAACAGCATTTCTTCGTGCGCCGCGTCACCGTACTTCTCACTCTGTAAGTCCTGCGCCCCCAAAATCTTATCAAGCTGTAGGTAATCGCCGTAGTAGCAGGGCTCTATATTTTTTTTCATGTCGTTCTTGCCTTATTGCTTTGTTTAACTTCGTAATTCTATCACCGTCGACTCGACATCCACAGAATACAAGCTATACATTATAAGGATATATAGGCAAGGTTCGTGTTGTGCCATTTAGCTTGTATAAAAATGTGTCCAATTAGTTGGACAAGTGCTGTATTTTCCGCACAACATATTTGCATACCACAGCACTTTTACGCAGGGCGCTAACAACAATTATAAGGGGAATGAACATGAAACTAGATGACGACATCCATAACTATTATGAACACCTGGTTTTAGAAAGAATCAGTAAGCTGGGGCTCGATACCACGAAAAGTCCTGATTACTTAGCAGACTTGTGCTGTCTTGCCTTAAATCAGGTTCCACCACGTTATATCCGCTACGAAGTAGACATGGCGTTTTACCTGCCTCAGAGCGAACGAAATCAAATGGAAATGAATGTTGAGCATGCTATTAGTAAAGCACTCAAGTACTTAGATGAAATAGAAAAGACTAAAAAAGAAGACGAATAAAGAATTTGGGTGGCGGGCCTCCAGCCACATCCCGGCACATGAGTCGTCTGCTGCGGCTGCTCCCTTCCAGGCCTGACCGGGTTCACAGAGTATCATTGCGGGAGGACCAAAAGCCCACCATAGAAAATCGCATTCAAAGCAAAGTCATTCGCCCCTGCTTGAGTGCGGGGCGCATTATGACTATTTGGTTGAGAGTTTTCAACCCTTTAAAGAAAATCTCTCTTCGGCAATAAGGTTGGCAACGCGGTTTGTCGCCGCCCCTTCTTGCTCTGCACGGGTATAAATTTCTTTTAGCGTTTCGCCGATTTGCTCAATATGTGCGCGAAGCGCTTCATTAGAACTCGATTCCATACGCTGATGGAAGATGTCGATAACGCCACCCGCGTTGATCACGTAATCTGGCGCATACAGAATGCCGCGTTGTTGAAGCAATTCACCAATATCTTCACGTGCAAGCTGGTTATTTGCAGCGCCTGCAATTACTTTGGCTTTGATTTCAGGCAATGACAGATCGTTAATGGCTGCACCCAACGCACATGGCGCTAACACATCCACATCTAAGCTCAGTATTTCTTCCGGCGCTACAGCTGTCGCACCAAATTCAGATACTGCTTTTTCAACACCTTCAGGATAGATATCCGCAACATAAAGCTTGGCACCGTGCTCATGCAAATGCTTTGCAAGACGGTAGCCAACGTGCCCCATACCTTGTATAGCAACACTGACGCCATCAAGGCTGCGCTTCAAGCCGTACTCTACCGTCGCCTTTAATCCCACAAACACACCGTATGCTGTAGACGGAGCCGGGTTTCCGTCAGGTACTTCGCCCGCATAGTGGTATTTAGCATTAACACCAGCGATGTAATCCGACTCGGTTGCCATGGTTTGCAAGTCCGTTACTGAAATACCAGAGTCTTCAGCAGTGAAATACTTGCCGCCCAATGATTCAACAAACTTGCCCATTGCCTTCATCATTTCTGGCGATTTAGCCTTTCGAGGGTCGCCGATGATCACAGATTTACCGCCGCCAAGCTCCAAGTTAGCCATGGCTGCTTTATACGTCATCCCCTTTGACAGTCTCAACACATCGGTCAATGCCTCACCACTATTTACGTAGGGCCACATGCGACAACCGCCAAGTGCTGGCCCCAGATTGGTATTGTGTACAGCAATAATGGCGCTCAAGCCCGCCTTCTCGTCATGATAAAACGCAACGTGTTCGTGATTATTGAACTCCGGGTGATCAAAAACTGACATATTTTCCCTATTAATACTGTGATGAATTAAAGCCTACCCAAGGTCTAGCTGTCACGAAAACGAAACGCCGCTCATTTGGGATGATGTGAGAGTCTGAAGATGATTTGCGGTACACTTATCGGCCTCGCAAAGATCAGCAACATTTTGCCAAGTGTATCCGATTGTTTTGAGGACAGGCCTTGCAAAGTTTGTTAATGAAATTTACAAACTGAAACGCAATAGAATTGATTACAATTTTTCTAGGACAGCTATCCTAGAATTTTTTTTGATATATAATAAACATCATAAAAACGACGGAAACAGTGTTAATGAAATTGGATAAATTTGACCGTGAGATTTTGCGCGTACTTCAGCAAGACGCCACGGTGTCGATGGCAGATTTAAGCCAGCGTGTAGGATTGTCGCACACTCCGTGCTGGAGACGTGTCAAGCGAATGGAAGCCGACGGCATCATTCTTGGTAAAGTCACATTGCTAAACAGCAAAAAACTGAATTTAGGTGTGTCGGTCTTTATCTATGTCACGTTGAAAAACCATGACGGTGACTCGCTAACCGATTTTGAAAATGCCGTACAAAACATCGATGAAATCGTGGAGTGTCATACCACCAGCGGTGAAAAAGACTATTTACTAAAAGTGATAGTGGAAAGTATTGAAGAGTACGAATTCTTACTTAAAACGAAATTAACTCACCTGCCTCTTGTCGATCATTTAAGCTCAACCTTCGCCTTAAAGCAGGTGAAAAACACCACCGAGCTACCGATTAAACGCCAATAACTCAAAAAATGGGGTCAGAGTCTGAGGGATCCCCACGAATTTAATTCCATGTGCCTGCGGTCCAGGCCCCGTCGACTATGGAGCTGTACCATTTGAGTGCAGTTTTCCACTGTCGCATAGTGAATCTTATTCGGCAAGCAACAGCTCTCAGACCGAGATAGTGGAATGACAGCACGCTTCTGGTGTCGGTATTAGCTTGGAAGCGCCGATGTTTATTCGAAGAGACGACTACCATACCCAAT